>CACXLJ010000044.1 GCA_902768435.1 uncultured Bacteroidales bacterium | reverse complement strand
TAATTGAAAAACCACAAGAAAAGTAGAAGATTTTGTGGTTTTTATTTGAAAATATGCCTATTTTTGTCGTGCAATTATTTAGCTAATGAAAGTTGAAGAAATAAAACCTTATAACTCCACCGGTGACAAAACCGCGCAGGTGCGGGAAATGTTTGACAGTATTGCACCGGCCTACGATTTCATGAACCGCGCCATGACACTGGGCATAGACCGCTGGTGGCGCCATGTGGCGGTGAAGCTGGTGCGCAAGTCACGGCCACAGCGCATTCTCGATGTTGCCACCGGCACCGGCGACTTTGCCATGGGCCTCTACAAGAAAGTGCGACCCCGGCAAGTGGTGGGCATTGATCTATCGCGGGGAATGCTTGATGTGGCACAACGCAAAATTCAGGAGCGTGGCATGAGCGACGCGATAACCCTGCTGCAAGCCGATTGCCTTGACATGCCTTTCAGGGATGGTGAGTTTGATGCTGTGACAGTGGCATTTGGCGTGCGCAACTTTGAGCACCTGCAGCAAGGTTTTGAGCAAATGCACCGCGTGCTGTCGCCCGGGGGCATGTTGTGCGTGATAGAACTTTCCACACCGCGCAACACGGTGATAAAATGGTTCTACGACCTCTACACACTGCACATTATTCCATGGGTGGGAGCTCTCAAGTCGCACGACCGTAGCGCTTACCGTTACTTGCCACTGAGCATAGCGGCGGTGCCTCAAGGCGACGACATGCTCAACATCATGCGCCAAGCAGGCTTCAACCACTGCAAAGTGAAACGACTCACCCTGGGCACTTGCTCAATTTATACAGCTTTAAAATAACGCAATAATATGGCAAAGATAAAAACAATAGGTGTTCCTAGAGTGAGAACGGTTTCATATAGTTACGTTGGAAACAAAATTGAGAATGGATATGAGATTAACCTTTGCGAACCAATTTCTGATGACAATGTGAGCATTAGTTTTAAACAGGGATACGTTATCCAGCTAGCTAATGAGTTTTTAAGAAGGTTTTCCTCCGGGCGTGGTGATTCTGAAGCTTATACCCTTAAGACTGAAAAGATCTATGATCATCAATTCTGGGGCAACTATTATGAGTCTCATCTCGCTTGGATTGCATTCGGGCCATCACTTGATGCTTTTATTACTGAACACGCATATTCATGTTCAGGGGACTGCACCAATTGTTCGAGGTTCGAAGAACCAGTGAAACTCGACCTGGCAGAACTAATGCGTCCTAAATGTGCACTAGAAGATTATAACTTCGATGCTGCAAATGAAAAGCCAAAGCAGCCAGATCTACGAGGACGCTTTTGTGAAAAAGCCAAGTGTAATGAATGCAAAAACCAATGGTGTGTACATAGTGATGGTTCGCAATGCGAAGATTTTAATCGGGATGCATTTTTAAGATATATTTTAGTGCACACACTAAAGCATGGTATTCTGTGGGCGCTTCCCAAATATGCTGGTGTCAATGTCAGCGAAGTAAAAGGAGAAGTATATCCCGATGACCATGAAGTTGGCGCTGATCTTGTTCTTATTGACAGCAACGAAGGTGGTTCGGGAGCTATCCTGCTACTTCAAAAGCATTGGAAACAGGTGTGGGCATTTGCGAGAGAAGTAATCGGGCTAACCGCAACCAATGAAGCAAATGTTGTTCTTCCTCACACTTGTGCCAGGAATAATGCAGATATCTGCCCATTCATAGCAAAGGAATTCTTCGAGTATATAGCAAGATGATCACCTCACGTGAAAAAGAGGGCACAAAATGACCAGAATTGAGTTGAATCAAAGCATTAATGAAGCATATCAGTTGATTGAAGATCGTATCAATCGACAGAAACAACGATATGCAGAAAAGAATATCCATGAGGGTGGCCTGTTGATGACTAATGCTCCTATTTGCTCCAAACCAGGTGGTAGTGCTGCTCCTGCAATCGCAGTGTCTATCAAGGCTAGTGATCCTAACTGGGTATGGGTTATCCCGCAATGGGAAACGGATTACAACGACGCCTTCAAGGACACAACGAAGGATG
>CACXLJ010000043.1 GCA_902768435.1 uncultured Bacteroidales bacterium | reverse complement strand
CCAAATCACGCTGATGAGCGCGCTGGTCGGCAGTGATATATTTCATCTGCCTGAATTCCTTCTCGGCCCTTGTGTGAAGGTCGAGATAATGGGCTGTAATCTTCACACGGCCTGGATTCTTCGGGTCTCGCTCCACATCACATGCAATGCTGCTGCGCGTGCTGTGCGCACTCATCACCTCGATGCGTCGCTTGAAGTAGTAGCCCTCGTCAAGGCTCTGCATGAACAGGGTGTAGCCGGCAAGCGTGTAGCTGCCCTCGGCGAGCTGAGGCGACAGGGCAAGGTAGCCCTGCATCACGCCATTCCTTTCTTTGATCTTGATGCGGCTTTCAAGGCTGTCGAAAGGATTCAGCAGCTCCACATAGCAGTATTTGCTCGCGTCCACGGGTTCGTGAGTGGCGGCATTCACCACAAAGGCGCGCAGCCAGATGGTGTCGCCGGCCATATACCGCGACTTGTCGGTGGTGATATGCAGTTTCTCCTGCGGGAAATTGTAGCGCTGCAGGGCAAGCCGCTCACTGATGACATTGAAGTCATCGGCCAGCACACTCATTCCTGCTATGAGTGCCAGAAAAAGCAATATGACCCTACCAAATCCTTTCGACAGCATTGTCAGTTCCTCCTTTCTTTGCAAATTTAATTGTTTTTGAGATTCCAACAAAATAAAATGGTTAATAGATTAGTTTTTATCTAGTTATTACGACTCGTTCAGAAGTTCGTCTGCGACGCACATGTCATGGATTGCGTCATTCGGCTGTTGCGGTCGCCATGGATGGCGACCCTACACCAGGGTGTACAGTTTACTTGACGCCGAGGATGATGTTGATGAGGGCGGTGACATCAGAGACATTCACCAGACCGTCACCGTTCACATCGCCCGCTACATCGTTCATTGTGGTTATGCCCAGTATCATGTTGATCAGTGCAGTTACGTCGCTCACATTCATCTTGCCATCGACATTCACATCGCCAGGATTCTCTGGATTGAACTCCATGATGTGCGTAAAGTCTTTCCATGCAAATGCTTGTCTATATGTTTCCAATGTGCCGATTGGGACATAGAGAGTACAGTTATCTTTATCGATATAAATAAACATGGCATCATTCAGTGTGAATGTGATTGGCACGGGATTCCTGGTGATGATTCGCTGAAGCGAGTCGCAGCGAGAAATGCCGGCATTGTTAATTGCCGTGACGCTCTCAGGGATTGTTATGCTCTTAAGATGAGGAGAATAGCTTATCCCAAATGAACCTATCTCCTTGACTCCGTCAGGAATCGTGTAATCACCGCCTCGTGAGTCAGGAAAGGCAATGAGCTTTGTGTGGGGCTTGTTAAACAGAACGCCATCAATGTCGGCGTAAGAGCCATTATTCTCATCTACTGAAAATTTCTCCAGATTATAGCACCCACGAAAATGTGATGCGTCTATCTTGAAACTAGAAGATTCGCTCAGGCTGTAGTCTTTATTCAACACTACGACCTTCAGTTCATCGCAGCCCACGAATGTGCTATGCCCCAAAAGCGTACGATTGTCATCAAGAACCACACTGTCAAGTTTGGTGCCAGCAAATGCCTGTGTGTTAAATGAGGCCCTACCCTCGCAAGCGAATTTCTCAAGTGGACTCATCAAAAAGCAGTCGGCACCAATCTCATACCAGCCTTTGGGCAGTGTGATTTCGGATAGCCCAGACTCAATGAAAGCACCATTCCACAACTTGTATTCCTTAACGCCCTCATATTCATTGGTTTCTGGATTATAGCGATTAATACCGTTATTGACAATCACCTCCTTAAGATCGGTGCAACCATGAAAAGCATAAGCACCAATACCTTCGACTATATAGGATTTGCCATTATACTCCACACTGGCAGGGATTGTTATGCTTTCCATGCCTGGGTAATTCTGATTCTCAGTACACGATTTGCAATAATAGTTCTGAATTAAAGGCATATCAGGTTCTCCTAAATAAAAATTTGGTTCCACCTGCCATGTCACGACAACTGTTGAAGGGTCAGCGTCATAATCGTCAAAATCATAATAGTTATCTCCTTCATTCACTATCATGTAGCGAAGTCCGTCTATTTCAAAAGTGTCGTATATCGCAGCCCGCAATATACCTGGACTTGTCACCAGCAACAACAAAAGTAGTATAATCTTTTTCATAACTGTAAGTTTTTATTGTTTGTAATTATGATTGATTTTGCGGTTTTGTGTTCGGTGCAAAATTACTACCAGAAAACGGGCGTTCCAAAT
>CACXLJ010000042.1 GCA_902768435.1 uncultured Bacteroidales bacterium | reverse complement strand
GGTGCCAGGCATAGCGCCAAAAGTCGGTCCAGCGGCCATCGTTGAACAGAAAGCCCGAGATGCAGAAGAACACCGGCACCCGCAGGTTCAGAATCACTGCTTCGTCCAGCAGTTCAGACCGCGGGGGCGTGTGGTAGAGTATCACCAGAAAGATACTGAACATCCGCACATAGTCGAGCCAGGGAGTGCGTTCTCTCATCCTAATCTACAGTGTTTTTTTGTTCATAACCGCGAAAACCTCGCGAATGCTTAATGCTTTTGTCCTAATTTATTGACCGCGAATCGCGCGATACGAATTCGAAAATTCGATAATTCGTGACAACCGCTGAATCACGCGAATTATTTCTTCTTATTCATTATAAGCAGCATGAGACATGAAACTGGGAACTAAGCCAAGAATTCCCAGAAATTGTCGGGACTGACCACTTGCAAGGTTGAACCGGGATAGGCATCGGCAAAGGCTTTGGGCATCACGGCCGCTCGTTTGCCGCTCCATTTGAATTCAAAGGCAGCTAATGTGCCATCGATGTCCTCAACAAAGTCAATCTCTTGCTGAGTCTGTGTGCGCCAGAAATAAGTCAGCGCATAACTTCCCTTATAGGCATTGCGTTTGATGCGTTCCGCGACCATCAGGTTCTCCCACAGCGCACCGGTGTCAGTACGGTTCTCTATGGGAGCAAAGTTGGCTAGCACTGCATTTCGGATGCCATTGTCCAGGAAATAGATTTTTTTGCTTTTCTTGATTTCGTTGCGCAGGTTGCGGCTGAACGAATTCAGCCTGAAGACAATAAAGCACTTTTCAAGCAGGTTGATATAGCTCTCAACGGTCAATTTGTCCACCCCGACGAGACGCGACAATTCGTTGTATGACACTTCGCTGCCCACCTGCAGGGCCAATGCGCGGACCAGGTTCATCAACACATCAGGCTTCTTGATGCCCCGATAGTCCAGCAGGTCTTTATACAGATAATTGTTGACCAGATTGATCAAAATGTCACGCGCAAATTCGGGCTGCGTCACAACCTCGGGGTAAAGTCCGTATATCAGTCGCTCATGCAACATGCGTCGTTCAGCCAGTTGCGAGGTGTGTGCTGCCAGTTCGGGTAATGACAGAGGAAACAGTCGATACTCAATGAGCCGTCCTGTTGCCGGCTCGTTGACTTTGTTGGCCAGGTCAAGCGATGACGAGCCAGTTACAATAATATGGTTGCCCAGTTTGAGGTCGCCTATCTTCTTGAGGGTCAATCCAATGTCAGTGACACGTTGCGCCTCGTCAATCAAGAAGAAATCGTAGGGAGCAATCAGGTGCTCAAGTTCTGTCGAGGTTTTGTCTTGCAGCAGACGACGTTCGTCGGCATTGTCACAATTGAGCAGCCGGCAATTTTGCTCATTTTGGGTCAGTTGACCGAGCAAGGTGCTCTTGCCCACCTGTCGTGGACCCAAGACAACCAAGACTTTTTGCCTCCGATAACTGTCAATCAGCCTGTTTTGTAGCAATCTCTGAATCATCCTGCATTATTGGTTTGATTCGGCAAAGGTAGCACTATTTTCTCAATTCACCAAATTTGATATGAATTCAGTGAATTGATTCACCAAATTTGATATGAATTTGGTGAATTGAATTGCTGAGACAGAATAGATCAAGGGTATGACCTTGAGTGGTGTCTCTTCTAACCGATGCTTGAGCCGGGGAAAGTACCGTGCAAGCAGCTCGGGGCCATCCAGTTTGTCGACGACAAGGGTCAGTTGAGAAGTATTATTAGTCCGAGAGCATCTTCTCCATCGAACCGCGGGGCAGACCTTTGAAGGTGCCGATGTTGGTGACCATCTCACTGGACGTTAGCCGCGAGACCTGCAGGTCGCTGTAGTCGCTCACCATGCTCAAGAATTGCTTCTTCATGCCTGGCACGGCTTTCTCAATCTCCTGCTTCATTACATGGTTCATCTTGTCGGCAAGGTTCTTGGTCGAGGCCTTCATGTCGACATCGTCATAGAACTGCGCCATGCCGGTGGCAATCTTCATGTGCAACCGTTTGCCGTCGTAGGTGTAGGTGCCCGGGGCAATCATGGCCAGCATCACCGTGCCGCGCTCAATCTCCTGATCCATGAACATGAGCATGGTGCATGTGCCGTCATCATCAAAACTTGTCATGATTGTCACTGTGGCTCCCTTGAAAGCCTCGGTCTCGGCCGCCCACTCGTGGCTGGTGAGCGATTGTGCCCCGGCGGTGAGCATGCCCACCAGCGCCAACATCATTGCTAAAAATCTTGTCTTCATAAGCGTTGATAAATATTTAGAAAAATATGATGTAGCCACAAATATAGAAAAATCTTCTCGTGTGGCCAAGTAAACACCCTTATTTTCGGTCAAATGGGCGGTAAAAAAGTGTCATTGTTAATAGTAGTTGAAAATGTACCAGATTGAGTGCTACATTTTTAGTTATGTTTTAG
>CACXLJ010000041.1 GCA_902768435.1 uncultured Bacteroidales bacterium | reverse complement strand
GGCGACAACGAGCTGGCCCCACACTACATCATGGCCAACCGTGGCGGTGTGGTCACCCAGCAATTCAGCACACTGCAGAAGCGTCTGGCCCGCGAGGTCACCATCATGGCCCACAGCCTTGAGGACTATGAGATGGCCGTCGAGGCGTCGAAGATTCTGTTCAGCAATCAGGCCAAGGATATCCTGCACAAGATTGACGAGCAGACGTTGCTGGCCGTCTTTGAGGGTGTGCCGCAGTTCGAGGTGAGCCGCGAGGTCATCGAACAGGGTACGCCGCTCATCTCGCTGATGGTCGAGAACGCTCCCATCTTCCCCAGCAAGGGCGAGATGCGCAAGTTGACCCAGGGTGGCGGTGTGAGCATCAACAAGGAGAAGCTCGCCGACCCCAACACACCGGCCTCGACCGACATGCTGCTCAACGGCAAGTACATCCTGGCCCAGCGCGGCAAGAAGAACTACTACCTGATTATCGTCAAGTAAACAACAAAATCATCATTAATCCACCCGGCAAATAAATTTTATTTGCCGGGTGTTGTATATATCAATTTTTTTCCTTATTTTTGTGGTCTAAAGTTTGTTCGGGACTTCACTGTAGAAACTTGAATTGAACAATAGTCACTAAAGGTAAGAGTTTTATGAGATATATCTTATTGACACTGGCATTCTATTGGTTTGCGACATTAGCAGTTTTTCCGCAGACAGCCGATGATGAAGTCATGATTGCTGAATGCAATGAAATCTACGAATTCAAGAGCGTTCACGACCGCATTGTGGTGAAAAACAAGCGTGAGGCGACCTATGAGCACTTGCGACAATATTCCAAAAAGATTCAACCCGGCATTTTCTATGGCGACAACATTACCATAGATAATAGTTATTGTTCTCGATCCAGGACACCTCAATATCGGTCCATCACACCCGAAAACGTGTTTTATGACGATTCGAAAGTGTGCTATTACGATGTCACCCTTGATCGCAAAACCAAGAATTGCAAAGTCAAGTTTGAACGAACCTTCCTAGACATACGTTATTTCGCCTGTGTATCACTTTGCGAGGAGTATTATGTCAAGCACAAGACCGTCACTTTCATCATTCCCCAAGGAATGACACAATTTGAGTTGATATCAAAGAATATCACTCAAAATATCCAGGCAAGCACCAAGAATGACGGCAAGCGTACAATCATCACCTACGAAATCTGTGATCAGAAGTCGGTCAAGGACGAAGAAAACATGCCCAAACTCTCGCAAGTTTATCCCATTGTGTTTGTCAAAGGGGCATTCAGTGACCTAAGGGATTTGTTTGGCTGGAGTAGGCAAATGGCCGACGTTGACACATCCATCCCTTCAATCAATGAGATTCTCAATGAGATACAGGCGGTGAGTACAACACCATTCGAGCAAATCAAGAACACTTATGCCTGGGTGCAGAAAAACATACGTTATGTTGCCTTTGAGGCTGGCGTGAGCAGTCACCAGCCCGACAAGCCGTCTGAAGTGATCCGCAAGCGGTATGGTGATTGTAAGGGCATGTCCCTATTGCTCAAGACCCTGCTCAAAGCACAAGGATTTGATGCGCGGCAGACCGATATCGGCACAAAACAGGTTCCTATTCTAGTGAGTGAATTGCCCGCACTGTGCTCGCTGAACCACTCAATATGCACTGTTGAATGGGAAGGTGTTACCTACTACCTAGACCCGACCTCTCACTATGTGCCTGTTGGCCATATACCATCAAACATTCAGGGAATGGAGGCATTGGTTGAGGAAGTCGATGGATGTTCATTGCGACAGTTGCCAGTATTTCCTGTCTCGGCCAATTGCGACAGCCTGCACATTTCATTGAAACTGTCCGATGACAAGGCGCTGCGAGGCGAAGCTGAGAGATGGGTGAAAGGGGATCTGAAAGAAGCCATGCTCTCGGCCTACTACAACACCGAGACACAACAACGTAAGGCATTCAAAGCCCAAATGCTCAACAACCTTTCGCATAGCAACAATATTGTTGATGCTGAATGGGAACAAAAGGACAATCGGGCAGAGTGGGCTGTACTGAAAGGCAATGTCATAAACAACCATTCGTGCGAGGCATTGCAAGGTGACTTATATATTGAACTAGACCCCGACAACATGTTGTTTTCAACGCAGATTGACACAACAAAGCGTGAGAATGACTATGTCTTCGATATGCCCTGCCAAATAATTCGTGAGGTTGTCTTGCAGATGCCAGACAGTTATCATTGCGAGCAGTTGCCCGACCCCTTCGACCTGCGAAACGAGGTGGCTGAAATGAATTGCAGTTTTAAGCAAATCGGCAATGAGATTATATTTCGCAAAGTGCTCACCATCCATCAACCACGACTGGCTTGCAATCACATTTCTCAATGGAATAAAAACTTGAGACAATGGAACGAGGCAAGCCATGAGCAAATCATACTTAAAAGCATAACCCCAAAAACGAATATCAATGAAAACTAACCTTTCTCTATGGCTCGCTATCTTAGCCTTGGTGGTGTCGTTGTCCGCTCATGCAGATGATGAAAAGAAGTATGCCGAATTTGCCCAGAACCTGCGCCAGCAGGTATGGAGTGACACAGACCCGATGTTTACTCAATATGAAGTTACCCATCAGTATGACAAAACCCATTCCGCTGTAATACTTGCGGCATTGACCGATGTCGAATTGACACGCAAGTCCTACCTGCGGATGACCGGACTGTTGATGTTCAATAGTGTGAAGCAATTAGGACGGCACGAACTGAATCGCATGTTGGTCAAACTGAATGATGATGCCGCTTTAAAGTCGTTCTCCGAATTTGACTATGCCACTATCACCAAGGGCTATAATGATTATGGCCTTCAGGAGAGCCTAAGACAAGTGCTGGGCGTTCGTGTCATTAAACCCGACGGAACCATAGTCAATGTCAGTACGGATGACTACATGACAACCCGTGAAGGCAAGAAAGGGAAAGAAGTAAGCCACAAGTTGGCTGTCCCTAACCTGGAAGTTGGAGACATTCTTGATATCTTCACGTATGACGAGATGGTCATTAAGGAGCGTAATATCCCACCTTTTAAATTTAACTTTGTTAATAAGTATCCGATGATGCACTATAAAGTGCGTTGCAAAATCGACGACAAGTTTGCTGTGCAATACCGTACTCTTAATGGCGCTCCAGACTTCACAGCCACTACTGATAAAGATAAAAACACTGTGCTTGAGACCGAAGTTAGGAATGTGAGTGC
>CACXLJ010000040.1 GCA_902768435.1 uncultured Bacteroidales bacterium | reverse complement strand
AAGAAATAGCAAAATGTCAACGGCTGACCCAAGAAATAACACTAAAACGTAATGTTAAAATTTTCTTGGGACAGCCGTGCAAAATTTTGCGTCTCTACTATTTTGTTATCGAATTTATTCGAACAGTCTTTAGAAGGGCTTCTCCTCGGTGCCCGTGAAGGACTGGAACAGTGCGTTAGCCAGACTTGACGCGCCGATGCGGAAGTACTGGTTGTTCAGCCACTTCTCGCCCAACACTTCCTTGACGATGGTGTAGTATTTAACGGCGTCCTCGGTCGTGCGGATGCCGCCCGATGCCTTGAATCCCACCATGCGGCCGTGCTGCACAAAGTATTCCTTGATGCACTGGCACATCACATAGGCGGCTTCCAGCGACGCGCCGGGATAGATCTTGCCCGTCGAGGTCTTGATGAAGTCGCAGCCCGAGTACATCGACAGGATGCTGGCACGGCGAATGGCCTCGGCACTCTTCAGCAGTCCGGTCTCCAGGATGACCTTCAAGGGACGGTCGCCCACAACTTGCTTGATTTCGGCGATTTCATCGCACAATTCCTCGTAGGCTTCATCCTTGAAGTAGCCCACGTTGAGGACGATGTCCACCTCGTCGGCACCGTCGGCGATGGCCAGGGCGGTCTCGGCGATCTTGGTCTCGATGTGGGCCTGGCTGGCGGGGAAGCTGGCGCTGCACACGGCAACGTCAACGCCGCTCACCTCAAGGGTGCCGCGAACAACGGCGGCAAAGTTGCTATAGACGCAGATAGCTGCCACATTCTTGTACTGGGGGTAGTTGTTGTCAAAGTCGTTGACTTTTTGTACAAACTTGGCCACACTGCTCTCGCTGTCCTCGGTGGCCAGGGTGGTCAAATCCACACAGTTCAGCAGGAACTGCTGCACCTCGGGAGTGTTGTTCTCGGCAGCGTGCTTGTCGATGATTTCCTGAACGGCGGCAGTCACGGCAGCGTCGTCGATGGTGACGTTGCTCTGGTTGATGGCGGTCATGTACTTGTCCATGGGCTTGTGGTCATGCTCGTGATGCTCACATCCGCATCCGCAATGTTCGTGTTCGTGATTACTCATAATACTTTGATATTTTATTGGTTAGTAAGTTTCGTGTTGTGGATATGCCTCTCCTTGTCGCGCGATGTCTTCTTGGCAAAGTTGCGCTCCAGGGCGGCATCCAGGTCGATGCCCGTCTGGTTGGCCAGGCACATCACCACCCACATAACGTCGGCCAACTCGTCGGCCAGATCCAGGTCATCGCCCGGCTTGCTCGACTGGTCGCCGTAGCGGCGGGCTATCACGCGTGCCACCTCGCCCACTTCCTCGGTGAGCACAGCCATGTTGGTGAGCTCGCTGAAGTAGCGCACCCCATATTGCTTGATCCAAGCGTCAACACGCTCCTGGGCTTCTTGTATCGTCATAATGACGCAAAGGTAATACTTTTTTAATGAATAATGAACTTTTGATGGCCTATTGTTGGAATTTCCAGGCGCAATATGCACAATTATGATGAATGGCCGCGTAATTAGTGACAAATGGCCAAAAATACCGATAGACAAAGGTTTCTTGCCTTTTCCAACTATTTTTCAACCTTACCGAAAATAATAGAAAAATTCCTTTGCCATGTCCCCGCTTTATACTAATTTAGCATTTTCTTTCTCATTAACCCTCTAAATTCATGAAAACTATCTTAAGTTTTTTCGGCTTCGATGAAGCAAAGCACAAGGTGAGAACCGAGCTCTTGGCTGGTCTCACCACGTTTTTAACTATGAGCTACATTCTCGCTGTCAACCCGCTCATATTGGGTGATGCAGGCATGGACAAGGGAGCTGTCTTCACAGCTACTGTAGTTGCAGCCGCCATCGCCACTCTGGTGATGGCGGTTTATGCTAAACTCCCGTTTGCCCTGGCATCGGGCATGGGATTGAATGCATTCTTTGCTTACACGCTTGTGGTTGTCATGGGTTTCACTTGGCAACAGGCACTGGCTGCCGTGTTTATTGAAGGTGTCGTATTCATCTTGCTCACGGCCTTCCGTGTGCGCGAAGCTATTGTGAACGCCATCCCCCTGAATATGCGCTACGCGATCTCGGTGGGTATTGGCTTTTTCATCGCTTTTATCGGGCTGAGAAATGGCGGCATTATCATCAAGAGTGATGCCACGGTAACGACGCTCGCTCCATGGACAGCCACATCGCTCCTTGCCATTGGCGGCGTTGTTCTGGGCAGCGTGCTCATGGCGTTGAAGGTGCGCGGAGCCCTGTTCTACACCATCATTGCCATGACGCTGATTGGCATTCCCATCGGTGTGACACAGATTCCTGAAGGGTTCACGCTATTGAGTCTGCCGGCCTCGATCGAGCCAGTGGCTTTCCACTTGGATTTCTCACGTTTCCTGAGTTTTGACATCGAGTATTATATCATTGTGTTCACGCTGGTGTTCATGGACCTCTTCGACACCCTGGGCACTCTCATCGGAACAACGACAAGCGCCGGCATGGTCGATAAGAATGGCCGCATCCAGGGTCTGAACCGCGCCCTCATGGCCGATGCCGTGGGCACCACGGTGGGCGCCCTGGCAGGCACCTCTACCGTGACTACCTTTGTCGAGAGCACCACGGGCATTGCCGCTGGTGGCCGCACGGGCCTCACCTCGTTCACGGTGGCTGTGCTGTTCCTCTTGGCATTGTTCTTCTCGCCCTTCTTCCTGATTATTCCTGCCGCCGCCACAACGAGCGCACTGGTGCTGGTGGGCGTGCTGATGATTCGCTCCATCACCAAGATTGACCTCAGTGACATCACCGAGGCGTTCCCCTGCTTCGTTACCATCCTGATGATGCCTTTCACGGCAAGCATTGCTGAGGGTATCGTGCTGGGTATGCTCAGCTATGTACTGGTAAAACTCCTGAGCGGACGTTATCGTCAAGTGTCGGTTGCCATGTATATCCTGGCTGCATTCTTTGTGCTGAAGTATGTAGCACCATTGTTGTAAATTAAAAAATTGTATATATATTTGTCTCACTTTTTAAAATCAAATCAACAAAATGAAAAAGCAGATTCTCTTTGCCGTGCTGATGCTTTTGGGCATGGCTGTGCAGGCACAGGACGTGCAGCTGCACTATGACTTCGGCCGCAACATCTATCCCGATGAGGAGGCAGGTCGTCAGAAGGTTACCATGACCCTCGAACAGTTCAAGGCCGACAAGTGGGGCTCGTGGTTCTACTTTGTGGATATCGACTTCAGCCGCAAGTTCACCGAGGGCGCCTATGCCGAGATCTCTCGCGAATTCAACCTCAGCAAGAAGGTTCCCATTGCTGCACACGTTGAGTACAACGGCGGTCTGAACCGCTTCGGCAGTTTCCAGCAGGCCGCTCTGGTGGGTGCTGCATGGAATGGCCACTCGGCTGATTTCTCCAAGACCTACTCGTTGCAGCTCATGTACAAGCACTACTTCAAGAGCTATGAGTACACCCGCAGCTACCCCAGCTTCCAGCTCACCGGCGTTTGGGGCCTGAATTTTGCCAAGGGCAAATGCACGTTCTCGGGCTTTATCGACTTGTGGCGCGGTGAGAAGAACAATGGCCACGGCCAACTCGTGGTGCTGACCGAGCCGCAGCTGTGGTATAACGCAACCTCGCACTTCAGCGTCGGCACCGAGATTGAGATCAGCAACAACTTTGTCTACAACACCTACAACGACAAAACGTTCTTCGTCAATCCCACATTGGGAGCCAAATGGAATTTCTAAAATGCTCCTTGCAGCAATAGGACATTTCATTTGCTGGTAATAGTATGAAAGCATTGCTTTGGCGTCTTGTCAGGGCAATGCTTTATTACATGCGAAATTCATTGTCTATCTTCGTTTTATGCTTTCTTTGGAAAAAAGTGTGTATTATTGCATTTTTTCGTTATTTTTCTTTGCTGTTTCACAGATTATGTGTAATATTGCTTCCCGAATTTAATTAACCTCTCACAAAAGAAGATGTAATGATGAATAACGAATTTGATCCAAAAGCCATTGCTAAGACGATTGACGTTGAGGAACTTTATGACCTCGACATCACCATCGCGCGCTTTATCTTGCCGCGTTTGATGGTGTTTAAAGAGCATTGTGAGCGCACTCCCAACCTGACCATGACGCGCGAGGAA
>CACXLJ010000039.1 GCA_902768435.1 uncultured Bacteroidales bacterium | reverse complement strand
GATGCAGAAACTGCTAAGCGAAACTTGATGAGTCGGCAGGTCATCGCCATCGAGTTTCGTGTCAGTGTCCTGATCAGCAGTCCTGCCCATTGTAAATGTACCGCCTTCCACATCAACCATATTGAACGACACTCCATTTACAATGTAAGTAGTAATAGTCGAAGCATCATTGCCACTGTAATTACCAATAATCCCATTAACCTTTAAGTCATTAACAGAAGCAGCTAATGGTACATTGCTCAGTACCAATATAGCAATAAGCAGAATTGATTTGAATAGATTAGTTTTCATTTGTGTTTATTTTGAAGTTTATAGATATTTTCTTGCTTCTTTTGCAGTAAATGAAGGATACTCTTTTTCAAGATTTTCCTGATGTTCTTGAGCACATTTACGTAATCTGGTTTTTATAGTCTTTAAGTTTTCATTTGTTGCTTTTTGAATTTCCATGATAGCCACCTGCTCAAGGCTATAATAAGCAATGATTTGTTTTGATAATTTTTTTATTGTTCTTGATTTTACTTGTTTAAAGTAAATGAATAATGTAATGATTACTCCCAAAAATGTTAGAATTAAACCTAGATGCCGTTCAATACAGTTTAAAATAATAGAGAATGTTTCCATAATAAAAAAAACAGTCTTACTAAGTCTCCTAATAAAGGCTGGTTTTCGTTGTTAGTGCAAAAAGAAAGCGTGGAGACTTTTCTGATTATTTGTCTAGAGGCTCGGCAAAGCCCTATCAGCAATAAACAGTCCATCCCACGCCATGCCGTTATATCGAACCCGCTGGTGGGGTGTATAAAGGCAAGCGAAGGCGTTTTTGACTGCTATACCCTGCTGATAAAAATTTTGCCGATTTCTAGACAAGGATAAGCAAAAACGCTTTCTGAATATGTCCTGGAGCAGGGAGATTTTAAGGCCTCGCTGCCCCTGTGCTGGCATAAGGTGGACCGCTACCCACCAGCAGCACAAGTGCAAATATATGAAATAATGTGTGAAAAAGCAAGAAAAAATGCTGGAAAAGTGAGATATGCAAGAAATGAAACAAAATGAAATTGCTATAATTGTAAATGCAATAAAATGAAACAATATTCATGCCCCCCCCAAAAAAACGAGCTGGCTAGAGTGGCACGCAATGATTCTATCCTAACTTTGCAGCGTCGTTTATTACTACGGAGTTGAGGAGTATAGGAGTCGCGCTGGCGTACTAAAACCGGCGTGAACCAGCTCTTCGACAAACTTAGTTTGCAGCTTTTTGAAAAAATAAAATTGACGACTCATTGGGGTGCTAATTCGAAAAGTTGCGCCTATCGGCGTCGTAGAGCCTCGCAAGCTCGGTTTTATTTATAATCAGACAATGGATGACTATTAATTGACAATATTTAGTTGTCACCCGTTGTCATTAATTGTCTGACTAATCTTGCGATGTCCAGTTCAGCTGTTCATGATGATGTCGATGAGGGCAGTGATGTCGCGAACATCCACTTCGCCGTCTCCATTCAGATCGGCATTGGGATTGTTGCTCGAGTTCATGATGATGTCGATAAGTGAGGTGATGTCGCGAACATCCAGCTCGCCGTCGCCGTTCGCGTCGCCCGTGGGCATTGCGACTCTAACGATGCAGGAGTCGGGGGTTGCCGTGCCGTCGGTCGATGTCACTGTGATGGTTGCGACACCTTTCGTGATGCCCAGCACCTGAATGATTGTGGCACCGTCTTGAATGGCGAAGCGTGCGTTAGCAATGCTGGGATCGCTCGATGTGACCTTGAGTTCAGTCTCGACGGGTGAGCAAGTGGGTGTGAGTGTGGCTATCTGGTTGATGTCGATAGCAAGTTCGTGCTGATCGAGCGTGATGAGCACATTTCCTGTTACGACGACATGGCATGTGGCCGACTTATTAAGCATAGTGGCTGTGATGAAACACTCGCCCTTGCCTGTCGCGGTCACCACACCGTTGGCATCGACTGTCGCCACGCTCTCGTCGCTCGATGTCCAGGTGGGTTGCAAGCTGGGAATCTCGGGCGTGGTTGTCGCAGTGAGTGTCGCGGTCTCGCCCACTTGCTTGAACTCCAGTTCGCTCTCGCTGAGCGTGATGCTGGTGATTTGTGGGTAGGATACATTGATGGCGCAACGGTCATAGACTGCCGGAACCGATGAGATGGTGGCATAAATGTAGCATTGTCCCACTCCGTTTGCCGTGACTATGCCGTTATTGTCAACAGTAGCCACTGCCGGGTCGGTTGTATCCCATGTGACTGAACTGCCTTGAGGAGTGACAGTAGCGGTGAGTTGTCGCTGACTGTTCAAGAAGAGGTCGGCGCTCGAGGCGTCGAGTTCAATCTTCGTGGTCAGATCAATGATCAGGTTGGTGAAATTTTCCCAGTATGGCGCTGTGAAATAGGCGGCAGCGGCAGTGGTGGGCACATGTAACTGTCCGTTATAACTGGCAAATGTGTTGGCCGTGCATGTGGGCGGCGTTTGGCCATAGCAGTTCACCACATCGGGGTTAAACTTGAAATCGCCCAGTGTGGTGATGTTGCAGCCAATGTTCACCTCCTTGATTTGGTCGATGATTAAGGATAAACCATAGTGCTGATTGCGGCTGTAAATCCACGAACCATAACCTGTTAGTGTAATACTGGAGAGGCTGGTGCAATTTGAGAAAGCAAAATTCTTGATTGATGAAATCGTGTTGGGCAGGGCAATGCTTGCAAGGTTGCTGCAACCAGAGAATGTATAAAAGTCAATTGTTGAAATCGAATTGGGCAGGGCAATGCTCGTCAGGCTGCTGCAATTCGAGAACGCACTTCCACCGATGCTGGTTACAGAGTTGGGAATAGCGATGCTGGTCAGTTCGCTGCACCCACTAAACGCACCGCCGCCAATGGCTGTGACCGAGCTGGGAATGACTGTGTTTTTGCACCCGTAAAGCAGTGTATTGGTGGCAGTCTCAATAATGGCGTTACAATTGTCGCGTGAATCATATACTGGGTTTTCATCGTCCACTATTATGGTGGTCGTATTGCCGCAACCGGAGAAAGCACCGTTTCCGATGTTTACGACTGAACTGGGGATGAATAGGCTGGTAAAATTACAACCACCAAATGCATCGTCTTCAATGCTGGTAACAGAGTTGGGAATTGTGATGCTGGTGAGGGTGTGGCAACCAAGAAAAGCAAGCGTGCCAATGCTTGTCACAGTGTTAGGTATGATTACACTGGTAATATTTAAATCTGTGATAATGGGATATAATTCGAATGCCCACATGCCGATGGCCGTGACAGTGTAGGTCACGCCCTCATAGGTTACCGAAGAAGGAATGATGAGAGTAGAACCTTCCATTGGTAAATTGCTTGGTAAATTGGCTGGAGTGTTAGCTTGTTTGTTGGGGCCATTTTCAAATGTTACAGAAACTGAAATGCCGTCTGGGTTGATGTCGTAGAACAGGTCATCGACCATAAAACTGTAGGCATTAGCGTTAAGGCAAATGACAGTTGCAAATAGTGTTGCTAAAAGTGTTCCTGAAAAACGGGTAATCTTATTCATGTGAGCATCAAATTATTATTAAACAAATCATGCAATATAATCCTTTTCGACCCAAAATCGGTCGTTAGGTGCAAATGTAGTGAATTATAATGTAAAACTCAAATATTGTGCCAAAAAATCATGTCATTCATCATGCTTGAAGGCCTTTCTTGCGTGATGTGACTTTGAAATAATGGGAGAAATGCGTAAATTTGTGTGTTGAAAACCATTTAACGATGATGAAGGCAACAGTAAAGCACTATGTGAAATGCGTGGAGGTGGGGCAGTACATGGCAATGTGCTACCATCCCGAACTCACCGAACCACTGTGTCGAGCATGTGGCAACTATGGCCGTTGCTGGACATGCCCGCCTTTTGACTACGATGTGAATGAGCGCCTCAAGCGCTATGCCTGGGTGCTGGCGGTGGGAGCGCAGATTGTTCCTGAAGAGGCGTTGCGCAATAGCCCGGGTAGTGCCGCCGAGCGTGATGCGCTGGCACACCGGCTCATCACAGAGGCATGGAGGCAGTGTACTGGGCCCATGATGCGGCGCCTGGAGCAACAGCACGACGACAGTATGCTGTTGTGCGGTTTTTTTGCCTGTGAGGCGTGTTCGAAGCATTGCGCCCGAATCGACGGCAAGCCATGTCTGCACCCTGAGCTGATGCGTCCGTCGCTCGAAGCTTATGGGTTTGATGTGTCGAAGACCACCAGCGAGTTGCTAGGGCTGGAACTGAAGTGGGGCAGCGGCAATGCTTTGCCCGAATACACCACACTGGTCTCGGCCCTGTTTTCTCATGACGCACCAACAGCCGATGCCATGGCACCTGCCGAAATGATGTTGACGATATAGATTCGCAAACTATATATAAAACAAAAGCACCTCATGAGCAAGTGCCCGTGAGGTGCGTTGTGTTTTTATTGCATGTGTTGTCACTTCATTTTCGATAACATCTCAAGAGTGGCTTTCTGCACGGCCTGGTCAACCTCTTTCTTGCAGTTGAACTGGGCAATCTTTTTCTGCGACACGATGCCTACTTGCTTCTGCAGGGTGTCGATCTGTTTCCTTTGATATTCAGTGAGCTCGCCGTAAGCCTTGTCGTTAGTGAGCATATTCTTCACATATTGATACATGATTTCGCTCACCTGTGTGCCGCTTTGGGCAGCCTTGAGGCTCTCGAGAGTGGCGTTGAGGTTGGCTTTAATCTGGTTGAAGCCGTCGACGCTGGCATAAAGATGCTCGGTTGCGGGAGCGGCTGTTGCCTGAATGCTCATGGGAGCCATCAGACACATGGCGCCAAAGAGGGCGCTGAACAATGATTTCATCTTCATAGTGTTATACTGTTATTTTTGGTTGTTCTATTGTTGTTTTGCAGGCACAAAGATATATGCTTTTCCACAATTGGTCAAAAAAGCGGTGCAAGTTTAGAACTTTTTAAACATTCAGGAGTTATTTATATAAGATGTAGGCAGTCATAGGCTCAAGTGAGGCAGTCAGCACGCCCTTTTTCACGTGCAGGCGGGCCTTGGTGACCGCATCGCGATATTTGCCGTTCTCGAGCGTGACAGGAATGGCAACTTGTGCCGGCTGCTCGTCGAGGTTGATGACTACGGCAGCACGGGTACCGCGTTCCACGATAATCTGCTTGCCATTGTCGCTGAATACGAGGTGCTCTGGCTTGTCGGCATTGAGGCGGCGGAACTCGTTGACGGCTGCCACCACAGGGTGCTTGAACTCGTCGTTGCCCACCTTGCCAATCTCGTTGTCGCCCCAGTAGTTGTCACGGGTGCTGCCGTGAGGACGCGAGTAGAAGAGGGGAGTGCCATACTGGCGAGCGGTGAGGAACACCCAGCCCAGACGCACGAGTTCGTCGCTCATACCGGCCGATTCGTGAGCGTTGCAGTAGGTGTCGTGCGATTCTACCCAAGTCACAAGATGGGCGGGGTCGACCGAGTGGTGCCACGAGAGCAAGTCGCTGGCCTTGGCATTGTGCTGGTTGAGCACATTGCGCAGCACCCAACCATAGTTGCTCGCTGTGAGATCCATATACTCGGCATAGCCCTGCTCGGGCACATTGCGGTCTTGCAGCACTTCCCCATAAATGAAGAGCTGGTCGCGCGGAATGGCAAGGCGCACGCCCTGCACAGCTTTGCGTCCCATGGCCACATCCCAGAAGTCGTTTTGGGGCGACTTGGGGTCGCGCGGCTCGTCGGGCAAGCCAATGTGCTTGGCAGTGTCGTAGCGGAAACCGCGTGCACCGCATGCCAGTACATCGTTCACATAGAGCATATAGTAGTGCTGGAAATCAGGGTTCTCGGTGTTCACATCGGGCAGCGTACCCATCTCGCCGGTGGTGCACTGGTAGCGGTCGTTGTAGTCCTTGATGGGCCACAGACCATTGGCGTGGAAAAGGTTCTCACGCCCGTGCACGGCACTGTCGAGTCGGGCATTGATTTGCGTGCGGTCGATCACCGTGTGGTTAGGCAGCACATCCACAATGACGCGTATGCCCAGGCGGTTAGCCTCGTCGCACATGGCCTTGAACTCGTCGCGAGTACCCAGTTGATAGTTGCCTATGGTCCAGTCGGTAGGCTGGTAGTGATAGTACCACTTGCCATTGCCAAAGAGTTGGCGGCCACCGTTGTCGCCCACATAGCACTCATTGATGGGCGAGGTCTGCACAATGGTGTAGCCAGCCTGCTTGATTTCGGGCAGGTGCTGGTGAATGGTGTTGAACGACCACGACCAGGCGTGGAGTATGATTTCGTGGTTGCCTTTAGTCGGTGCGGTCTCGGCCGCATGGGTTGCCATGGGCAGCAATCCAATAGCAATGATGGAGATGGCGAGTTTTTTGATGATTGTTGTCATGAGGAATGCGTTTTTGTTTGTTTATGAGAATAAACATAAAAGATGATTATATTTAATGCAAATTTCGTGATATTTTTCCATTTTTGCAATTTTTTTCATTATATTTGCGAATGCTTTGCAATGGACTGGCGCGTTTCTTCAGCTCTTAAAATACCACAGGGTTGACTGGAATGCTTGACCAAAGCAAGACATCAGGAGCGTAAGGCTCTACCTTAAACTGTTATAATTTACCAAGTGGTGTGTGATTGTTTTTTATGAAGAAAATATTTTTACTCGTAATCTTAATGGCTACATTTGCCATGACCTCGATGGCACAGAGCAACAGTGTGCCCAAGCCTTTGAATCCCACAGTTGACGAATACATTGAATATGGTGGGCCTGAATGGGGTTATTATATGACCAACTTTGCGTTTACCGTCCAAACCGATCTTGATGGCCGTTATGTGGATACAACTTACAATATAGAAGATGATTTTCAAGGAACTTATGTTCCTCTGCCAAATGCAGACCAGATTACGGCCACTTATAGTGTTTATACAGACTTTGACAAACTGTATGTGTTCACTCCCGAGTTATTTGCAGGTGAGAGCATAGAGTTGCCGGCCACCGAAATTCCCCACAAATATGAGGGTATGAATTTCGATATGTGGACTGTTCACTTCCCCACCAGTTCACAAAACCCCAATAATAGGCTGTGCAAGTGGCGCATTGGCATTCAGACTCACTACTACATTGGTGAAGAAAAGAATTCGTCGGACATCATTTATTGGAATGTGCACAAGTGGGGCGACCTGAACGAAGATCAGGAAGTGGATGTTCGTGATGTCACTGCACTCATTGATATCATTATGAACTCTACTGATAATTATCTGGCCGACCTGAACGATGACGGTGCGGTGGATGTGCGTGATATCACTATGATGATCGACGGCATCATGAATGAGCCTCCGTTCTAAATGAAGAATGATAGCTCAATGCGTGTTTTGCGTTGAGTGAACGAGTATAAACGGTAGAGTGTGTCTCAACCGTTTTTTTTATGGGGATTGGTTGGTCACCATCGCCTCGAACCCGAACCCTTCGGGATTCGCTGGTGCGCATCCCTCACGCTCCCGCGAGTTGGTAGATCTTGAAGAGACCGGTCATTAGAAGAGGAGCGGGATTCGCTGGCGCGCATCCCTCACGCTCCCGCGAGGCCGCTGCCAAATGAAGACAAACGAGGCTTTGCCTATTTCTTTTTTTGCATTGTGCTCCAATTTGTGAGCAAGCCCCCAATTGGGTACAATGCAAAAAAACGGCTGAGATAAACTCAGCCGTTTGCCTTCATTTGGCGGAGAGAGAGGGATTCGAACCCCCGGTGCCTCTCAGCACGCCGGTTTTCAAGACCGGTGTAATCGACCACTCTACCATCTCTCCGAAAAACGAAAAATGCGGAGTTGCCGCCAAATTCGGGTGCAAAGTTAGGCAGAAGAATCGTACTTTGCAAATTTTTTTTGCAAAAATGCTGCAACATTCAATTTTTGTTGATATTTTTGCAGCATCATCAGCGAGTCGGCTTGTTAGTCAAGACTCACGATGTGAGAGATTTTTATCATTAAAAGACGAAATTTGGAAGTACTAAAATAATTATGAAACAGTTCAGCTATATGACCGAGGGCACTTGCTCCCAAATGATTGTTTTTGAACTCGACGACGAGCAGCGCTTGCACCATGTGCAGTTTGTGGGCGGTTGCGCAGGCAACACCACGGGCATTTCATTGCTTGTTGAGGGGCAGAAGGCCGAGGATGTGATGCACAAGCTGCGAGGCGTGCGCTGTGGTTACAAGGCCACCTCGTGCCCCGACCAGTTGTCGCGTGCCATCGAGCAAGCCATCACCGCCGCTCCCGAGCAATAGGACTCAAAAGCGAGATATTTTGTGCAGATTGTGACGCTGACAGTGCAAGCATAGCGGGCTATGGTAAGATGTCAGCGGAAACAAGATGCCAAAAGAAAACTGTTATGGCAAAAAAGATTAAATAACAAACCTTTTCGGCCTGATGGCCGATTTGGGTTTAATTGTGTGAATAGAATCAGATGAGGGAGAATGCCACATCCATCATGTGCGTGAACGAGTTCTGACGCTGCTCCGATGTGGTGACTTCGCCTGTTACAATGTGGTCTGAAATCGTACAGATGGTGAGCGCCTGTTTGCCAGCGCGTGCTGCATTCATATAGAGTGCTGCGGCTTCCATTTCCACGGCAAGCACGCCCATCTTCATCCATTTATCGTTCTGGTTAATGTCGTTGTAGAACACATCCGACGACACCACATTGCCCACCTTGTAGTGATAGCCAAATTTCTCGCAGGCCTCGGCAGCGCCACGCACCAGTTTAAAGTCGGCAATGGGGGCGAAGGGGCCAGGCAGCGCATATTGTGCACCATAGTTCGAGTCGGTGCAGGCACCCATAGCAATCACCAGGTCACCCAGATGCAAGTCGGTGTCGAATGCGCCGGCCGAACCCACGCGGATGATGGCTTTCACGCCATAGAAGTTATATAACTCATAGGTGTAGATACCAATGGAAGGCATACCCATGCCATGTCCCATCACACTCACGCGTTTGCCCTTGTAGGTGCCGGTGAAGCCCAGCATGCCGCGCACATTGTTGAACTGAACAGGATTTTCCATGAAATTATCGGCCATGAATTTGGCGCGCAAGGGGTCGCCCGCCATGATGACGGTTTCGGCAATCTCACCGAATTTTGCCCCAATGTGGGGAGTTGGAGTTTTGCTCATGATTCAATGGTTTTTGTTGGTTTTGTAAAGTTTATTTGCTCCAAAATTACAAAAACTTGCGAAAATCCACAAAAATCCTACACATTTTTGTCGCGTGGGCGTCATCTTTTTCAGAAAAATAGCAGCATGGGCCAGATGATAAGGGCATAGCGTATGGCTTTGCCTATGGTCATGGTCGTGAGTACAATCCACACATTGGCGCGCATCAGGCCCAATGCAATGGTGATGGCCGAGCCCAGAATGGGGAGGAAGGCGAAGAATGCCATATAGGCACCGCGGTTCTCAACCCAGCGCTGCGCCTTGTCGAGTTTCTCCTTTTTCACATGGAAGTATTCCTCAATCCATTCCATCTTGCTGAGCCGCCCCATCAGGTAGCAGGTCATGCCGCCTGCCACATTGCCCGCAAGGGCCGCAATGAAGCAGGGCCAGGCACCCAGCTTGAGCGGGCCCAGGCACACGACAAGCAGCGCCTCGGAACTGAGCGGCACCACACTGCCGGCAATGAAGGAGCCGAAAAACAGCCCAAAGATGCCCCATTGCGTGAAAAACTCAACAAATGCGTCCATGCCTCACGGTCAAAAAAAATGCCTCAAGCCAGTTTCACCACTTCGCCCAGGGTCACCTTCTTTTCCTTGTAGAGTTGTCCCAATGCTTTCTTGAAGTCCTTCTTGCTGCAGTTGAAGGTGGCGAGTATCTCTTTCGGGTCGCTCTTGTCGTTGAGTGTCATGCTGCCGCCGTGTTTCTTCAGGTAGTCAAGTATTTGAGTCGAGAGGTCGTCAACGCGCATCTTCTCGATTTTGAGCATGGTAACATCGATTTTGCCATCATCGCGCACCTGCTTGATGTAGCCCGTGTGGCGTTCGCCTATGTTGATGTCGCCATAGGTCTCGTTGGCATATAGCATGCCCCAGTGCAGGTTGTTGACAATCACCTTGTAGCCCAGTTCGGTGCGCTGCACAACCAGCAGATCCACCTTCTGGCGGTGATAGTAGCGGGGTAGGGTATTGTTGAGATATTTGTCGAGTTTGGCGGTCGCCACCACGCGATGGCTCTCGTGGTCGAGATAGATATAGACGATGTAGCTGCGGCCCGGCTGCATCTTCACCCGCTGTTCGCGGAAGGGCACCAGCAGTTCCTTGGCCACCAGCCCCCAGTCGAGGAAGGCGCCCACCTGATTCACGGCGTTCACGCGCATGAGTGCAAAGTCGCCCACCACGGCATGCGGCCGTTCGGTGGTGGCAACGGGGCGGTTCTCCGAATCGTTATATACAAACACCTGCAGCATTGTGCCCACGGTCATTTCGGGGGTTACATACCGCTTGGGCAGCAGCACTTCCTGCCCGTCGGCATCAATCAAATACAGTCCGAAGTCAACACTGCGGTTCACCTTCAACTCGTTATATTGGCCAATTTTCATGATTTGTTTCAATTTAGAACTTCGATGCAAAGTTATTGAAAAAAAATGATATAATTTGGCAGCATACAGAAAAATATGTATCTTTGCTAATTGAGCAAAAGAGAACCGATAACCATAATGATGGTTCCATTCAATCGACCTGAAACAGATTATTCACTAAACACTATAAAATTATGTATACACCAGAAAAAGAATTATACATTGCGCATTGCGACAATGGCCCCATCAACATCATTGGTAAGATGGCCAATAGGCATGGTCTCGTGGCCGGTGCCACTGGTACGGGCAAGACCGTTACCCTGCAAGTGATTGCCGAGAGCTTCTGCCAGGCAGGCGTTCCCTGCTTCATGGCCGACATGAAGGGCGACCTCTCGGGCATCAGCCAGCCAGGCAAACTGTCGGGCTTCATCGAGAAACGCATGCCCGAGTTTGGCATCGAGAATCCGCAATTCCAGGGTTGCCCTGTGCGTTTCTTCGATGTCTATGGCGAGCAGGGCCACCCCATGCGTGCCACCATCTCGCAGATGGGTCCCGAATTGCTCTCGCGCCTGTTTGAACTCAACGAGATACAGTCGGGCGTGCTCACCATCGCCTTCCGCATTGCCGACGAACGCGGCTGGCTGCTCGACGACCTCAAAGACCTGCGCTCACTGCTCGACTACATCAGCAAGCACGCCAGCGAGTATGTCACGCAGTATGGCAATATAGCCACTGCATCGGTAGGTGCCATCCAGCGCGCCATTCTGCGTCTGGAGGATCAGGGCGGCAACCAGTTCTTTGGTAAACCCGAGTTTGACATCTACGACCTGATGCAGTGCGAGGGCGGCAAGGGCATCATGAATGTGCTGGCGGCCGACAAGCTCATGCTCAAGCCCAAACTTTATTCTACCTTCTTGCTGTGGCTCATGAGCGAACTCTACAGCACGCTGCCCGAGGTGGGCGACCTGGATCTGCCCAAACTGGTGTTCTTCTTCGACGAGGCACACATGCTCTTCGACGATACTTCCAAGGCCATGGTCGACAAGATAGAGCAGGTGATTCGCCTCATCCGCAGTAAAGGCGTGGGCATTTACTTTGTGACACAGAGTCCCACCGACATTCCCGAAACAGTCCTGGGCCAGCTGGGCAACCGCGTGCAGCATGCCCTGCGTGCCTACACTCCTAAGGACCAGAAAGCGGTGAAGACCGCTGCCGACACCTTCCGCCCCAATCCCGCGTTCAAGACCGACGAGACCATCATGAATCTCGAAACGGGCGAGGCACTGGTGTCGTTCCTCGACGAGAAGGGTGCGCCCAGCATTGTGGAGCGTGCCAAGATTCTGTTCCCGCTGAGCCAGATTGGTGCCATCACCGAGGGTCAGCGCGACAGCATCATCAAGGGCTCGCGCATCTACGGCAAGTACGACAAGGCCCTTGACCGCGAGAGCGCTTTCGAGGTGCTGCTCAAGGAGATGGAGAAAGAGGCCAAGGCCGAAGAAGAAGCCAAAGCCGAGGCCGAGAAAGAGAAGGAAAAAGCCAAGGAGGAAAAGAACAAGAAACCGGGGCTCATCAGGCGCATCTTAAAGGCTATCGCCACGGCTGTCACAGCCGCCATTGCCTCAATCATTGGCACCAAGGTGAGCGATGCCGTGAGTGGTAAGAAGACCAAGAGCCGCACCAGTGCTGGCAGTAAGATTACCAAGAGTGCCACACAGGCAGCTACCCGACAAATCACACGCGACATCCTGGGTAACCTTATCAAGTGATGAAATCGTCATATCGTTTCCTGTTTGCCTTGAGCCTGATGCTGGTTGCATGGGGCTCTTGGGGTCAATCTCACAAGACCCTGCGCGAGTGGGGCTTCCCGACGGGTATTTTCCAGCCGGGGCCTAACAATGCCATTACCGACGTGCCCGGCGTGACCGTGGGGCATGTGACCTGCATCGAGGGCGACAGCATTCGCACCGGTGTTACCGCCATCGTGCCGCATCAGGGCAACCTGTTCCGCAACAAGGTGCCCGCTGCCATATATGTGGGCAACGGCTTTGGCAAACTCGCAGGCTACACCCAGGTGCGTGAGCTGGGCAACATCGAGACTCCCGTCATTCTCACCAACACGCTGAGCGTGGCGGCTGGCATTGAGGGCGCCGTGCGCTACACCCTCATGCAACCTGGCAATGAACGCGAAAACTCGGTGAATGCTGTGGTGGGAGAAACCAACGACGGGCGGCTCAATGCCATCCGCGCCATGCACATCACGCCACAAATGGTGATTGATGCCATCAAGGGTGCCAAGGGCGGACCTGTGGAACAGGGCTGTGTGGGCGCTGGCACCGGCACCATCTGCTTTGGGTTCAAGGGCGGCATAGGCACTTCGTCGCGCGTCTTGCCCGAGTCGCTGGGCGGTTACACCATTGGGGTGCTTGTGCAGACCAACTATGGCGGCATTCTTGAGATTGATGGCATGCAGGTAGGGCAGAAGTTACAGAAACACGATTTCATCAACCATGTGCGCCGCAACGAGAATGTCGACGGGTCGTGCATGATGGTGGTTATTACCGATGCTCCGCTCGACAGCCGCAACCTGGAGCGCGTGGCCAAGCGTGCCATGATGGGCATGGCCAAGACCGGCGGCATTGCCTCCAATGGCAGTGGCGACTATGTGATAGCCCTCTCGGTAGCGCCCGAGAACCTCATCAACGACAAGGCCAAGAAAATCACTTCTACGGTGCTTGCCAACAGCGAGATGTCGTCGATATTCGCAGCCACCATCGAGACCACTGCCGAGGCCCTGTGGAACTCGCTGTTCATGGCCTCGTCTATGACCGGCCGCGCCGGCTATCATGTCGATGCCCTCCCTGTGGACAAAGTCCTCGAGATGCTCCGTAACCGCTGAATAGGATCACACGAATGACCAGATTGAGATAACATACTATGACTGAAAACATAACTATCAATGTACTGCTGTGCGACACCTTCCCGGGTCGCCTGCCTGCCGATGTGCCCAGCTATGTGTCGATGCACGAGCGACTTCTGCATTCGGCGTGTCCCGATGTGCAGTTCAGGGTATTTATGGCTATGGAGGGTGAGTTACCCTCTTTGTTGAATAGAGATGAGATATATCTGATTCCTGGTTGTATCAATTCAGCCTACGACCCACTGCCATGGATAGACGACCTGCAGCGGTGGATTCGCCAGGCGGTGGCAATGGGTGTGTTTCTTGTAGGCGTGTGTTTTGGACATCAACTCATAGCACAGGCTATGGGTGGCAAGGTCGAACATTTTGCTGGAGGTTGGGGTACGGGTGTGCGACAGTCTGATGTGCTCGATGACGGTTTGCGCCAGTATTTTCCCGATGGCAAGATGCACTTGCTCTACAATCATCACGACCAGGTGATTTCTGCTCCTCGTGAGGCTGTAACCCTTGCCACAAGCAGTTTTTGCCGTTATGAGGCATTGCGGGTAGACAATCATGTATTCACCTTCCAGGGGCATCCTGAATATACCCCTTCTTATATGCGCTTTTATTTCGACCATTTGGCTGCTGAGCAAGATGCAGCAGTGGTGGAGCGAGGGCGGCAGTCACTCATTCAGATGCAGCCTCAAGGCGATGTCGTGGCACGCTACCTGCTCCATGCCTTCAAGCAATATCGCGATGTCAACTCCTGACGCGGTATGGCTTATTTCGTATTGTCATATTTAGTATTTTCTTTTTAATTTATTAATATTTTTTAGTAAAATGGGGGGGGTAAATAGTGGTAGATTTAATAGTTGTTAATAATTTGCTATTTTGTTGATAAAACCTTTGACTCTATCGAGTTTGTGTTTATATTTGCCATTAACAAAATGCTTAACAAATTATTAATCTCAACCACTATGAAAATTTCATTATCCCCAAAATTTAAGAAATGTGTGAACTTGCTATTAATGGTTTTGGCATGTTCTACCACTGTGGCCACAGCACAGGAATCTGAATATGTGCCGCTGGTGCGCGAAGGCGTGAAGCGCGTGTATGTTTTTAATCATCATGGGGTGGAGACCGACGGAGGCCCAATTGTATGCTACACTGAAGAAATGAAAGGCGAAACCACGCTAAACGGGCGTCAGTACATGAATCTATACCGCTACTATGGTGATGAACTTGACGTGAACACGATGTTGCCCTATGCCTATGTCCGCGAGCAGGACAAGAAGGTGTATGCCGTGCTTGACGAGAACAACAAGCTAGAGGACGGCGACTGTAATGTTTACAGCAATGGTTCCCCCGTGATTAAGACTGAGGACTTTGAGAGCACCGGCGAGTACCTGATTTATGACTTCAACGACTTTGTGGCATTCTATGACACATATAGTTACATGCAAGTGCAGTCGACAGGCGAGATTGAGGTGAACGGACATATGTGCAAGGCCTATTATATGAATGAGAATCAGCGTTATCTCATTCTTGAAGGTGTGGGCAGTGTCACCGACCGCGGTCTGCTGTTCCCAATGACGGGCCGCTATATAAACGGACCGCATCCGCACACGCTGGGTCTGAGCCATGTGATAGAGAATGGTGAAGTCGTGTATAAGAGTCCGCGCTACGACTACTTGCACGGCCTTATTACGCCCACTGCGGTAGTTGACCTGAAAACGGATGACATGCCTCAAGCCGACAACCGCTACTACAACCTGATGGGGCAACCCGTGTCGAATCCCACACAGCCGGGTATCTACATCCACCACGGCAAAAAAATCGTGATTAAGTGAGCGCAAAGCCAAGCTTGCTTGAGCTTTGCCGAACGATAACGATTTGGAGCGTAGCTCACCGTCGTGATGAAGTGAGCCAAGCTCCGTTAGGGGCGACAGATAATAGGCAGGGGCGTGAGCCCCTGTTTCAAAGCATTTTAAAACAATTAGCCCCGTCGGGGCGACAGACCATGTGCAGGGCTGGCCTCACCGCCAGCCCTCACTTTACCTCACCCTCAACTCTCCACCCTCATCCCTACACTCTCAGCCCTCAACCCTCAACCCTCAACTCTCAACTCTCAACCCTCACCCTTATATGTTATCACCATTTCCCTCATCCCCATTTCCCCTTATCTTTGTCCGCACGCCCACCCGCGCAAGCGCTCTTTGACAAGTTTTTTTCATCCACCCATCC
>CACXLJ010000038.1 GCA_902768435.1 uncultured Bacteroidales bacterium | reverse complement strand
GCCGCAGTCCCTACCACCCGAGGATGATGCTCAAGGTGATCATCTACGCCTACATGAACAACATCTACTCGTGCCGCAGGATCGAGCAGTCGCTCAAGCCCGATACCCCGCAGACGGCATGCAGCTTGTAGCCAAAGTAATACAGGGCTTGAGTGGCGCAGTATCCGAAGTCCGGAGCCTTCTCGGGGCAGGTCCTGCCCATCGTGTTGCGGTTGCCCCTTGAGGGCTGGCACACTTTGACGGGTTTGGAGTCAATGATGAAAACATCTTCTCCACCGTCAAGGGACTCCGCGACACGCTTGCGTATCTTTTCACACAGAGCAGCCGTGTATTTGCGACGGTCATTGTATTGGCGGCGTGAAATCAGATGCGGAAGTTTGCTGCGGTAGTCCTCAAGCTGGCTAAACAGATAACACTCACTATCATAACCCATGGTCTCCTCTGTCAAGCTCAGAGCGATGACCTCGAGGTCGCTGAACCGAGAATCGCTTGCATACTTCAAGAATTCTTACGAAATTTGCGTACAAGTTGTGCATACGGTGATTTGAATTTAATGTTTTGATTACCACTAAATTACTAAAAATCAGCGATATACGCAACTTTTTGAACATCTTTTTATTAACTTTTTAATCCCGCCAACGGGTATAGTATATTTTTTAGTGCGAGGCCGTGAGGTCTCACCCAATGGCCACAAGAGTTTTCCACTTTTGTGGTCATTTTTTTCGTCTGATGCTTGCATCGTTGAAAATAAATGCATAATTTTGTAATCGTTTCAAACTTGTAATTATTTCAACCTGTGGAAAAGGCGACGCAACATCTTGTGAAACATGGCATCAGACCCTCGGTGCAGCGTGTGGCTATCATGGAATATCTCATGAAGCACCACACGCACCCCACGGTCGACACCATCTATCACGACCTGCTTGCCACCATGCCCACGCTGTCGCGCACCACGGTGTACAACACGCTGGAGCTGCTGCACTCGCACAATGCTGTGCAGGCGCTCACCATCGACAGCCGCAATGTGCACTACGACGGCATGATGTCGCCCCACGCCCACTTCATGTGCCGCTGCTGTGGTCGCATCATCGACCTGCCCATGCACAGCGATCTGCCAGCCAACCCGCTGCCACAACATGTGAGCCGGGTGGAGCAGATTCAGCTCAACTACAGCGGCGTGTGCGACGAGTGCAACGAAAACAATTGTTAATCAACCAATAAACCAATTTTTATTAACTTTCAAAATCAACTGCTATTATGAAAAAATGGAAATGCGTAGTGTGCGGATACATCCATGAAGGTGATACTCCGCCCGAAGAATGCCCCTTGTGCGGCGTTGGTCCCGACCAGTTTGAAGAAACTGACGAATAACCTACTTTTATCAAATAATTAATTTACTAACTCACTAACAAAAAACCGATTTTACTACTATGGCTAAAAAATGGATATGCACCGTTTGCGGTTATGTTCACGAAGGCGACACTCCTCCCGAAAAATGCCCACAGTGCAAACAACCCGCTGAGAAATTCAAAGAAGTACAGGAAGACGAGAAACTCAACTTCGTGGCAGAGCATGTGATTGGCGTTGCCAAGGGTGTTGACCCCGAAATTCTGGCAGGCCTCAAGGCTCACTTCGAAGGTGAGTGCAGCGAGGTGGGCATGTATCTGGCCATGAGCCGCCAGGCCGACCGTGAGGGTTATCCCGAAGTGGCCGATGCCTTCAAGCGCTATGCATGGGAAGAGGCCGAACACGCCGCCAAGTTTGCCGAACTGCTCGGTGAAGTGGTGTGGGACACCAAGACCAACCTTGAAAAGCGCATGATGGCCGAAGCTGGCGCTTGCGAAGACAAGTTCCGCATTGCCAAGCTGGCTAAGCAGCAGAACCTCGACGCCATCCACGACACCGTGCACGAGATGGCACGCGACGAGGCTCGTCACGGACAGGGATTCGAAGGCCTTTACAACCGTTTCTTCAAAAAATAATGCCGTTATGAAGGAATTAAAAGGAACCAAGACCGAGAAGAATCTGCTCGAGGCATTTGCCGGCGAGTCGATGGCACGCAACAAGTATTCATACTGGGCTTCGAAGGCTAAAAAAGATGGTTATCAGCAAATTGCAGCCATCTTTGAAGAGACAGCCGACAACGAGAAGGAGCACGCCAAGATGTGGTTCAAACTGCTCGAGGGCGGTGGCATCAAATCTACTCCCGAGAATCTGGCTGCAGCAGCCAGCGGCGAGAACTTTGAGTGGACCGACATGTATGCCCGCATGGCCCGCGAGGCCCGCGAAGAGGGTTTCGAGGAGATTGCCGTGAAATTTGAGGGCGTGGCCGAGGTGGAGCGTCGCCACGAAGAGCGCTACCGCAAGCTGCTCAAGAACATTGAGGACAAGGTGGTGTTCTCGCGCGACAACGAGTGCATCTGGCAATGCCGCAACTGCGGTCACATCGTGGTGGGCAAGCAGGCTCCCGAGGTGTGCCCCGTGTGCGACCATCCTCAGGCTTACTTCCAGCTCAAGCCCGAGAACTATTGATCCTGCTTCGCAGGAGTTTAGGGTTGAGTGTTTAGAGAGGCACTGAGAACTCCAATAACTCTGAAAACCCTAAATGAGATTAAAAAACCGACTGTGGGATTTCTGCAGTCGGTTTCTTGCTTTTTTATTCTGTCGCCCCGATGGCGCTACGGTAGCGTCATAGTCTTTATTGTGCAGCGATTGCAGTGAACACCTTTTCATGACTTGTTGCTTGACATTCTCACATCTTATCACTATCTTTGCCATCAAGAATCGTAGCCTTTATGCTACTCATTAATATCACAAAAACCTATATTGATTAAAGTATAACTTTTGCCAATTCCTATGTAATTAACCAACTAAAAAAATGAAAAACGAACAAACACATGCCAATCTTGTGGTAATGCTCACATGGCACGACTACACCGTGGAGAACGCTGCTCAGGTGTTTGAGCAGTGCAAAGCATCGAAAGCACAATACTGGGGTTTCAAGGAACATCCACTACCGCTGGAGCAGATGAAAAAGATATATGAAAGCATGAAACAATGCGGCAAGACCACATTCCTCGAAGTGGTATCATATAGCGAGGAAGAAGGCCTGGCAGGCGCTGAAATGGCTGCTGCCTGCGGGTGTGAAGTGCTGATGGGAACCAAATTCTATGACTCCATCAACGATTATTGTCGCAAACATGCTATCAAATACATGCCCTTTGTGGGAGAAGTAACTGGCCGCCCGTCGGTGCTCGAGGGCACTATCGAGGGCATGATAACCGAGGCACGCTCCTACATTGAGCGGGGAGCTTACGGCATCGACCTGCTGGGATACAGATACACAGGAGATGCCAACGCCCTGAACCAGGCAATTGTCGCAGGGGTCAACGCGCCTGTGTGCATAGCCGGCAGCATCGACAGCTTTGAGCGGCTCGACGAGGTGCGCAAAGCAGCACCCTGGGCATTCACTATAGGTGGCGCATTCTTCGAGAATAAGTTTGGCGACACATTTGCCGAGCAGGTCGATATTGTTTGTGACTACATATCAAGGTAAAAGACGAAAATATATATGTTTGGTATCTTCTATCCAAGTTATTATGTTGAGGATGTGTTCTCGATCGATTATGAGAAGCTCATGTCGATGGGATACAAAGCGCTGATATTCGACATCGATAACACGCTTGTGCCTCATGGAGCCGACTCAACTAATGCTGTCGATGAGCTTTTCGCCAAGTTCAATGACATAGGGATGAAGACACTGCTGCTGAGCAACAACAATCAGGCCCGCATCGAGCGCTTCAAGAAGAATTTTCACACGCTCTACATCGAAGAAGCCGGCAAACCTCGTCCCGAATGCTACCACATGGCCGTTGAGATGCTCGAAGTGAAACCCAACGAGGTGATGGTTGTCGGGGATCAGCTCTTCACTGACATCTTGGGTGCCAATCGTGCTGGACTTGAGAGCATTCTGGTCAAATACATTGGCTACTACAAGAAAGAGAAGAAAGGCATTCGGCGTAATCTCGAGAAGGTGCTGCTGTGGTTCTACGGGCACAGCCGCTGCTACAGAAAAAGGCAAAACATTACCATTGATAATAGTTAGAACCATTATTCCCAATTATTATGGAGAAGAGACGAAAATTGTTCTGCGAGATAAGTCCTGCCACTTATGCTATCGCGCTTAAGAAACAAATCATCACACGGCACCTCAAGAACTGGTTGGGGAATGAGAGATTTGCAAAGCACTTACAATCAGAGCCTCTGCCGGTAGTGATCTATAGCAGCAGCAACAACATGATTAAGCGCGGACCAGGTATTGACCCTCAGCTGCAACTCAACAAAGCCGACAACATTCGTTTAGCTTGCAGTCGCATGAACGGGCTAATCATCAATCCTGGTGAAACATTCTCGTTCTGGAAATTAGTGGGAAAGACATCTATCAAGAACGGGTTTGCCCCGGGGCGAGTTATTGTGAATGGCAAGTTGGTGGCAGGTGTGGGAGGTGGATTATGTAATCTGGCCAACACCATCAACCTGCTAGTGATGCACAGCCCGCTCACCATCACCGAACTTCACCACCACAGCGACGCCCTCGCTCCCGACCCCAATGGAAAGCGCGTGCCCTACAGTGCCGGCACCTCGGTGAACTACAACTTTGTGGACTACCGGTTCCGAAACGACACAGGCCAACCTGTGCAGCTATGTGCGTGGTGCGACAACGACGACCTGCACACCGAATTGCGAACGACTCAGGAATTCCCCACCACCTACCGACTGGTCGAAGAGGGGCATCACTTTCATAAGGAGGAAAACGGCAACTATTATCGCATCTCAAAGATTTACCGCGAGACGATAGACCGAACTACGGGAGAAATCGTCTCTCGCCAGTTGCAATGGGACAACCACTCGAAAGTGATGTTCGACCCATCACTCATTCCTGAAGATCAAATTCGTTAAACGCAAATCGGTCATTAGGCCGAAAATGTTGTTCTGACGCAAATCCTAATGACCGAATTGGGTTAAACGCTGTTGACGCTCGGCTATTTCAGGTAGTCGTCGAAGTAGCGGGTGATGCGCTCATGCAGGTGCACGCTCTGGTGTCCGCGCATGTTGTGGCCCTGGCCGGGATAGACATAGAAGTCGGGCTGTGTGCCGGCGGCAATGCACGCCTTGAGGAACGAGTAGGCATGCTGCGGCACCACGGTGGGGTCGTTCAGACCGATGATAATCTGCAGCCTTCCCTTCAGATCCTTAGCCTTGGGAATGAGGCTGGTGAGTTCGTAACCCTCGGGATTGGTCTGTGGGGTATCCATATAGCGCTCGCCATACATCACCTCGTACCACTTCCAGTCGATGACCGGTCCGCCAGCCACACCTACCTTGAACACATCGGGGTAGTTGGTCATGAGGCTGATGGTCATGAAACCGCCAAAACTCCAGCCATGCACACCCAGGCGCGTGGTATCGACATAGGGCAACGATTGCAGGTACTTGACGCCCTGCATCTGGTCGGCCATCTCGACCTGGCCTAACTGACGGAATGTGGCCTGCTCGAAGTCACGGCCGCGATTCTCGCTGCCGCGGTTGTCGAGGATGAACAGGATGTATCCACGCTGCGCCATGTAGGTCTCCCAACTGCGGCTGCGGTAGTGCCAACCAGCATCCACATTGTGGGCGTGCGGTCCGCCGTAGACATAGACCACCGTGGGGTACTTCTTGGCAGGGTCGAAGTCGGCAGGCTTCACCATGCGGTAGTAGAGCGGCGTGGTGCCGTCGGCAGCGGTGAGGGTGCCGCACTCATAGGTGGGCACGGTGTAGCCCTGCCATGGGTCGGGAGCGGTGAAGTAGCGGGTGGTCTTTCCCGTGCGTGTGTCGGCAAAAGCGATGTTGCGCGGCACATCGGGCTCCTGATACACATCGACGAGCATGGTGCCGCTGGGGTTGAGCGAGCCGTCGTGCCAGCCTCGGCCACCCTCGTCGACGCGGGTGCGCTTGCCTGTGTCGATATTCACGCTGTAGAGGTTGCGACCTATTGGGTTCGCCTCGTTGCTGGCAATGATGGCGGTGTGAGCCTTAGCATCAAAACCCAACAAATCCATCACCACCCAACTGCCGCTTGTCACTTGCTTGAGCATGTTTCCTTGCACATCGAAGAGGTATAGGTGGTTATAGCCATCGCGCTCGCTGTACATCAGGAACTTGGTGGCGTCCCAGGGCAAGAACACGATGGGGTGCTGCGGCTCCACATATTTTGGATGCGTCTCGCGATAGAGTTCCTTGAGTCGCTTGCCTGTGACGGCATCGTAGCTCACCAGGCGGCAGTCGTTCTGGTCGCGATTCAGCTCTTGCATATAGATGGTGTTGCCGTCGGGGCTCCAGGCTATGTTGGTGAAATAACGGTCGGTGGGGTCGCCGGCATCGAGATACATCGTGCGGTCAGTAGCAAAGTCATACACGCCCACTGTCACCAGGTGCGAGGTGCGGCCCGCCATGGGGTATTTTTCAGGAGCGGGCGTAGCCTCGACGCGTGTGGTATCGTCGAGCTCGGGCACATTCACCAGCGGGTAATCGGCCACCATGCTCTGGTCCATGCGGTAGAAAGCGAGGCGCGTGCCCTGCGGATTCCAGAACAGACCGCCTTCGATGCCAAACTCGTTGCGATGCACTGCCTGGCCATAGACGATGTCGCGGCTGCCGTCGGTAGTGAGGCGCTGCACACGCATGTGGTCGTCAAACTCCTGACGCTGTGCCGGTGTAGTGACCGAACTGGGCGGGGCCATATTCACCTCGGCTCGAGCTACCCACAGGTTGTCGCCCTCAATGTAGGCCAGGTTGCGGCTCACAGGGTGCCACTCGCTCACAGCAGCATCGTTCTTCATCTTGAAGAGCGTCTTGCGCGCCTTGAAGTCGATGAGCACCAGGTAGTCGCCGTCGCTGAGTTTCACGATTGGCTTGCCTGCGTAGGGGAACTCGGCCCACGAGAGTGCGCTCAGATTGCCGTCGGTGGGCAGCGCAGCGCGGGTGAAGAGAAACTTCTCGGCACCAGTTTTGGGGTTGATGGTCCAGACCGTGTCGGCACTCAGCCTCACGGGGGTATCGCCCCACCAGGCGATGGTGCGATACTGGGGTATCATGTTGCGGTAGTTGGTACCACCGAAGTTCAGGTCTTCGAGTGTGAACTGCTTTTGGGCCGATGCCAGCATGGGCAGCATCAGTGCCATAATCATTAAAGCTACTTTGCGTGTCATAGTATCTAAGTTTTTAATTCTTTACAAAATTACACATAAGAATCCAAACACGCAACCCCCGAGAAAGCGCAGGGATGTTTATAATCAGACAAATTCGTTCTCTACGGAGGCAGGGAGTAGAGGAGTGCCCCCTTGGGGCAGAAATCCGACAAATCCAGGAACAAATCTTTCATAATTATTCTCTGTCGCCCCGATGGGGCTAATTGATTTTATACCAATTTATCACAGGGGCTCACGCCCCTGCCTACTCTCTGGCGCCCCTAACGGGGCTTGGCGATTGCTTGCTAAAAAGCATAACCATTGGTTTTCACCACAATAAACCACGGGGCTTGGCAGTCAAGAACACGAAACCATGTGCTCTGCACTCTTAGCTGCGAGGATTCACCACTGGCCTTTTTGCTTGCGCCCCTAACGGGGTTGTCGTTGGAGTGCATCTTGTGTACTTATGTCTAAGACAGTAAAATTACAGGGGAGCGACATCGAGTCGCCCCCCCGCAAAATATCATGTGACTAAAAAACTATTATCGTTATTTGATCACCTTGCTGGTCGAAGTAGAACCATCGGTGTAGCGGGTGACAACCATGTTCACGCCATCGAAGGGCTGGTCGCTCTCGATACCGGCCAAGTTGTAGTACTTCACACCTGCCACCTGCTTGTTACCCTTGACATTGACAACACCAGTGATGATGTTTTCGCTGTTGACATTCACTATCTGCTGTTTTTCAGCAATGTAATACCTGGCCTCGCCGTCTTTACTTGGCTTAGTGAAGTAAACGCGGACAATGAAGTTGGCATCGAACGATTCGTCTGAAGCCAGTGACTTGGCACCAAAGAGGCCTTTGTGATGATGAGCATTTCCATCTACACTGCCCTCACCGATAAGCACATCGTTGACATTGTTGGCTTCATCTCCCAAGGTCTCGAACAGATAGTCGTCGCTTACGCGGTCGAAGTACTGAGATTCCTCTTCTCCGAGCCACTGTTTGTCGATCTGGCGCCATGCACGCACCTTGTAAATCTCGTAACCCTCGGGAAGATCCACATTGATAGTCACCGGGATGTAATAGTACTTGCATTTATCGGTCGTGCCTGTGGTAGTTTGGGGAGTGAACTCATCGGCAGTGGCAACAGGGGTGCCAGGTTTGATTGTAATCAAGCCACCGGCAGTCATCTGCTGCGGACCGCCATAGGTGTTGTAGTCATCACGGTCTTCACCACTTGGAATCACCACTGCTTGTGCTGGAGCGAAGAGCTCTACCACAGGAGCATAGGTATAAGTGTCAGCCTCAGTAGCTTCATTATTCATGAAGTTGTCCAAGAATGTTGCAGTAACATCGGCAAAGTCCGAAGCGAAGTGCTCAGTTTCGGCAGTATAGTCGGTGTTCATAGCCACGGTGTAGTACTCACCCTGGTTACCTGCCTGGCCTTGCGGTGATGCGTCTTCACCTTCGCTATCATAGATTGTGCGAGCACTGGCACCTGCCTTGTCGGCCCAACGATAGATGTAGTAACCCAGAATTTCACTCTTACTGCTGTAGCGAGCATCGAGCTCAAACTTGGTAGCAGCAGGTGCTTTGTGGTCAACATCAGCTTCCACCTGAGCTGCGGTGATGGGCTTCATCACCATCTCGGCCTTGTAAACAGGAACATTTACCGTGTTACTCCTTGCATGCGTGCTGGTTTCGGTGCCTTGAACATTCAGGTCGAAAGGCACAGCAGTTTCGAGTGTTACATAGTAAACATACTGTGCTGGATGAGCATTTTCAGACACATCAACACAGAAGTTATCATAGAGTTTCAAGCCAGCAAACTTAACCTCACCATTCACAATAGTGATATCGGAAGTTGTCGGGTTGGCGTGATAGCCATGACCGTAAGGCTTATCGCCGAAGGGCGTCTGGTCAACCCAAGATCCATAGGTGAGTTTACCGCCACCAGTTTGTGTGTAGTTGCCAACTTCTGCTGTCACAAAGTTCACAGCATGCTCGGTGTCAACCACGGCCTCGCCATCAACAGTCTTGAGTGTTGCGCGCCAGAACTTGAACTGACTGCCGTTCTCGAGATAAGCGGGTTTCACATTAGTACCCACGGTGTTGTTGGCAATCAGCGAGTTGGAGTAGTAGTTCTTTTGCTCGGCAGCATCGTAGCGGCTGAAGTAGTAGTCGCTGTTCAGGTCGATGCGCAACTGCTCGGCACGGTCGAGACCTGGAATGATGAAGCTTTCCTCGTTCGACATCTGCAAGCTCAAGAAGCCATCAATATCCTGACCCTGAACAACATAGGTCACCTGCTGGCCATTCTTTTGCATCGGCACATCGTCGTAATACTCAAATGTGTTAGGATCAAATTCACCCACCAACTGATAGGTCTTTGTACCATCAGCATTAGTAATTACTCGGTAGAGATCATACTGACCAGCCTTTTCGGGCAAGAAGTCAAGAAGGTTAGATTTCCATGTCAAGTGAAGCTTGTAGGTTTCCTGATTCTCAATCTGGTCGCCAGTGATAGGATTCTGATGGATCACAAATACGCCAATTTTTGGCTGATGACTTTGATGATAATAGAAGTAGTCCTGTCGTCTTCCATCAGTACTAGTAGAAGTACTAGAGGTTGAGCCACGACCCGTCCAGTTCATCATGCGATAGTCGGGCACCAAGAGCATCATATCACGAATATCCTGACAGTCTTCAGACGGACTATCTTGACCATACATCATAAAGTGGTGACCTGTTCCTAACACATAAGGCACATTGGGGCAATCATGAATGATGCCGAATGACTTCATTTCGGTCACAAACATTTGATAACCATCCGTTAATGGTGCACTTGAATTACCTTCGGCTGGACTTAGCTGCTCAAACATGTGACACAAGAAAGCGGGTTCCACATTCAAATAATTGCCATGCAAACCATAATCGAGATAGGTGCCGCCATAGTACATCGGATAACCATAGAAACTATAAGTCGTCGCACTACTCGAATTCGAGTTATTTTCTCTCTGTTTCAGCCACGCTAATTGACCTTTAGCAATCAGATAGAACTTGTTCATCTTGTTGCAGTCAATCTTGAATAAGGTACCCGACGAGAAATCGGAATTTTTACCTACGCGTGTTGCCTTGGTAACGACACGAGCCGATTTAATGGCCTTTTTGAAGTAAGCTTTCAATCCAGCATAATCGTGCGTGGGATCACCATTTGTGGCAACTGTCGTCACATCAAAGTCATCAACGATCTCAAGCAACAACAAAGTCACGCCTTCGTCATAGGGCTTGTATTGGTCTTCTTGCATATACTTGTAACTAGTACTGCCAGTTGAATTCAATACATTACCAGGTATGTTCCAGCCATAAGTATTTTCATATTGACCCGAACTGTTAATTCTACCCACACCGGTATACATAACATTATCATCATGGTCAGAGGTACCTGATGTTGTGTAACCACGCTTGTAGTTGCCAGGGATATTTCTATTCACATAGACCTCCTTAAGCATGGCGATAATCTGATCGGGATCGGTGGCGATTTCACTCAAATTTGAGGTATGAGTACCTTCATCGTTAGTCCAAGTGTAAGTGATTCCTTCAAAGAATGACTCGTCGCGGATAGCCCCGGGGCCATCGGTATGACCAGCACCCCTAAGAGCCACAACAGTATTCTCGCCATTCACAGAAACAGTCAAAGTGCCAGTATAGCCGATTGCAGCATCTGGAGTGAATGTAACAGGAATTGATGTGAGGGTGTTAGCAGCGAGTGTTACAGTCGTCTCTGCCACCGAGAAGGTAGGATTGGGGGTGACGGTCACAGTTGCGGGTGGGATCTATACTTTCTAAAGTAGTGAAAACTACAGAATTGGTCCAGTCGGTAGTTGTGTTGTTGCCAACGCCCTGAACCTGCACCTCATAGGTGGTATTGCTGGTAAGACCTGTAATGGTGTAAGGATTTGTGACATCATTCACATAAGTCCACTCAGGCAACTCAACTGGATTTGGCACTGTTACTTCTATGTCGTCCAGATAAATGGAATATTTATCATAACTGTTATAGTGGCGGAAAAGCAAGTGACCAACACCACTATACGAGCTTAAAGAAAGTGTGTACTCTGTAGGTGAAGTTCCTGGAGCATAATCATCTGATATCTTGACGAAATCATTAATGCTTAGATTACTATTTAAATCAAGATTACCTATATATAAATAAACTGCAACCTTATCCTTGTAATTACTATTTCTATTCCACAACTTGAACTTGAGAGTCCCACCTAAACCTATAGCAGGTGATATCAACCAGTTATCAGGATCGTAAGATGTACCATTATCATAACTAAAAGAATAGAAGCAAAGGTCATTCTCCGCATTGCTGTTATATGCAAGATCCCAGTTTTTACTATCATTATCGTTGTCAACTACAAACCAACCTTCATCAAGTTGCTCTAGGTAATTATCAACAGAAAGATCCCATAAACGATTTATAAGAGTCTTATCCACATAAGGACGATAACGCAGGTTCCAACTCTCGTTGTTCATACCTGCTTCCCAAGAGATATTGGCTGAAGTTACACCCGGGTCAGCAACAAGATTTGTAGGGGTTTCAAGCATATCAGCCACTGAAGTGATTTCCACATCTGTTTGGTCGTTTGTGCCACCCAATGATACTGTAAAAGTGTAAACATTGCCAGCAGCTATTGCATAGTCATCGATGCGTCCACCAATGTTACCATTTGCACTTGCTGCATAAACTTTGTCACCAGGAGTTGGGTTTGTGATAAGGATGTCGTAGGTTCCTGCAGGAACTACCACCTGCCCAGTTTGGTTCACAAGAAAGTTTGTGGCATTTCCACTAGCATTATAGTCGGCATTCTCTGGGATGGTGTATTCAGCCATGTTGTAAATACTTTGAGAAATGCCATTGCTATTCCATGAGGCATACATCGTTGCATTCTGGTCAATGAGCATTTGATAACCAGAGCCATCGCCCCATACATCTCCAACAACAAAAACAATGAGAGCATAACCATCGGGTACATCCGTTCTCAACTCAGGGGCTTTTAACTGTGGAGCAGATGTTCTCCTTGGTTGACCGGTTTTTGCGTCGCTATTAACAGCATTTACAGGTTTTACGCCTTTAACCTTTGGGCCATCGGGAGCAGTTGAGACCTTTACCTTTGATATGGGTGTACTTAATTTGATGGCATTGCTAGCATCAATGCTCACCGATTTCCCAACGGACCTAGACTCAGAATTTCTAGTCGCAACACTGAGGCCTTTGAGGTCCTTGGCCTTCTCGCGAACCTGATTCTCGGTGGGCGCCATTTCGGGTGGGGCCGTGGGTTTCTGTGCTGAGGCGGTGGACCAGGCCGGGATGGCGAGGGCCGCAATCAGCAAGAACTTTGTAATTCGTTTTGTGATGTTCATAATAATAAAAATTTTTGATATATAATATTTTAATGTGTTTAGCTTGAAAAGTGTGTCCAGGCTACAAAAAAGTTGAATATTTATGCATAAGAACTCCAAACAGTATAACTCAGGAGTGGGAACAATCGCAACAGACTATTCATTCGATACTCGAACAGGTTAATATTTTTGGCGAACACACACCTATAAATCATAGAGATAACAGGACTTGTGCTCATTATTTCTTATTCAAGCCACATGAATACAGTCTTTTCAACGTGCAAAATTAATACAAAAACACTGAATATAATAATGGGAAAACGGGTATTTATGGGATTTTTTGAGCATTTCATACTAGAATTAATAGTATTTGCTGAAAATTTAGCAATATTTAATACCTGATAATTATTTTTTAGGCCGAATCTGGTTAAACGAAATTGGTAGCATAGTCGGTTTCAACGAATTTATCAGACAATGGATGACAATTGATTGACAATTCACTGGATTGATGACAATTCATTGCTACGGAGTTTAAGGAGTTAAGGAGTGGCTTGACGGCACACAATGACGCTACAGTACTTTCTCGCAAAGCCGGTGGTGCGCGATATTTATATAGTTCACGCAGATTGAACAGATTGGGCAGATGATTTTATCAAGCAGAGTTGTGTCTGTTGGGTTCTGCATTTGCCAGCCGATGACTATATTTCACACAGAACTACACAGAACTACACAGACTAAGGAGTTGAAGCCCGTCAGGGCTGGGTAGATAATAGGCAGGTGGTGGAGCGAACCACGAAGTGCTCGAGAACATTTCAAAGCGAAAGTCGCTCGCAAGAGCGGTGCGCGGTGCCCAAAGGGCATTG
>CACXLJ010000037.1 GCA_902768435.1 uncultured Bacteroidales bacterium | reverse complement strand
GACAAAGCCTCCGCTTGGGAAAGTAGAGGCTTTGCTATATGTTTTACAACATGTTACAACAAAAGGGTGAGCCATAACTGAATTATGACACACCCTCTTTTTCGGTTGAAACGACTGAGCTTAACTCAGTCACCGTTTCAAGCTATCAGTTGATGCCCAGAATGATGTTGATCAGTGCGCTCACATCGCTAACATTCACGCGACCATCGCCATTCACATCGGCGCGCTCTTCATCCTTGGGAGTGATGCCCAGAATCATGTTGATCAGTGCGCTCACATCGCTAACATTCACACGGCCGTCGGCATTCACATCACCCTTGAGCTCTTCACTCTTCTTGGAGAATGTCACTGTCATGGCATTGAGGTCAACCACCACATGGAATGTGCCAGCACCTACCTTGAACGATGTTGCATAACCTTCCTTCAGAGCAATTGGCTCGTCCATCATCTCGTCGGTGAGTTCGGTATCGCTTTCGGCTTCAGGACCTACGCGCAGTTGTGCGATGCGGCTCCACTCTTCGGGACCATCGGCAAGACCACGGGTAAAGCCAAAGTAACTGTAACCTTCGTTCTGACCCTGAGTAACAATGTCGCCTTCGTATATCATATTATCCTTAGTCTCAAGGGTATAACCAGCGTTGGCATACCAGCCACCCACTTCGTTCACATCACCCATCACATACACGCCACTGGGCTCGATTGGTTCATAAATAGTGCCAGAGAAGGTGATTTTGCGGGTTTCCATGTTGATGGTGATGGTGTAGATGCCTGCGGGAGCTTTGAAAGCAACACTGGTACCATCGGCACCGAGGTCGAGTTCTTGTCCAAGGATGTCGTTAGTGATTTCAAAATCAGAGCTTGCCGCAGCACCGAAACGGTAGGGAGCGATGTCGGCCCATCCGCTATCGTCGGCGGTTTCGGCCAGCTTGTGAGTGAAACTGAAGTAGTTGAACCCAGCATTGCTGCCCTCGATGACAACATCGGAGGTGTAGATAATGTTGTCTTCAGTAGCCATTTGCACGCCTTCGTTAGGAGCCCAAGAATTACCGTTGACCTCACCAAGGATGAATACGTCGTTACCCATGTCGATGGTTTGTCCGAGGTCGGTAAAAGTAAAGGTGGCGCCACCATTGTAGTCGTAGACTCGCTTGTCGACGGGGACAAGGTCGGGAGTCTGTGCAGTGCCGTCGTTGAAGATGAGACCAGGATTGGTGCTATTGTGGTCGTAGGTGAAAGTATAGTACTCAGTACCGTTCACCGTGGCAGTCTCAAGCGTGGAAATCTCCTTGCCGGGCCATGGCGTGAAGTAGTCGCCCGCGGCATCCCAAGCCCAGATGTTACCGGAAGAAGTTTTGGTGATGTAGATGGTGCCATTGAAAGCAGTGGGTTGGTCATCACTTGCCTGCTTCAGGGTCACCTTGATGATGCGGGTCTCGGTGTTGAACTCAAAGGTGTAGGTTCCGGCCTTGCTAAAGTTGGTGTAGGGACTATCGGCAGTGCCTGCTTCAAGCTCAGTTTCAGTGTCAAGAGGCACCACAAGGTTAAGACCACCAAAGCGATAAGGCTTAATGGCGTCCCAGTCATTGGAATTGGCTCCCAACTTGGTGGTGAGGCTGTAATACTGATTACCAGGCTTGGTGACTTCAAGGTCGAGTGTGTAGTTGTTCTCATCGACCTGAGTAAACTGAACACCCTTACTGGGGTTCCAACCATCGGGCGAAATGGCGCCAATAAGCCACAGCTCTGCGTTGGCATTGAAACTCAACAATGTCACGAGCAAAAGGCTGAATAAAGTAAAAGTTTTCTTCATAATCTTTGATAGTTTTAAGTGAATATGATTTGGTTAAAAGAATGCTTTGCACTAAAATCGTTCAAAATTACTACTTTATGTTGAATCACAATTCAACCAAATGCCGTTTTTTTTCAAAAAAAGCATGCAAACGATTTCATTTTAAATGATTTTTACTTATTTTTGCCCAAAACGAAAGCGAAATGAATAGATTGCTAAAGTACATAGCAATGACATTGCTGGTGGCAGTTTTTGTGAGCTGCAATAGTAATGGGAACAAGGAAAAATTGCGTCGCTGGGCATTGGAATTGAATGCTCATAGCCCTGAAGACCTTCTGGGTGTTAAATATACCGATGAGAATGAGTTGCTTTTTCTCTATGTGCTGAATACTGAAGACCAGGGTATTTTCAATGATTTCGTGAACAGACAGACACAAATGAAGCGCAAACAAATGCTCTTACTCTCAACCAACTCTAAAAACATTACGGATTATTTTCAAGCCCTCATTGCACAAGAAGGAAAAATTGTTTATGAGTTTATGAGCGCAGACGGAAGCCAACTTACAAAAATTGTGGTGACTACCGGCGAATTGAAGCAAATTTTAGATGAACTGAGTACGATGACAACCCATCAACGATTGAATGCGTGCCTTAATTATGACACCACTGGAATGGGGCATAAACTGCCTGTTGAGGTGGATGATGGCATAAAACTCACTGGTTATGTGCTGGATGATGCCTGGAAAACGCTGTTCCTTGATTATACTGTTGATGAGAAAGTTGAGAATCCGTTGGTGTTGTCGAGCGGAAATCTGCTGGAACACTCTGTTCTGTCGCTGTTCACTTCCAGCACAATCGATGCCGTGCATCGCAATGGTTATGAGCTGAAATACAGGCTCCATGTGCCAGGCATAGACAAACCCTATGTGGTGAATGAGCGTATGCTCGTTTATGTGAAAGCCGAGAATGACAGTGCTCAATGATTGAAAATATAGAAAGTTGCGAACTGCCGAAAAAGATCATTTTTTCATTTTTTGTTGACAATAATGCAATAATTTGTTATCTTTGTGCCAAATAACGAAAAAACTATGAGACGATTACTGAAAACAATAAGCATAGCCATTGTGCTCATGGCAAGCTCGGCAGGTTTCGTGTCGTGCATCAACAACCGTATGATGACCTTTGAAGACGGCGACTTCGATTCGTCGGAGTATAACGAGGAGCTGCAGCTGCTCAATGGCGAGATTGACCTGGACGATGTTGATCGCTGACGCGTTGCCCACCTTTTGAGGTTCGACCCCAGCGAACTCAGGTCACAACAAAACAAATAAAAAGCAGGAAGCCTTTCCCAGGTGCTTCCTGCTTTCAGTTTTATAGATAAAATGTATATAGAAATATGTTAGCCGTGATTATTTGTTCACCTGGAAACGGTTCCAGCCATCTTTCAAGTGAGCTACCACCTGATTGGCGGCTGCCAGACCTGCGTTGATGTTAGCCTCCGAGGTCTGAGCACCCATCTTCTTGGGGGTGAAGAACACACGCTCGGGATATTTCTCTTCGAGCATAGCGGCATTGTCGGGTTTCACATCGGCTACATAGCGAACATCCTGACGGGCCTCAAGAGCCTCGGCCAGACTTTCCTCGTCGATCACTTCCTTGCGGGCAGCGTTGATGAGCACGCCATTCTTGGGGAGCAGTTCGATGAGAGCCTTGTTCACCGACTTCTTGGTCTGTTCGGTGGCGGGAATGTGAAGGCTCACATACTGGTTGTTCTTGTACAGGTCCTCAAGATTGTGAACGGGTGTAATGCCGTCGGCTTCCATCACTTCGTCCTTCACCCAGGGGTCAAGGGCGCTAACCTTCATGCCAAAGCCCTTGGCGATGCGTGCCACATTGCGGCCCACTGCACCATAGGCATGAATACCCAGGGTCTTGCCCAGCAGCTCGGTGCCGCTGGTGCCGTTATAGCGGTTGCGGATGAGTGTCACCAGCATGCCCATAACCAGCTCAGCAACGGCGTTAGCGTTCTGGCCAGGAGTGTTCATCACACACACGCCATGAGCGGTAGCCTCGGCCAGGTCAATGTTGTCGTAACCAGCGCCTGCGCGCACCACAACCTTGAGTTGGGGAGCTGCGTCAAACACTTCCTTGTCGACGATGTCGCTGCGCACGATCAGACCGGCACAGTCGGCAATTGCCTTGATCATATCTTCTTTTGTTCCTTTCTCAACAAGCACGAGTTCGTGTCCGCCTTGTTCAATCACTTCCTTGATGCCCTGAACGGCAATCGGAGCAAAAGGCTTTTGAGTAGCAACTAAAATTTTCATGATAATGCTTTATATATATAAATAATGAATTAATGGTTGTTTTCAAATTCTTTCATAGCTGCGGTGAGCACCTTCACGCTGTCGAGAGGCAGTGCATTGTAGAGCGATGCACGGAAACCACCCACGCTGCGGTGACCCTTGATGCCTATGATGCCCTTGGTGCCGGCGAAGTCGATGAATTCCTGCTCAAGTTCCTTGTACTCGGGCTTCATCACGAAGCACACATTCATGATTGAGCGAGAGTCGGGATTCACGGTGCCAACAAACATGCGGCTGTTGTCGATTGCGTCATAGAGCACGCGAGCTTTCTCTTCGTCGATCTGCTGCAGAGCCTTCACACCACCCAGTTCCTTATACCATTCAAGAGTCTTGAGTGCGGTGTAGATGGGCAGCACAGGAGGAGTGTTGAACATCGAACCCTTCTTCACATGTGTCTCATAGTTGAGCATGGTGGGGATGGCACGGTCAACCTTGCCCAGTGCATCAACCTTCACAATCACGAAGGTAACGCCTGCGGGAGCCAGGTTCTTCTGAGCACCACCATAAATCAGGTCATACTTCGAAACATCGATGGGACGAGTGAAGATATCGCTCGACATGTCGGCAACCATGCGCACGGGAACATCCAGGTCGCGACGCAACTCAGTGCCGTACACAGTGTTGTTCGTTGTGATGTGCAGGTAGTCAACATCGGTGGGTACCTCAAACTCGGTGGGATAGTAAACATAGTTGTCCTGCTCGCTGCTGGCAACAACATTCACCTCGCCAAACAGTTTGGCTTCCTTGATGGCCTTGTGAGCCCATGTGCCTGTGTCGAGATAAGCAGCCTTGGTCTTGAGCAGGTTGTAGGGAACCATGGCAAACTGAGTGCTGGCACCACCGCCCAGGAAAAGAACCTCATAACCTTCGGGAATGTCGAGCAGCTCTTTGAAGAGCGCTTGAGCTTTGTCCATCACAGCCTGGAATTGCTTGCTGCGGTGAGAGATTTCCAGAATCGAGAGACCCATGTTGTCGAAATCACGAATGGCTTCAATGGTATTGTCAATGGCATATTGACTCAGAATTGAAGGACCGGCATAAAAATTATGTTTTTTCATAAATCAAAAAAATTAATTTAGTTAAAAAGGTTATATCTTAATAAGGTGTTGACGAGATTCCTCTCATCAAGGCACTACAAATTTATAAAAATTTTGTGACAGTACAATCACACTCAATTTTTTTTAAGGTGAAACACCATCGAAAACGATAACCCAAAAAATGACGCAGTGACACCAAAATGCAACTATAATTGGCACTTTGACAAAAAATCTGAAACATTTGTGTGAATTTGTTTGAAAATCGTTTGTTTTTAAAAAGATTACCGCTTTGGTTAATGCTTGTTAAATGTGTCAAATTCCTAAAAATGTTTGCTTTAGCAGAAAAAAAACTGCCAAAAAATGCTTGCCGATAAGAAAATTTGAACTATATTTGTAACGTCATTTGAAACACATCAAATAACGATAGAAATTAATTGTTCTATACAACAACTTAAAAATTAATATTATCATGAACGTTGAAAAGATTTTAACTAATCTTGAGGCTAAGCACCCCGGCGAGAACGAATACTTGCAGGCAGTGCGCGAAGTCTTGTTGACAGTGCAAGACGAGTACAACAAACACCCTGAGTTCGAACAGGCTAAGATCATCGAGCGCATGGTTGAACCCGACCGCATCTTCACATTCCGTGTGACTTGGGTCGACGACAAGGGCGAAGTTCAGACTAACCTGGGCTACCGCGTGCAGTTCAACAACGCCATTGGCCCCTACAAGGGCGGCTTGCGTTTCCATGCTTCTGTGAACCTTTCAATCCTCAAATTCCTTGGCTTCGAGCAGACTTTCAAAAACGCTCTTACTACTCTCCCGATGGGCGGTGGCAAGGGTGGTTCTGACTTCAGCCCCAAAGGCAAGAGCGATGCCGAAATCATGCGTTTCTGCCAGGCCTTCATGCTCGAACTGTGGCGCAACATCGGTCCTGACACCGACGTTCCCGCTGGCGATATCGGCGTAGGTGGTCGTGAAGTAGGTTATCTCTATGGCATGTACAAAAAACTCCAGCGCGAATGCACCGGTACTCTCACCGGCAAGGGCTTCGAGTTTGGTGGTAGCCGCATCCGTCCCGAAGCTACTGGTTTCGGCGCTTGCTACTATGTAGAGAACATGCTCAAGGACCTCGGTACCAGCTTCAAGGATAAGACTGTTGCCATCTCTGGTTTCGGTAACGTTGCTTGGGGTGCTGTAACAAAAGCCACTGAGCTCGGTGCAAAGGTTGTGACCATCAGCGGTCCCGACGGTTATGTTTACGATCCCGATGGCATCAGCACTCAGGAAAAGATCAACTATATGCTCGAACTCCGCGCAAGCGGTAACGATATCGTTGCTCCCTATGCTGAGAAATTCCCCAATGCTAAATTCTTCGCTGGCAAGAAACCTTGGGAACAGAAAGTCGACATCTGCATGCCTTGCGCTACTCAGAACGAAGTACGCCTCGAGGACGCTAAGATGATGCGCGACAACAAGGTTATGCTCGTTGCTGAAGTTTCGAACATGGGCTGCCACGCCGACGCTATCGACCTGTTCATCGAGAACAAGATGGTCTATGCTCCTGGCAAGGCTGTTAACGCTGGTGGTGTTGCCGTTTCTGGCCTCGAAATGACCCAGAACGCTCAGCACATCTACTGGACTGCCGAAGAGGTTGACCAGAAACTGCACCAGATCATGAACGACATCTATGAGCAGTGCTGCCGCTACGGTAAGGAAGCCGACGGTTACATGAACTACATGAAGGGTGCCAATGTGGCTGGCTTCATGAAGGTTGCTCATGCTATGATGGGACAAGGCATTATCTAATCAGAGATAGTGCGCAGCGTAACAAGCTTACATTTAAAGACAATTTAAATAGATTGCTTAACTACTATGTGCAAAAGGCAGGTCGAGGCGAGAGCCCCAACCTGTCTTTTCCGTTTTACCCCCCCACTGCTTTAATCAGACAAGTGATGACAATTGCCTATGTAATCGTTTGCATGACAAGTAATTGATTTTTAACACAATTTGAGAACAACGATACACATTAATTAATTATTTTTGCCCCACACAAAACCAAAATTATTTAATAACCAACTTACTACTTTTTTATAAAACCTAACAATTAACTCGTTATGAAAAAATCTTTAGCTCTTTTCTGCTTGTTGGCAGCCACTCTGTTTGGCTTCCAGGCAAACGCTGAACTGTGGCTCATTGGTGCCATTTCGCCCGATGGTTGGAACCCCTCCAAGGGCGTTCAGTTCACTCAGGTCGATGAGAACAATTACACACTTGACCTCGAAGTCACCGCTACCGGTAATCAGTACTACAGTCTCACAACTAAATTGGGTGCCGATGCCAATGACTGGAATGGCATTCTGCCTTATCGCTTTGGCGGAGCTAACCTCGAAGTTGTTCTCAACTCCGAGACTGTGCTTGAAGCTGCTACTGGCGATAGCCCCTACACCAACTTCACTCAGGCCGGTATCTACACTTTTGCCTTCAACGTGTCTACACGCACGCTCAAGGTAACACTCAAGAGCAATGTCGAGCTCCCACCTTTCAACGGAACCATCTACATCGACAAGGCTTCGATTGGCAACATCTGGGCTTGGGATAACGGTGGCAACTACTTCAATTCATGGCCTGGCAAGGAAATCTCTACTCTTGAGACTGCCACTGTGAACGGCACCGAATATTACTCGTTCACCTACAGCCACAATGAATCTAACCCCGGTCTCATCTTCAACGATGGCTCTAGCCAGACTTCTGACCTCGTTCCCGAAGATGGCAAGGTTTACCTCTACACTGGCGGCACAACTGTGACTATCACTGACCCCAGCGAACCTGCAACCACTCCCGACCTCTATCTGTTTGGTCCCGCTGCTCAGGGATGGGATCCTACCAAGGGTGACAAAATGACCTATGACGAGACTGCAAAAACTTACTCTATCAGCATCGCTCCCGATGCTCCCACTTCGTTCAGCTTCACTACAAAGCTGGCCGAGAACGAGAACGACTGGAATGCTATCGCAGCCTATCGTTGGGGTGCCGATACCGACGGCAACGACTTCGTGTTCACCGAGAACTATCTCGACAGCACACTCACGCTCATCCAGACCGACCAACCTGGACACGCTTTTGCTGTTCCCGCTGGCAACTATACACTCACTGTTGACCTGAACAACAAGACTCTCGTTATTTCAGGCACTATCACTCCCGTTGAACCTGAAGAGACCAAGGTCTACATCCTGGGCAATGTGGCTGGCGCATGGGATCCCGCTATGGGACAGGAAATGACAACCGAAGACGGTGTGAACTTCACTGCTACGCTCAACGCTATCGACAATGGTGACGGCAATGCTTACTTCGCCTTCACCAACAAGCTCGGTACTTGGGACGAAATCGCTGCTTACCGCTTTGGTGCTGTGAGTGAAGGCGACTACTGGGTAACTGCCGAGAACATCAGCGACACCATCAATCTGGTTTACGGCGGTCAGACTATCCGCATTCCCGCTGGTGAATACACACTCAATTTGAACCTGGAAAGCATGAAACTCTTCATTGGTGGCGAAATCGTTGTTCCCGTCGACACTGCTCAAGTGTTCATCCTGGGCAATGTGGCTGGCGCATGGGATCCCACTATGGGACAGGAAATGACTACCGAAGACGGTGTTATCTACACTGCTAATCTCAACGCTATCGACAATGGTGACGGCCATGCTTACTTCAGCTTCACCAAGAAGCTCGGTACTTGGGACGAGATTGCAGGCTACCGCTTTGGTGCAGTGAGCGAAGGCGACTACTGGGTAGAGAACGCCTGTGACACTATCGCTCTGGTCAACAATGGTCAATCAATCCGCGTTGATGTTGGTGAGTATGACCTTACCGTGAACCTCAACGAAATGACACTTGTTATCAACAAGATTGAACATACAATTACTGGCGATGTGAATGGTGACGGCGAAGTAGATGTTCGCGATATCACTACTCTTATCGATGTGATCATGAACTCGATTACCGACAATCCTCGTGCTGATGTGAACCAGGATGGCGACATCGATGTTCGCGACATCACTGCTCTCATCGACATCATCATGAACAGCTAATCATCACTGATTGTAAAAAACTGATTCACATACACTTAAACAACAAGTATTGAATCACAACTATAAAAGCAGAGCCGGCCAAATGGTCAGCTCTGCTTGTTTTATATCCTAATATAATGCTTATCAATCTATTAGGTAATTGAGGAGCCCTGCAATTGGTCGCTGCGAGGGTCAATCCTTATCCTTGCGGCGCTTGCGGCTGGCGCGCTGCTTGCGCTCACGCAGTTTCTTGGCACGCTGGGCAAACTCCTCAGCCAGCTCCTCAAGCCCAATGCGCTCATACACATTGGCTAACTGCTGCAACGGTGCCGGGGCGTTCTTGTCGGCCTTGGCGGCACGCTTGAAGTCTTTGATGGCTGCGGGCATGTCGTTCAGCTGCAGATGCAGTTCGCCCATCCCCATGTGCGCCTCATAACTGTCGGGGGCAATCTCCAGCGCCTTGCGGAATGCCTCCTCGGCCCCATCGGTCTCGTCGATGACCATAAGCAGCCGCGCCTTGCCCACGCAGGCCTCGATGCATGTGGGATAAATCTTGAGCGCCTTGTTATAGTTAGCCATGGCCGACCTGATGGCGATATCGTCGAGTGGCTGATGCCCCTCGCCGCCATAACCCGCCACAGGCTCCTCGGCAAGCGAGCCATAGCCCAGTGCCTGGTTGCCCATCTCGGTATATTCCATGGCCAAGTCCTTGAGCAGCTTGTTCTGAGCATCTATCACCTCTTCGAGAGCATCAATTTTTGCCTGCATCCTGTTGAATCGCTGCAATTTCATCGACAGCAGACGCTGTGCCGCTTTGTTACCCGTCACATTATGGATGCTCATGGCCTGCGCAAAGTAGCCGATGCTCATGGCAAACTCGTTGTGGTCAAGGGCATGCAGCGCCTTTCGGTAGAGTTGCGCCGCCTTCTCCTGCTGCAGCGCGCCATTGATGGCTGCCAGGTTGTTGAATTCCCGACTGAAGTCGGTTACCGCAGTGCTCACAATGATGTCGCGCTGCGAGAGCGGCTTGAGCAAGGTAATGCCCTCGAGCGAGGTGCAACGCGACAGCGCCACATAGGTCTGCCCGCTGGTGAACGCACCTCCGGCAAAGTCAATGACCACCTTGTTAAAGGTGAGCCCCTGGCTCTTGTGCACCGTGAGCGCCCAAGCAGGTTTTATGGGATATTGCTTGAAGGTGCCCAGCAGGGTTTCCATCACCTTCTTCTCCTTCTCGTCGTAGTAATACTGTATGTTCTCCCACATCTCGGGCTCAAGCTCATGTAACTCGCCATCTTCAAGCGCCACACGAATACAACTCTCGTTCACCTCGCTAACGATGCCTATGCTGCCGTTCACCCAGCGCCCGTCCATGTCGTTGCGTATGAATATGACCTGTGCACCCTTCTTGAGCGTGAGCACCTTAGCGGTTGGCAAGTCATTGTCGGGATAGGTGCCGGTCACTTCGCCCTCAAAGGTGTATTCAGGCGTAGTCAGCGCACTCATGTGCTCCTCGTTGATGGCATCGACGGTGTCGCGTCGCGTGGCAAGCGTCATCACATAACCCTCTTCCTCGGCATAGTCGGCCACATAGCGGGTGTTGAGCTGATATAGGTCGGCAGCAGTGGCATGACTGATGCGCACGCGGTCGAGCAGCGACACAAAGTGATTGTCGGTCTGCCTGTATATCTTGCGCAGTTCAATAGGCACAAGTCCCAGGCTTGAAAACACATGGGCATTGAAGAAGAAGAACTGCTTGTAGTAGCGACGCAATATCTCACGCATGTCGCGTGTCACCACCGGCTCGAGCTGGAATACATCGCCCACAAAAAGCAATTGCTTGCCTCCGAAGGGTTCGCGCATATTGTTAGCATAGATGCGCAGCACCTTGTCGATAAAGTCGATGATATCGGCACGCACCATCGATATCTCGTCGATGATGATGAGGTCGAGTTTCCTGATGAGCTTGATTTTCTCGGCCGAGTAGCGCAGAGTCTTGCGTATGCGGCGCGGCGAGAACTCGGGATCGTCGGGCAACAGCGGTTTGAAAGGTATCTTGAAAAACGAGTGCAGCGTTTGCCCACCCACATTCACAGCAGCGATGCCCGTCGGGGCGAGCACCACATGCGTTTTCTTGGTGTTGGCGCAAATGTAGCGCAAAAAGGTGCTCTTGCCTGTGCCTGCCTTGCCGGTCATGAACACCGAGCGATGTGTGTTCTTGATGAGGTTCCACACATTCTGGAACTCATCGTTGTTCAGGTCAATATTGTCGGGCACGGTAGCATTCATAACTAAGTCATCATTTCAGTTTCCAAAATTACTAATAAATCTTGACATAATCCGCCGCTGCCAAACAAAAAAACCACCATTGGCAATAATTCACATTTCTAATAACAACCAATTTCGTGAAAAAATATGTTGAATAATCAAGAAAATATCAGTAATTTTGCCAATTATTTCGTAATTTCTCTTACTTTATGCCAAAACACTTTGCTAAATACAGAACATTGATTGCCTGTTTCACTGCCATGTTCATGTGCCTGCAGTCCCATGCACAAGACACACCGGCAGCCGTGGCATCGGGTGATGATCAGCCCCTCGTCGCTGCAGTCAATGAGACACAACCTCAAGAAGTTGGCACCGATTCCATGGCTCTACAACTGCCCGAATCGGCCAACGACAATGCAGTGAACACTACGGTCCAATCATTGGTGGTGAAACCTTACGAACCGCCCAAAGCACCCGACTTCAACTTCTTCAAGAGCCGCACCAACCCCGCCGTCAAGCCTTACAAGTTCCTCGACGACCAAACCTGGGTGGGCATTCCCCTATTTTTCGCCGGCATGATTGCCAAGAGCGAGAAGACTGCTTTCCGACAGGACTACAACAATCCCAACACCAAAATCAGGCTCATCAAGTATAATTTTCACAGTGAAATTGACAACTACACCCAATATTTACCCCTGGCTTTAACCATTGGCCTGAAAATGGGTGGTGTGGAAAGCCGCAGCGACTGGCCTCGCTTCTGGGCATCGGCCGCTGCATCGAGTGCCATCATGGCAGGCTTGGTCAATGGCATCAAGTACACCGCCAGCGAAATGCGTCCCGACGGCACCACCCGCAATGCATGGCCATCGGGCCACACTGCCACTGCATTTCTGGCTGCAACCATATTGCACAAGGAATATGGCATGACACGCTCGCCGTGGATATCGGTGGGCGCCTACACGCTGGCCACAGCCACAGGTGTGATGCGTGTGCTCAACAACCGTCACTGGATATCCGATGTGCTCTCGGGGGCTGGCATCGGCATCTTGTCGGTAGAACTTGGCTACGGATTAATGGATCTGCTGTTCAAGCAACATGGACTTCAGCGTGGCGACCTAACCCATCATCCCGACCTACGCGCCAATCCCTCGTTCTTTGCCATCTCGATGGGTGTGGGACTGGGTAACAAGAACCTTGATCTCCCGCCTTTTCAATTCGACATCCCAAAAGAGATTCTTGATGGCGATGAAGATGCCAATGAAAGCGACCCGCTTCATCTCAAGTTCCGCTCGGCAACCGTGGTTAGTGCCGAGGGTGCCTACTTCTTCAACCCCTATATTGGTGTGGGCGGACGACTGCGCGTGAAAGCAACGCCCATCAACGGTTGGAGCAATTTTGCATTGAGCGAGGAAGAGGATATAAAGGATTTCTTCAAAGACCCGATTCTTAACAACTCGTTCCAACATATCTCGCTCACTATCGAGAGCGACCATATCACCGAGTTTGCTGCCGATGCCGGTGTCTATTTCAGTCTGCCGCTATCGTCGCGCTTTGCCATTGGCTCAAAATTGCTCGTGGGCCGCAGCGTGATGGACGACATCGACATCAATGCCACCTACACGGGCGAGCAGCTTACATTTAACGAAGAAGCTCTGGAGAATGACGCCATTTCCCCATTTAAAGCAACGGGAGAAATCGCCGATTACACCTGGGATTACATTGGTGTCTCGGCCTCCAACTCCATGAAGTTCGGCACTGGCATCTCGCTCACCTATGCCTATAAGAACAATTTCTCATGGCGAGTCTTCTGCGACTACGATTACTCGCGCAAGACTTTCACTGCCACCTATCATCCCCTGGGACTGTTTAAAGGGCTCGCCCCCGAAGCAGTCGATGCAATGTTGTCAAATGGCTGGGACATGAACAAACCCTACAAATCAAGTACCACCAAGAACTTGCATCAGTGGGTGCTGGGAGCAGCGCTTTGCATCTCATTCTAAACTGAAAAACATTTAAAGTTAACATTATGATAAAAAAGACACTATCATTATTGATTCTTGCCGCGACTGTCGCATTGGGCCAGGCTCAGAACAGCTACATTCCCTACAAGACCTACGACGGTGAACACAAGAACGAGGTTTCAGGCTATGTGATGGGGGGCAACAATGTGGTTACCGACGGATTTGGAGGCCTTGCTGCATCCTATACTCGCCATCTCACACCCCGTTGGCATGTGGGCGGTGATGCTCAAATGCAGTTTGGAAAAGAACTCTTCTCAGTCGATGTGAAAGGCGGCTACCGCTTGCCCATAAAATACGGCAACATCGACTTCACCGGCAAAGTGATGTATAATTACTATCACAAGTTCGGTATCCATGAAATGGCTTACAATCTGTCGGCCACATGGGAGAGTGCTTATGTCGACATTCGCATCGGAGAGTCAATCGTCCACTACCATAAGAAAGATGTAGTTATGGGATGGGGTTATACCGAACCGCCGCTGTTCACATTTGGTTTTGGTGCCAACATCCGTCATCGCAACAACCCCTGGAACATTGGATTGTTCTTCCGCAACTACGACGATTTCTACTACGAGAACTGGAACATCAACTGGGGCATACGCTGGTATGCCAAAGTCAAAGACCAGTGGCACCTCTTCGGCGAGTTCAACATTCGCCCAGCAGGCAGTATGAGCCAGTTGGCCAGTAAATACGAGGGTTCAGTTAAAGTTGGTTTAAAATATAAATGGTAATTACGACAATGAAAGCAAAATATTTCGTGATTGCAGCATTGGCTGCTGTTTCAATAACTCAAACCTCATGCGAGAAAGTGAGCCCACAAGGCGTGCTCATGGCAGGTACCGCGGTAGAAGACCGCGTGAAGATGTCGGAATTGTATTACAAGGAACACCTAATGTCCTCAACCAACAACATATTTGTTCATCCCGACGAAACTGGTGAATACAGTTATTCTTTCCTGATAGGTGGTGATAGCCATATAACTACCGACCCTGGGCGAATGGATGAGATGTTTGCCATCGGACTTGAGAATGACGACTTGCTCTATTGCCATCTGGGTGATATAGCCGATACAAAACCCGAGTATTACATTGTACTTGACTCTCTTATTCAGAAAGCCAAAGAAAGATATGTGACAAAATACTACGAGATAAATGAGTATGGCCGATGGCGTGAGAAGAAAGACCCCTACGACATGATTGGTTCTGCTTATGATGAAATCAAGTTCCCGTTCTTCCCTGTAGTGGGCAACCACGACCTCACCCACAACGGCTGGGCACTGTGGAGCAATATTTTTCACTCGTCATTCTATGAGTTTGATGTCAATTGCGGATATGACGATGAAGGGAATCAGATTAGCGACCACTTCATCTTCCTTGATACTGCAAGCGGCACACTGGGCAAGCGTCAGGTGGATTTGATCGAAGAAGGAATACTTGACGGAGAGAATCATTACCGTTACACTTTCGTCTTCAGCCACACCAACATCTTCCTGCCATCGCAATTGCAGTTTGCATCAACTTTCCCGCGTGAAGAAGCCTACTTCTTGCTTAATCAGTTTGAAAAGTGGAATGCCAGTGCAATCTTCTGCGGGCATGTTCACAAGTGGGACGAGCGATTCTTCAACAATGTCTATTATGTGACGCTCGACTCAATGAGCGAGCGCAACAGTCCCGAACCCGGCGACTATCTGGTCCGTGTAACAGTTTATGCTGGAGGTGGTTACGATATCGAGAGAGTCCACATGAACTATGTGGCGCCCAAGAAATAACCACCGATTCGTAACCTAACTGCTCTTAGCAAGATAGTTTCTGGCAAAAGATTTTACTGAAGCACAAAAACAGAGCAGCCTGCGAGCCGATTGGCATCGCAGGCTGCTTAGCAATAGTATTTTTTAAACGTCAAAGTTCTTGCGTTCAACTACCCCTTTTGGCGAGGGCACGCACACACATCAGAAGCGGAAGCCCATGGTGAGTGACACGCGATTGTTGTGGTCGTTGACAGCGGCATAGTTGCCAAAGTCGGTACCACCAATCGAGTAGGTCACAGCAGGATAGGCGTGATAGTTGCTCTGACGGTAGTTGTGCACATAAGCCATATCGAGATAGAAGGCTTTGTAGCGATAGCCGAAGCCGCAAGTGATGTACTGGTTGCTGCGGTCGTACTGGTAAGCAGTGTTAGAACCGGTAGTGGTCACGCTGAGCACGCCATTCTTCACATCATCCTTCACAGGCGAGGTTGTGTAAGAGTAACCGGCCCGCAGGCTCCAGTGATTGTCAACACGATACTCGCCACCAATGCGAATGGTGTGAGTGGGCTGGAAGTAGTTCTTGATGTCGGTGGTCATATCCACAAACTCATGATTATGGTCATCGCACAAACGCATGGTGTTGGTGCCCTTCCACTCATAGTCAAGACTCAGGATGCCCTTCTGACCAATCACACCTGCGATGCTGCCGATGAAGCGCCACGGGGTGTGCAGATTGTAGCGGTATTCGTCCCAATAGCCATCAACACCGGTCTCGCGCTCACCGTTAAAGGTGCCGTAGGAGTCACGCATCTCAAAGCTTGAAATCGTCTTGTAAAGGTCTTTCAACTCAAAATAGGTAGGTGTGTGGAATGCCAGACCCAGGCGCAGCTCGTTAACCGGTTTCACAATGACACCAAACTTGAAGTTATAGCCAGTGCCTTTGGTCGACAGGTGATTAACCAGACCAAAATCGGCCTCGCCTGTGGTGTAGCGACCTGTGTTGAGCATATTGCCTGAAGCATCAAAGTCGGGGTGATAGTAGAAGGCGTCGTTAAGCGCTTCGCCATAGTACATATAAGAATCGTATTTCAGATCAACAATACCTACACCCAGACCCCAATAGACGGTGTTCTTGACATTGCCACCCAGATTGATGCTATACTCATCGGTGTGACCGCTCTCATCTACCTCAAATTCGGCAAAACCAGTTGCGTTACCTCCTGAGAGACCTTCAAAACCGTTGCCTACAGGATTGAGCAGATAAGAATCGTAGGACAAAATGCTGAGCCAAGGAGCATAGCTGTCGTAATAGGGGTTATAGTCGCTGCCCGATGGGTGACCTTCATAGCCAAAGGACAGGTCATCCTCGCTCCAGTTGCCGGCATTAGTGAGCGCAGCAACATAGTCGGAAACCGACGACTTGATGTTGTTCATTCCGCCTGTATAACGGCGATGGAACGACTTGCTGCGGTTGAACGAGAAGCCAATGTTCAGGTTGGGCATGGTCTCGCTGTTGAGCTTGATGGCACCCACATAACCCACATTGTTCAGGTTGAACTTGGTCTGCGTGTTAGCACTGCTCATGCCGTCGACCTTCGACGATTGGAAATCCAGGTCCAAAGTCACACTGGCATCAGAACTGCGATAAACGCCAATACCTGCGGGGTTTTGATTGAGTACCGATATATCGCCACCGAGTGCGCCAAATGCGCCAGCCATCGACTGGAAGCGCGAAGTACCGCGCAAATCATTCTGTGACATCTGCAATGCGTCGAATGCTGCCTGGCCATTTGCCAGGAAAGGAGCAGCGCAAAGCACCATTAATGATATATACTTTTTCATTTCTATAAAAAGAGTGTTTAAAATAAATTCGTAGTTAAGTTTCATTCAGTTTCTCACACAAGGCTCGGGGTTAACGGCGATGTCCGCCACCGCCACCACCGCTGCGACCGCCGCCGCTGTAGCCACCGCTATGACCGCCACCACTGTAGCCGCCGCTGCTGCGACCGCCACCTATGTTGCTGCTGCCACCATAGCTACGGCCCGACGATGAAGAGGAACCACCGTAAGAGCGCGAAGGTGTGCTATAAGAGCGTGAGGGTGTCGACGAACCGCTGTAACTGCGCGAGGGCGTATAGGAGCGAGTGCCGCTGCTCTGCGTGCTGCGAGTAACGCCCGACGAGGGGGTGCGGCTCGAGGTGCCCACATTACCCATGTTGGGAGAGCGATGTCCGCGAACGGTTCCGCTGCCGGTACCGCCACCATTGTAACCATTGCCGCTGTTGTAGCGCACGCCCGGACGGCTTGTTGCCGGACGGTTACGGTCGATGATTCCGCCATTCGAGGGACGGCGACCAATGTTGCCACGGTCAGAACGGCCTATAGTAGAAGGACGGTTGTTATTGCCGTATCCGCGTCCAACCGACGAGGGACGGCGACCGCCGGCATTGTTCCATCCGCCATGTCGGCCGTTATGCCAGCCGCGATCCCAACCATAGTGGTGCCCGTATCCCCAGTGATTCCAGCCATAGTGCCAGCCCCAGCTGCTCCAAGGACGATAGCCCCAGCCATTCCAGTATCCCCAGCCATAGATGCCATGGTGCCAGCCATAGTGCCAGTTGTAATACCACGAAGGACCATACCAACCATTCCACTGATACCAGCCCCAAGGATAGCTCGAGTACCACGGATCATAGTAGATGCTCGACCAGCCCCATCCCCAAGACGGGCCCCAGTTCGAACCAATGATCAGGTTGACGGTGGGCTGATCCTCATAGTAGAGGGTGATGAGCTCATCGTCGTTCGAAGCGATAATGATGTCGGGGTTGTAAAAGCGTTCAATGCGCTGGGTGTTAGAGAACGAACCCTCATCGTCGTTATAGGTTGTATCGTTGAGAGTAGAGGGGTCATAAGCACCACGGCGGTTATACTCGTCATCGTCGCGATAACCATCTTTAGTCACTGTCACCTGATAAGGTGTGCTGGTAATGGTCGTAACGGTCGACTTGCCGGTGCGAACCGTCGTCGGCATGGTCTGTTCGGTCAATGATACCGAGCCAGAAGATTTCTTTACAGTCTCCTTCTTCGTTGCCTTTGAGGCATCGTAGTAGATATCATCATAGTCCTGAGCACTGGCATAGAGTGCTCCACCAAGGGCAAAGATGCCCAACAATGCTAAAATTTTTCTGTTTTTCATAATGCTATAACGTTTAAAAAATTATTATCTCGTTTTTTCGTTAGACCCACACAGGGGGTTAAAGTTTAAATTTTGCAGACCAATTTACGCATTTCTTTCCACAAAAAAGGAAATATAGCAAAAAAAAGCACACACAATAAAGGTTTTTTAATGAAAAGCGCAGTTATTAGCCTGCCCTTTAACATATCACGGACCTTCACGGGACTAAATAGCAACTTTCGTGCCAAATATGTTCAAGACCACCCAACAGGCCCGGCAACGACGATGACTTGACGCGAAAGGAATAATTCTTTATATTTGCAAGTGATATGAAATCGACACTCATCTATATTGCCCTGCTGCTGTGCGCGGCGTGCCACACAAGCCAAAGCACTATGCCATCAATCGCCTGGAATGACAACGACAGCTCCACTGTGGTGAAACCGCCTCGCGATGCCATTGGAGAGTACTCCCCCACCACGCTCATCATTTCCTATGATGCCCAGGTGGGCAAGCAGCCCTTGCTCGATGCTATCGAGGCGAGCGGAGCACAGGTCATCTACGACTACAAGATGATTAGCGGCATGGCCATCAAGAAGCCCGATAACATGACGCTCGACGAGGCTATTGCCTACTTCAAAAAAGTGAAAGGTGTGACCCATGTCGAGCGTGACCGCATCATTCGCCTCACCGATTCCGTCAAGCCACCCGTCTTCGACCGATAAAATGCTTATCCTTTTGTAATATGAAACCACCGATTTCTAACAATATCATCGAACAACTGCTCGAAAAGCCCTGTTGGGTAATCGATTTCCTGCCTCACAAGGTCACTGCTGGCCAGAGCGGACAATTCTTCAAGGTCGAGAATCTGTTGCTGCAGCCGCCCCACATCAACCGGCTTTACGGCAAGTTTGCCTCGCTCCTGCTGCAGCTCAACTGCTACTGCGACTTCGACCTGTTCATGAACGACGACGAAGTGAGCACCTTCAACCCCGAGCCTGAGCAACTGCTCGATGCCGTGAACAAGGTGCAAACGCTGAAACAGCACCTCGTCATCGTGATTGCTGCCACATCAACCATGCTCATGCTCAGTGGCGACGACACCCACATGAGCGTGTATAATGCAAATCAAGAGATGTTGCAACTGCTCAAGAAACTGGCTACCGCCCAAGGGCTGTTTCTTTGGCAAGCACAATAATCCATTTAGTCAGACAATTGATGACTTTGACTTTGGAATGTTGCTGCGCTTTATTACACACAGAATACACAGAATGCACTGACAGAAGAACACATGGACCTCGCGTAATGAATAATTCAGTGAAAATCTGTGTATTCAGTGTGCATTTATCAGGGTAGATGCTACGGAGTTGAGGAGTATAGGAGTGGCGCTGGCGCGATAAAACCGGCGTGAGCCGGCTCTTCGACAAACTTAGTTTGCAGCTTTTTGAAAAAATATAAATAGCGACTCGGTGGGTGCTAATTCAAAAAGTTGCGCCTATCGGCGTCAAAAAAGCCTCGCAAGCTCGGATGTTTTATAGTCAGACAATTGAGGACAATTTATTGACAATTATTCCATTGATGACAATTGTTGCTACGGAGTTAAGGAGTATAGGAGTGGGGCTGGCGCGATAAAACCGGCGTGAGCCGGCTCTTCGACAAACTTAGTTTGCAGCTTTTTGAAAAAATATAACTACCGAC
>CACXLJ010000036.1 GCA_902768435.1 uncultured Bacteroidales bacterium | reverse complement strand
ATCTCTATGAAACTCTCATTTCACACATTGACCATTTCAGACCGCGAGGCGGTTCAGGCAGTGTCGCTCCATGCCGGGCGCCGTAACTGCAACTATAACTTCGCCAATCTCCTGGGGTGGCAGTTCTGGTTCCAAACCGAGGTGTGCGTGCTTGAAGATGTTGTGGTGCTGCGCTACTCATTCAAAGGCAAGCATGAATACATGGTGTGCACGGCCCGAGAATTGCCATTGGAGCTGATCGAGGCTTTGCGTGAAGACAGTCAAGGAGATTTGACGATCAGAGGCCTTGAAGACTCGCAGGTGGAGGCTCTCCAGGCAGCGCATCATTCAAGATTCACGATTGAGACAGAACCTGTTCGCAATCAGTACGACTACATTTACCGTCGCGAAACCCTTGCCACGCTGCGGGGTGGGGGGCTCAATGCCAAGCGCAACCACATCAATCATTTTCGTGCCGAGTACCCCGACTTTGAATATCGCCCACTCGCTCCAGCACTCTTTGATGAGTGTCGCCACCTTAGAAATATATGGATGGAAGAGAGGGATGCTAATGCGACCATGGAGGCCGAGCAACGCGTGATGGAGACTGTGTTTGCGCATTGGGAGGCGCTGGGCATGCTGGGAGGCAGCATCTTTGTTGACGGCCGCATGGTGGCTTTCACCTATGGCTCTGCCGTCACAACCGACACCTTCGACATCTGTGCTGAGAAGGCCGACCGCCATGTTGAAGGCGCCTTCACGATCATCAATCAGCAGTTTGCGCAGCATTTGCCTGAACAATATCTCTATCTGAACCGCGAAGAAGACATGGGACTGCCCGGTCTGCGCAAGGCAAAACTATCGTATCACCCTGAATTATTGTTGAGTTACAATGTCGTACACATTGCATAGAATGACCGCCGACGATGCGCCGCTCACCATCGACTGGATGGTGAAACAATATGGCTTTGACCGTACCGAGGTGGAGGAGTGGGTGCACCGTCTGCACTTCAACTGGCCCTTGAGTGTGAAGGCTGTGGATGACCAGGGAACCGTGATAGGATTGCTGAACATGAGCGACTACCGCATTGAGGAAGAGACATCGCAAATGCTTGTGGATGCACCCGAACTGCTTGCCAGCCTCAACAGCCGCCGGTATACGGCCGTGTTCTCGTTTATTGTGGCAGAGTCCTATCGTGGTACTCGTCTCAACTACGACATGCTCATGGCCATCATGCCCGAATTGAAGGCCTGCTATGACTTCATCTTCATCCCGGTGTTGCACCGCCTCAAGACTCATCGCTACTGGAAGCGTTGGGGCGCAACCGAGTTCTACTGCGACACCGAGTGCGTGTATTACAAACTGGAATTATCCCGCATGGGATAATTCCAGTATCTGAATTCTCTTATTTTCCTGATTCTTTTTATTTCCCTTTCTGCTGCTCGATCCAGAGGCGGGCGTTGACAAAGGCGGTGAGCCATGGGGTTACCTCGTGGGTGAGGCGTTGTGCCTCGGGGTAGTAGGCGCACTGCCAGGGGAAGATGGCGCGCTCGAGGTGTGGCATCATGGCTAGATGGCGTCCGTCGGCCGATGCGATGCCCGCAATGCCCAGGGGCGAACCGTTGGGATTGGCGGGATAGGAGCGGTAACTGTACTGTGCCACCACATTGTAGTTGTCGACACCTTCGGGCAGATTGAACTTGCCCTCGCCATGGGCTACCCAGATGCCCAGTTTAGAACCGGCAAGCGAACTGAACATGACCGAGTTGTTCTCGGGTATGGTGAGACCCACAAAGCCCGATTCGAACTTGTGGCTGTCGTTGTGGTCCATGTGGGGCTGGCTCTTGAACTCGGGATTGATGAGGTTGAGTTCGATCATCACCTGGCAGCCGTTGCAGATGCCCAGACTCAGGGTGTCGGGGCGGCTGTAGAAGTCTTGAAGTGCGCGTTTCGCCTTGTCGTTCCACACGAAGCCGCTGGCCCAGCCCTTGGCCGAACCCAGCACATCGCTGTTAGAGAAACCGCCGCAGAACACAATCATCGAGACATCTTTGAGCGTCTCACGACCACTCATGAGGTCGGTCATGTGCACATCTTTCACATCGAAGCCAGCGAGATAGAGTGAGTAGGCCATTTCGCGATCACCGTTCACGCCCTTCTCGCGGATGATGGCGGCCTTGACACCGCTGCGCTTGTGGGTGAAGCCCTTGAGGCCCAAGTCGGCCAGACGGCCGGTAAAGCCTTGTGGCATGCGCCAGCGCAGGGGCTGTTTCTTGTAGTTCTCATAGCGGGCCTTGGCCAGACGCGGGGTGCTCTGCTTGCAGTCGAGCAGGTAGCTGGACTTGTACCACAGGTCGCGCAGGTGGTCGATGAAGAGCATGTGGTCCTTGCCGTTGTGACTCAGGGTGAGCGTGCGGTCGTCGACGGGCTGGCCGATGCAGAGGAACTTCACACCCTGCTGGGCGAGGAAGCGTTCCACTTTGCCGCATTGCTGATTGGCCACCTGGACGACGAGGGCAGGATTCTCGGCAAAGAGAATCTTGATGAGGTCTTTCTCGTCGAAGGCGTCGAGCAGCATGTTGAGTCCGCCCTTGCGGTTGGCGAATGTCATCTCGAGCAGGGTGGTGATGAGACCACCGGCACTCACATCGTGAGCGGCAAGCAGCAGCTGGTCGTCGACGAGTTGCTGTATGGCATTGAACGCAGTTGCAAAATAGGTGGGGTTAGGCACTTGCGGAGTCTTGTCGCCCACAAAGCCTAGTGACTGCGCCAGTGCGCTGCCGCCCAGTTGGAGCGGAGACTGGGTGAAGTCGATATAGTAAATCTGGCTCTTGCGCTGCTGGAGCACAGGCGAGACAGTTTTCTTCACATCGGCCACTTCGCCGGCGGCCGAGATGATGACGGTGCCTGGAGCGAGAATCTTCTTCTTGCCGTACTTCTGTGTCATCGACAGACTGTCTTTGCCCGTGGGGATGTTGATGCCCAGAGCGCAGGCAAAGTCGCTGCACGCTTTCACGGCACGGTAGAGGCCGGCATCTTCGCCCTGGTTGCGGCAGGGCCACATCCAGTTGGCGCTGAGCGAGACAGTGCTGAGTCCGCCATTGAGGTTAGCACCCACGATGTTGGTGAGGGCCTCGGCAATCGAGAGCACCGAACCGCTTGCGGGGTCGATGAGACCTGCTTGGGGAGCATGGCCCAGCGAGGTGGCGATGCCAGATGTGCCAGTATAGTCGAGTGCTACCACACCGCAGTCGCTCAAGGGCAACTGAATCTCGCCCTGGCATTGCTGGCGGGCGATTTTGCCAGTTACCGAGCGATCGACCTTGTTGGTGAGCCAGTCTTTGCAAGCCACAGCCTCGAGCTGGAGCACGGTTTCGATGTATTCGTTAAGATTGGCAGCAGAGGTTTTCACCGGTTTGAACTGGTGAGGCGTGGTGACATCGGTCATGACCGTCTTGGGTGAACTGCCGAACATGTCGCTCATGGCGAGGTCGATGGGGCGTTTGCCGTCGGTCTGCTCAAAGACGAAGCGGTGGTCGCCCGTGGTCTCACCCACGAGATAGAAGGGCGCGCGCTCGCGCTGGGCAATCTTCTCGATGAATTTCACATCTTTGTCGTTCACCACCATGCCCATGCGTTCTTGCGACTCGTTGCCGATGATTTCCTTGGCCGAGAGGGTGGGGTCGCCCACGGGCAGGGCTGCCATATTGATTTTTCCACCGGTCTCCTCGACGAGTTCGCTCAAGGCATTGAGGTGCCCGCCAGCGCCGTGGTCGTGGATAGAGACGATGGGGTTGGTCTTGTTTTCGGCAAGCGCGCGGATGACATTGGCCACACGCTTCTGCATTTCGGGGTTGGCACGCTGCACGGCGTTGAGTTCGATGGCGCCTGCATACTGGCCAGTGTTGACGCTGCTCACTGCGCCACCGCCCATGCCGATGCGGTAGTTGTCGCCACCCATCACTACTACTTTTTCACCAGCTTGCGGAGTGCCCTTGATGGCGTCGCGCTTGTTGGCAAAGCCCACACCGCCTGCGAGCATGATGACCTTGTCGTAGGCAAACTGCTGCTTGCCCTGCTGGTGCTCGAAGGTGAGCACTGAGCCGCAAATGAGCGGCTGGCCATACTTGTTGCCGAAGTCGCTGGCACCGTTCGATGCCTTGATGAGAATTTGCTCAGGTGTCTGGTAGAGCCAGGGGCGCGGAGGCATGGTGCAGCGTTCCCATGCGCGTTCGGCCATGGTGCGCGGGTAGCTGGTCATATAGACAGCCGTGCCTGCGAGAGGCAGACTGGCCTGACCGCCGCCCAGACGGTCGCGAATCTCGCCGCCGGTGCCTGTTGCAGCACCATTGAAGGGTTCGACCGTGGTGGGGAAGTTGTGTGTCTCGGCCTTGAGCGAGATGACCGACTGGATGTCGTTGACCTCGAAGAACGAGGGCACATCGGGGCGCTCGGGAGCAAACTGCTGAATAGTGGGTCCGTCGACAAACGCCACATTATCCTTGTAGGCCGAGATGACCTTGTTGGGGTTATCACCGGTAGTCTTCTTGATGAGTTTGAACAGCGAAACGGGCATTTCCTCGCCATCAACGATGAAGGTGCCGTTGAAAATCTTGTGACGGCAGTGCTCACTGTTGACCTGCGAGAAGCCGAACACCTCGCTGTCGGTGAGGGGGCGGCCCAGACGCTTGCTGAGGCTGTTGAGGTAGTCAATCTCTTCATGGCTCAGGGCAAGACCCTCGTCGAGGTTATACTGCTCGAGATTGTCTATATATATAATAGGTTCGGGCGCGCGTGTGATGTTGAACACTTCGCCGTCGAGCGTGTGATAGATGCGCTGCAGCATCACATCGCACTTGGGCTGCTTGTCGCGGGTCACGGTGAACTCCTCGATGCGCTCAATGCCGGTCATGTCCATGTTCTGGGTGATTTCGACGGCATTGGTGCTCCAGGGTGTGATCATCTCGCGGCGGGGACCGATGAAGGTTCCGCGCAGTGTGTTGTCGTCTAAACGCGTGGCGCATAGGAGCCACTCAAGTTTCTGTACCTCGGGTGCAGAGAGCGAATGAGTGCTGTCTACTGCATAGACTGTTTTCGCTCCCTTTTTGAAAAATGTTATCATAATAAAATGAATGCTTGTTTAGGGAGTGTAAAGTTACAACTTTTTCTTCACAGCGCCAACAAATCCAGGAAAAAATGAAACTAACCTAAAATGAGTCGCTTCGCGAGAAATCTAACAGAATCCAGGAACAAATCTTTTTTTGGACATGCTTCGCACTTAAAATTACAATGTTGGGCAGCCATTAAAACAGGGTTGGGAATGGCGTGAGAGTGGATTTTGGGAAAATTTCATGGTACTCTCGAGGGGTTTTGGATGTTAAGAGATGGCGTAACTGGCTAATAACCATAGGATACGGTGAAGAAATCGTCGTAATCGGCGTTGTGTGCTCTCGTGGAAGCGTTGTGTACTTTCGGCGCCGTTTTGTGTACTTCCGTGGCCTGTTTGTGTGCTTCCGTGAGGTTATCGTGTACTTCCGTGGCGTTTTCATGTACTCTCGTTGAGTGTGATTTGAGTCGCATGACATTGAACCGCTGGGCCAATTGAGGTGGAATGCCCATGAGTTGGTTGAGCTGGGCCTGATTGAGCGGCGCGACTCGCCAGTAACCTTTTCGACGGGTGCCGACATGCTGAATGACTCTCATGGCCTCGAGCATGCGGATGTGTTTTGCTATGGCCTCGCGTGAACGGAACATGAGCTTGGCGATGCCGGCAATGGAAATGCGGCCGTTGTGTGCTATAATGACATTGATGATGTAACTGCGCAGGGCGTTGCCATGAACGAGCTGCGCGATGGTGGCGTTGAGGGTTTTGGGTGGTGTTTTCATAATGGGTATAAATCCTGCTTCGCAGGGGTTTAGGGTTTAGATGCGAGCATGCTCGCAGTTTAGAGTTTAGGGTTGAGAGTTTAGTGTTTAGAGTTTAGTGTTTAGGGTTTGATTCCTGCTTCGCAGGAGGTTTAGGGTTAATATTTGGGGGCAAAAATAAGGGATGATGGAGTGTGGTGAACATGGCAATCGCACATATTTGATGATTAATTTTTAGGGAGAAAATTTGATTTTGTTTCTGAAAATGATGAAAAATGGTGGTTTTTGGAAATGAAAATGAGAAAGAGGGGGCAAAAGCGAGACTTCGTCTCGCCCTACATGGACATTTTTGTTTGCTTGTTTTGTCATGCGGAGACATTATTTGTTGAGAGGTGGTTGTGTGATTGTGATTCTTTGTGTATTTTTGCATTATGGCTATGGATGATGCGGAATATGAAAACAAACGCAAACATGTGGAGTGGCTGCAGTCTCATCCTGAGAAAGGCAAGCATCCTTCGATGAAGCGTCGTAAGGAAGACCATGACTATACCAGTGTGTGCATCTACATGATTACTATTGCTGTGGCTGACAGGCGTCCATTGCTTGGAGAACTGCGTGCCCCTGATGACGAGCATGACTTACCGTGGCTCTGTCCGAGCACACTTGGCAAGCGTGTGATGGAGCAGTGGAACTTGTTGCCTACAATATTTCCTCAGGTGAAGGTGCAGTGGTTGCAGCTCATGCCCGACCATGTGCATGGTATTGTACATGTGACAGCGTTCCTGACTCGACCATTAGGTCATGTTGTGAGTTACTTCAAAGCGCGCTGTACGCGGGAATGGCGTGAAATGTCGATGTATGGCGAGACGCAGTCTCGCTCTGCTACTATATCACTATGGGAATCAGGTTTCAATGACAGGATTCTCACCCACAAGGGCCAGTTGAACACTTGGGTGACCTATTTGCGTGAGAATCCCCTAAGGCTGTGGGTCAAGCGAACATGCCCACAATGGTTTACAGTGGGGCATGTTAATATTGGAGGTGCTCGGGTGGCAGTAATGGGAAATGTGGATTTGCTGAATTACCCACTGCGCGTGCAGGTACAATGTTCGCGCCACATGCCCCCAGAGGTGATTGCCGCTGAAGGAGATCGTGTGTTGGAATTGGCCGCCAGTGGTGCTGTGGCAGTCTCGCCATGTATCAGTGTTGGAGAAAAAACTGTCATGCGCCGTGTGTATGACGCTGGTTTTCCACAGATTGTGATTGTTGAGAATGGTTTTTCATCGATGGAAAAGCCACAGGGACGCCGTTTCGTGGCTTGCTCGCAAGGGCGATTACTGCTCGTGGCTCCTTGGGAACACCACAATGAGCATTGCTCCATTACTCGCGAGCAATGTATGGCACTCAATGCACTAGCCAAGGAGATTTGCAAGTGAATGTGAGCGAGACAGCGTCTCGCCCTACATGGACATTTTTCCTTGATAAAGTGGTGTGGCATGGTTTTTGTAAATGATAGGGTAAACGAACGATAATGGAACAGATGGAGATTAAGAATTATGTGATGCCTATACTGAGGCGGGCGGGCGACGAGCGGTCGTTTGCCGGCACGGCTTTTTGCATCGAGGACCATCTGCTCACGGCGGGTCATGTGATTGAGAAAGCGCAGACCTACTATGTGCGCAATGCAGGTTTTGATTTCCCTCTGGAGCATGTGATGTGGTGGCCACGCCAGTTGCAGGCCGAGGATAAACTGGGCTATGATGTGGCGATTTATCGCGTTGGAACGCTGCCGAGCCCATTGTCGTTAAGTGACAAAGATGCCGTTAAAGGCGACGAACTGGAGGTGCTTTGCTGGCAAATGAGGAATGGCCGGTTGCAGCGGGTGTCGACTCCGTGCATTGTGCGTGGCGATGCCGATGAGGAGGGTTATTTTCAGATTTCGACGGCTCAGCGCATCACGCATGGGGCGAGTGGATGCCCGGTGCTGAAGGACGGGAAAGTGTATGGCATGCTTACCATGGGCCGTGACTTTTTTGAGACACCTCAAGGCGGTTTCATGGGCATTCCACGACAGCATCAGGGACTGATGCAGCGGATGGAGGAGAACACTTGCTGGGTGTTCAAGACGAGCCATGTGAAGCGTTTCATGCCGCCGAGCGCGAAATAAACGGCGATGTGCGTAAAACAGCAAGGGAAATATAGATTATTGACAATTATTGACAACTAATTTTGTTGATGGCTAATATTTATCTCTCCAAAAATGGGGAGGTTTGCCGGGTGCGCTGTGTGATGCTCACAAAAGCATAGTTTGTTGAAAAATGGATGCATCGTGTTGGGTATTTAAAATAATATGATTATATTTGTAGTGTTTAATTTCGTAGAAGAAGGACATTACAAATATAAAAATATGGGAACATCGAACGAAGTTGTGATACATGTGCTCAGAATGCTGGGTTCGCTGGCATTGCTGATATTCGGCATGAAACAGATGAGTGAAACATTGCAGAAAATGGCTGGTCCGCAGCTGCGCAATGTGCTTGGCAAGATGACGACAAACCGTTTCACGGGTCTGCTCACAGGCGTGACCGTGACGGCTGCCGTACAGAGTTCGACCGCAACCACTGTGATGACGGTATCGTTTGTGAATGCCGAGTTGCTCACGCTTGCGCAGGCCATCAGTGTGATTATGGGTGCCAACATCGGCACAACGCTCACGGCGTGGATCATGTCGGCAGGCTTCTCGTTCAATATCACCGACCTTGTGTGGCCCGCGTTCCTGATAGCGCTGCTGCTCATCTACCGCAGAAAACACAAGAATGTGGGCGATTTCCTGTTTGGTCTTGCATTTATGTTCTTGGGTCTGGGCACTTTGCGCCAGACGGGTATCGATATGAATCTGGGCGAGCAGGAGGCAGTTCTGAACTTCTTCTCGTCGTTCGATCCCAACAGTTTCTTGACAACGATTGTGTTCCTGCTGATAGGCGGTGTGCTCACGATGTGTGTGCAGTCGTCGGCAGCGGTGATGGCTATCACGATGATCTTGTGCTCGAGTGGCGCGTTGCCCATCTATCAGGGTATTGCGCTTGTGATGGGTGAGAACATCGGTACGACCGTGACTTCGAACCTGGCCGCGTTGACGGCGTCGACCCAAGCGCGGCGTGCGGCACTGGCGCACATGCTGTTCAACCTGTTTGGCGTGTTCTGGATATTGTTTGTGCTGCACCCGTTTGTCGACGGTGTGTGCTCGCTTGTGGGCTATGATTCGAGCATGACCCGAGGCACAGTGCCTGAGGCCGATTTCTATGCCAATGCCGCTAAGTTGAGTGTGGTGCTGGCCGCCTTCCACACCTGCTTCAACCTGATGAACACCTTTATTCTGATATGGTTTGTGCCACAGATCGAGAAACTGGTGTGCCGCCTGATCAAGCCCAAGGCTAAGGTCGAAGACAGCGAAGAAGAGGAGAAGAGCGTGCGACTGCGCTACATCAACGCCGGTCTTGTGCAGACTCCAGAAATCGCGATACTGCAGGCCCAGCGCGAGGTGGCCCACTTTGGCGGCCAAATCAAGGCGCTGTTTGGCGAGGTGCGCAAGATGTTTGATATTACTGAAAAAGAGGCCTTCGACCAGATGTTTATCAAGATAGAGGAGGGCGAGGACCTGTCGGACCGCACCGAGCTGGAGATTGCCCGATTCCTTGAGCGTGTGAGCGATGCTCACCTGAGCGACGAGTCGAAGGGCAAGATCAGGATGATGTTGCGTCAGATAGGCGAGATTGAGAGCATTGGTGACGCCTGCTTCAACCTGGCCCGCACCATGAACCGCCAGAAACCGTCGAATGTGTCGCTCACCGAGCAGCACAAGGAGTCGGTGCGCCGCATGATGAGGTTGCTGATGAAAGCCATCGACCAGATGATTGTGGTGCTGAAAGACACCGAAGAGGAGATGGGCATCTCGATCAAGGAATCGTTCAGAATCGAGAACGACATCAACTCGTTGCGCGACAAGCTGCGCGCCGAGAATGCACTGAAGGTGAACGAGCACGAATACAACTACGCAGTGGGTACGGCGTTTACCGACCTGATATGCGAGTGCGAGAAGATGGGCGACTATGTGATAAATGTGGTCGAGGCCCGATATGGCAAATAGATAAATTAAGTTATAACGGGGGTGCTTGTCAGGAAATGACAAGCACTTTTGTTATATAGGAATCCCTTAAACCTAAATCGGCCTAATGCCCGATTCGGGTTAAATAAGTCCCACACAATAGAGGAAGATGAGGCACACGGTGACGGGTGCCACATAGCGCAGGCAGAAGATGATGTAAGGCTGCGCATGGCTCTTGATTGTGCCACGGTTGGTGAGCTGCTCGGTGATGATGCGCTTGTCGAGGAACCATCCCACGAAGACGGCCGTGAAGAGTCCACCCAAGAGCATGAACACATTGCTGGCGGCATAGTTGAAGACATCGAACAGATTCATTCCCCAGAGCGTGACATCGCTGAGCACATTGAACGAGAGTGCGCTGAGTGTGGCAATGACCAGCACTGGCATGGCGCAGCACAGGGTGGCGCGGTTGCGGCTCATGTTGCGCTCCTCGATGAGGAAGGCGATGGTGATTTCGCTAATGGAGATGGTGCTGGTGAGCGATGCAAAGATGAGCAGCAGGAAGAAGAGTACGCCCCAGATGTAGGCGCCCGGCATCTGCTGGAAGATGGAGGGCAGAATCTCGAAGATGAGTTTGGGACCGGCCTCGGGCTGCATACCAAATGAGAAGACGGCAGGGAAAATGATGATGCCCGCCAGAATGGCGACGAGCGTGTCGAGCACCGAAATGAGTGTGGCATCGCGCGTGAGCGACATCTTGTCGCTGAAGTAGGACGAATAGGTGATGAGCATGGCTACACCCAGCGATAGCGACATGAATGCCTGTCCCATGGCGTTGATGACCCCTTTCCATGAAAGTTGCGAGAAATCGGGGTAGAGGAGGAAACGCAGCCCCTTGCCAGAATTTGGCAAAAGCAGTGAATTGACGCAGAAAATGATGAGTAGGAGGAAGAGCAGCGGCATCATGATGCTGGAAACGCGCTCGATGCCTTTCTTGACACCACGGCTCACCACCCAGAAGTTGATGGCGTTGAATAATACCGTCCAGAGGATGCAACGCAGTCCGTCGCCCGTAAAACCGTTAAATATCTGTGAGTACTCCTGTGGCGTGTGGTTGCTCAGGCCGCCCCCGATGGCGCGAAACAGGTACTCCATGACCCACCCGCACACCACGCTGTAGAAGCCCAGCGTGATAACGGCACCGGCGATGCACACATAGGTGAAGTTGTAGATTTTGGATTTAGGCTTGAGTTCCTTGAGTGCGCCCATCATGCTCTTGTGCGTAGAGCGCCCGATGATGAACTCGCTCATGATGACCGGCACGCCGAGCAAGATGACGCAAATGATGTAGACGAGGATAAAGGCGCCGCCGCCATTCTGCCCCGCCTCGTAGGGGAATCGCCAGATGTTACCCAAACCCACAGCAGAGCCCACCGTGGCAGCGATGGCTCCTAATCTTGTACCAAAACCTACTCTTTCTCTCATAGTTGAAGTATTAGTTTTTTAAACGCTTTGGGCAAAATTAGTGACTATAAGTGTGAAAAGCAAGCAAAAGCGTGCAGAACAATGAAAAAAACCTTAAGAAATACAATTTAGGGGCATTAGTTTTCGTTATTAAGGTAAATAATTGTTATCTTTGCAGTTTATGAAAACCCGACTTATCATTACAGCAATATTGGCATGTGCGGCTCAACTGGGGCTGGCACAAATATCGTTTAGCGGCAACAGTAAACCCGTCTTTGAGGATACCCCGTCGAAGTCGACAGGTTTGCAAAAAATCTATGTCCTGTATGACACCAATGGCGTGAGCATGCACTATGAAGCATCGACCGACAACAAGGTGACCTGGTACACCTACGATGAAGGCGGCGCGGCTTATGCAAACGAGATTCCCGGAATTGAACGCAATGGCCGTGAAACTACCTTGAAGGACATGACGAACTATGCCAACAAGGGTATTGTCATTGAGGAAGGCATCGAAAACACCTATGTGTGGGTGGTGAACTACAAGGACTACTATCTGCGGCTGCATAGCCTTGTTATTGAGGATGCGACCGATTGCGGCACTGCCACCTTGAATGTGAACGGCACCGGCAAGGACATTGGCTATTACACGATTACGGGTGCGCATCAGGTGCTTGACCGCCAGATGAAACTGAGCTGCCAGACTTTGGTCTGGAGCGACGCCAAGGACATGTGGGCGCAGGTTGACACAGTTGAAATAGAGAATACGCTGAAGAGCACGATAGTGGTCCCGGCGCCGCTGTGCAACACCACCTTCACGCTGTGGGGCGACCGTTTCCTGCAACTCTGGGACGAGGATGTGGAGATAACGAGCGACACCTATATGACGAGTGCAGTGGATGTGCACACCACGGCTGTTCAGGAAGAGCGCGACAACGACAACGAGATGAAGAACGAAGGCGGCCAATTTGGCGGTTCGGCTCCGGTGACCATCATATTCTCGTCGGATTGTACCGATGCCGTTATTCACAAAGAGTGGCAGATGTCGTATGATTCGGAGTTTTCGAATCTGGTGTTGCGTCTCAACCAGGACGAGGTGGAACAGACTTTTGAGGAGGCTGGCACCTTCTACTGGCGCTTTGTGGGCTCGAACGAGGACGGCACTTGTGAGGCCATCGGCGAGACCTACACAGTGAACATTGGCGAATCGGAACTCAAGTGCCCCAATGTGTTCACTCCCGGGACATCGGAAGGCGCAAACGACATTTGGAAGGTTTCTTACAAGTCGATCGTGGAGTTCCATTGCTGGATTTTCAACACTTGGGGTAACCAGATCATAGAGTTGACCGACCCGTCGCAAGGGTGGGACGGCACCTATCGTGGCAAACTGGTGAAGCCGGGCGTGTACTACTATGTGATTAAGGCCAAAGGCTCGGATGGCAAGGAGTACAAGCTGGGCGGCGATATCAACATCATACGCTACAAGGAGAATCCCTATTCGAGCGGTGACTCGGATGGTGGAACCGTGCCCGACGGAGGGACAACCGAATAAATAAAGTTGCTTATTGCAAGAAACAGAAGAATAAAACAGAAGAATAAAATATCATTGAAAATGAACAAGATAAGACTTATTGCTGGTGTGCTGACGGCGATGCTCGCGCTTGGCACATCGCAGGCTCAATATAAGAGTTCGGCTTCGAGTAACCGCAACATCGTGTTTCCTGTGTCGGCCAATGCCGATATCCCATCGTCGATAAACTTTTGCGGCGAAAAGGTGAGCTTTGACCGCCTTGACATGTATGAGCGGCTCGACCGCGAACTGACAGGCGTGATTTATGGTCACACCACCACGCTCATGTGCATCAAGCGTGCCAACCGCTATTTCCCGGTCATGGCAAAAATACTCAAGGAGCAGAATGTGCCTCTCGACTTCCTGTACTTGGCAGTGACCGAGAGCTCGATGGACTACAACGCCTACTCGAGCGCGAAAGCTGCCGGAATTTGGCAATTTTTGTCCAGTACGGCCAAGGACTATGGTCTGCAGGTCGATGGCGAGGTTGACGAGCGCTACGACCCTGAGAAATCGACCGTAGCCGCATGCAAGTATCTGAAGTCGGCCTACAACCGCTACAAGCACTGGCCCACGGTGGCAGCCTCGTACAATGCCGGCATGTCGCACATTTCGGGCGAACTGTCGAAGCAATCGCAGAGCAACTCGTTTGACCTGTACTTGAACAAGGAAACCACACGCTATGTGTTCAGGATTATCGCCTATAAGATGTTTTTTGAGAATCCCAAGCGATATGGCTACAGGCTGTACAGGAATCAGCTGTATCAGCCCGTGAACTACACCACCGAGGATGTGAGCGGCAGTGTGGCCGACTGGAGCTCCTGGGCACAGGCTCGCAACATCAGCTATGCACAGTTGCGCGAGGCCAATCCGTGGATACGCTCCACCAAACTCACCAACTCGACAGGCAAGACCTATAAGGTGCGTATTCCTGTATCGAAGGACCTGTATCGCAGCAAGCGGTCGTTCACCGTGTATGATAAAAACTGGACAGTTGACTAAAAACGACAATGAAAGAGGAGCGGCAGGAAACCGAAATGTTGAGCGTGCTTGGCGCACGCGTGCATAACCTGAAGAATATCGATGTAGACATACCGCACTACCAGCTCACGGTGATCACGGGGCTGAGTGGCAGCGGCAAGTCGTCGTTGGCATTCGACACGATATTTGCCGAGGGGCAGCGCCGCTACCTGGAGACATTCTCGTCGTACGCCCGCAACATGCTGGGCGTGCTGGAACGCCCCGATGTTGACAAGATATCGGGACTGAATCCGGTGATATCGATAGGGCAGAAGACCGTGAACAAGAACCCGCGGAGCACCGTGGGCACAACCACCGAGGTGTACGACTACCTGCGACTGCTCTATGCGCGTGCCTCGGAGGCGGTGTCGTATCTGTCGGGCGAGAAAATGGTGAAATACTCGACCGAGAAGATTGTGAGCCTGATTCTGGAAAAATTCTCGGACCGCAAGATATATGTGCTGGCTCCGCTGGTGAAGAACCGCAAGGGGCACTACAAGGACCTGTTTGAGCAACAGCGCAAGAAGGGCTACATGCATGTGCGCATCGACGGCGAAATGCGTGAAATAACCTTTGGTATGAAGGTCGACCGCTACAAGAATCACTCGATTGAGCTGGTGATCGACCGTATGAGGGTGACCGACAAGATGCAGCAGCGGCTCATGGAAACGGTGGACCTGGCATTCAGGCAGGGCGATGACCAGCTCATGGTGCTGGATGCCGAGAGCAATGAGGTGTCGTACTACAGCAAGACGCTCATGGACCCTGTGACGGGCCTGTCGTATCTGGATCCGGCGCCTCACAATTTCTCGTTCAACTCGCCGCTGGGCGCTTGCCACAAGTGCAAAGGATTGGGGTTTGTGAACATCATAGACCGCGAGAAAATCATGCCTGACGGCAGTGCGAGCATACGCAACGGTGGCATATTGCCGCTTGGAAAGTACAAGAATTCTGTCATATTCTGGCAAATTGAGGCAATCTGCGAGAAATATGGCGTGACACTCGACACCCCGCTCGCCGACATCCCCGATGAGGCGCTCGACGAGATCATGAACGGGAGCAATGAGAAACTGAACCTGAAGAACGAGACAATGGGCATGAAAAACTATTTCATGGCCTATGACGGTCTCGTGAAATACATAGAGATGCAGCAGAGCGACGATGCCACAACGCAAGCCCAGAAGTGGGCCGGGCAGTTCTACTCGCGCTGCGCATGCCCTGAGTGCCAGGGCCAGCGGCTGAACAAGGAGGCGCTGCACTTCTTCATCAATGGGAAGAACATAGCGCAACTGGCCGCCATGGACATCTCGGAACTGCAAGAGTGGATGAGCGACTTGCACAATCATGTGACGCCCACGCAGTGGAAGATTGCCAGCGAGATTGTGAAGGAAATCAATGTGCGGCTCAGTTTCCTGCTGCAAGTGGGGCTCGACTATGTGTCGCTCAACCGTACCTCGGCCTCGCTGTCGGGCGGTGAGAGCCAGCGCATCAGGCTCGCCACGCAGATTGGTTCGCAGCTGGTGAATGTGCTCTATATCCTTGACGAGCCCAGTATAGGGTTGCACCAGCGCGACAATCGCCGGCTCATAGAGGCGCTCAAGCGGCTGCGTGACGACGGCAACACGGTGATTGTGGTGGAACACGACCGCGACATGATGCTCGATGCCGACTATGTGGTCGACATAGGTCCACTGGCAGGCCGGAAGGGCGGCCATGTGGTGTTTGCAGGCACTCCGGCACAGCTGCTGCGCGAGCACACGCTCACAGCCGACTACCTGAACGGGACCAAGCGCATCGAGGTGCCCGCCGAGCGCCGTGCAGGAAACGGGCATAAACTCGTTTTAAGGGGCTGTAGCGGCAATAATCTGAAGCATGTGGATGTGGAGCTGCCGCTGGGCACCTTCATCTGCGTGACGGGCGTGTCGGGCAGTGGCAAGTCGACGCTGGTGAATGCTACTCTGCAACCCATTTTGAGCCAGAAACTATACCGCTCGACGACCAACCCGCTGCCTTATGACAGCATTGAGGGGCTGGAATATGTAGATAAGGTGGTGACAGTCGACCAGTCGCCGCTGGGTCGCACGCCGCGTTCCAATCCTGCCACCTACACGGGCGTGTTTGCCGACATTCGCAACCTGTTTGTGAACCTGCCAGAGGCGAAAATACGCGCCTACAAGCCCGGACGCTTCTCGTTTAACATCTCGGGAGGCCGTTGTGAGGTGTGCAAGGGCAACGGTTACAAGACGGTGGAGATGAATTTCCTGCCCGATGTGCTGGTGCCTTGCGAGGAATGTGGCGGAAAACGCTACAACCGCGAGACGCTGGAGGTGAAATTCAAGGGCAAATCGATAGCCGATGTGCTCGACATGACGATAAATCAGGCTGTGGAATTCTTCGATGCCGTTCCTGCGATTCTCAAGAAGATGAAGATGCTGCAGGAAGTAGGGTTGGGGTACATCAAACTGGGACAGCCGTCGAGTACGCTGTCGGGTGGCGAAAGTCAGCGCGTGAAACTTGCTGCCGAACTCTCGAAGAAAGATACTGGCAAGACATTATACATCCTGGATGAGCCAACAACCGGTCTCCACTTTGAAGATATCAAGGTGCTGTTGGGCGTTTTGAATAAATTGGTCAAAAAAGGAAATACCGTTGTGGTGATCGAACACAACATGGATGTGATAAAATGTGCCGACTATGTGATTGACATGGGGCCTGAAGGCGGGCGCAATGGGGGCGAAGTGGTGACATTTGGCACCCCCGAGCAGGTGGCAGCATCGCCCAAATCGATCACAGCACGCTACATTGGCACTGAATTAGCACGAAAATAGCCTCAAAATAGCATTTTTAGCATACTATTTAGAAGAAAATTGTCATAGATAGGCAATTTTTAGGGTAGAAAATGGGCCTGTTTCGGCTCATTTTTGCGTTATTTTCTGGTTAGATGGCGCAGCACGGCAGTAGGGGATAATCGGGTGTTTGAATAGATAGAATATCAATCGTTTAAGGGTGGTTTTAGGGACTGTTTTAACGCCCTGAGATTTGCTCAGATTTTCGGGATTTGAATGAAAGATGGTGCGGTTGAGAAAAATCGCAGGGAAATCGAGTTGAGCAAAATTTTTGCCGATTTTTGGCATTTTACCACAAAGAGTTTACCGATTTAAATTTGTAAACCGGACGAAGAATTTGAAATTGAGAAGCTAATTTTGCAATTTGAAACAGGGTGTTTTGAATTACAAAACGCAATTCTGGTCCAGGGTAGGGTGGTTGATTTCGTGAATTTGCATTTCAAAAGTGCCAAAATCGTGTGAATTTGCAAATTAACACTTGATTACATTTATTGTAAAATGCAGAGAATCAATGAAGTAAATAGTAATCATTAAAGTGTTACTTATATGTAAAATTCAAGTTTTGCTGAAAGTGTTCCACGGGGCCGGAAATTTTTGCATTTATAGTGCTATAACTATATAAAAACAAGTAAAATAACACATAATATATAAAGTTATTGTTTATTATTATTTCGTAAATTGACAATTTGTGACAATTAACAGCTATTTGAAAAAATAAATCGCGAAAATGAAAATTTACCGTTAAAAATTTTGCAAATTCAAATATGTGTTGTAAATTTGCAATTGAAAAATTCAAAAAAGTAAATAGCCCTATGGACATTGTTTCGCGCATAAAATTGTTCTTAAGTCAAAACGGGATTGCTAATTCTCAATTTGCCGATACATGTGAAATACCTCGTCCCACTCTCTCGCAGTTGCTGAACGGACGAAATAAGAAAGTTAGCGACGAGGTGCTGACGAAGATTCATAATGCTTATCCCACCCTGAACATGATGTGGCTCATGTTTGGCGACGGCAACATGTTTGTTCCAAATGAGAACTCGGGTGATTTTGCAATGGCTCCTCAACCCGTCGAGACTCAAGCGAAATCTATAATGCCCGAAAACGCATCGGATAACGCAAAACACCCTCAAATCAATTTTGGCGAGAATGATGCCACTTTTTCGGGTGCTCCTAAGCATGATGCCGGAACATCGCCTAATGCCCTCTCGATGGCGTTGCAGAGCATTGCGCGCAGTGCTGGCAAGAACAACACGGTGAATGCCTCGAAACCGGCGGCCGACGGCCGACGCATTGTGAACATCATGGTTTTCTACAATGACAACAGTTTCGAGTCGTTCACTCCAGGACGGTAAACTTAATTAAGAAGGAATTCGTTTGAAGATTCATATTTGTCAATAATGGGCAATTTTGTTTTTTGAGCAAAATTGCCTATTTTTGTGTTCTACATTAATATTAAAGCTATAGAGATGAAAGTATTGCTAGTGAATGCGAGTCCTCGTCGTGAGGGCAACACCTACCGTGCCTTGTGTGAGGTGTCGCGTCAGCTCGAGAAGCATGGCGTGGAGAGTGAGATTGTGCAGCTGGGTGTGAAACCTGTGCGCAGTTGCATAGCGTGCAACCAGTGCCTCGAGAAGCAACTGGGCCGCTGTGTGTTTGACGATGACATTTGCAACCGTGTGAGCGAGAAGATGGCCGAGTGCGACGGATTCATCATTGGTTCGCCAGTTTACTACGGGCAGCCCACGGGGGCGGCACTGTCGCTGGTGCAGCGCATGTTCTATTCGGCAGGTGATCTGTTCCAGAACAAGCCCGCCGCCTCGATTGCTGTGTGCCGGCGTGGTGGCGCCACAGCAGCATTCCAGACCATGAACATGCCGTTCATGATGATGAACATGCCGGTGGTTGCATCGCAGTACTGGAACATTGTTTACGGCCTGCAGCCGGGCGAGTCGGGAATGGACACCGAGGGCATGCAGACGATGCGCACACTGGCCGACAACATGGCATTCCTGCTTAAGCGCATCCATGCCGAGGGCGCTCCTGCCTACCCCGATCGCGAGCCTTGGCAGGGCATGCACTTCATCCGCTAAGCGGCTTTGCTATTGCTGCTGGTACTTGGTGAAGTTGTATTTTTCGCGGAGTTTTGCCTGCTCGTCGGTTGGGAGTGACTTGAAATAGGCCTTCCAGCCCGGGCAGAAGTTGATGTGCCAACGCCAGAATCGGCCTAATGCCGATTTTGGCTTTTTGTGATAGTGCTCTCTGAATTTACAATTCTCGCATGCCATAGTTGTAGCTTTTTAACTCAAATCGGGTTTAATCTGAATCGGTCTTTTAGTCCCGAGTTATAACTGAGATGGTTGAATAAGGCAAAATTACACATTATCTTGTATGTTTCCAAAAAAACACCCATTTGGGTGTTGGCGTATAGTGTGATATTCAAGTAAATTTGCACATATTATATATTGTCAAACTGATACCGAATAAAAAAAACGAGAAAAAACTCCGCCAGGGGTTTAAAAAATCGGTTTCTGTGTGTATATAGAGTGTATGACAGACAGAGAAAGACATATCGAGCGGCTGTTCAGGCAGCATTACAGTGCGATGCATCGGCTGGCTTACATGCTGTTGCACGACGATGACGACAGCAAGGATGTTGTGCACGACGTCTTTGCCAAGTTGCTTGTAGAACAAACTGAACTGCGTGAAACGACCGTCGTGCCTTATCTGCTGTCGTGCGTGCGCAACCAGTGCCTGAACATGATGCGTGACCGCAAGTTGCACGACCAGTTGCAGCAATATCTCATTCCCGACACTGAAGTGGAACAGACATCGCCCGAAGAACTTGAGCGCGAAATTGAAGCGCTCGGCAAGGGCATCGATGCGCTGGTTCCGCCTGTGTGTCGAGAGGTAATACGCCTGCATTTCCACGAGGGGGTGCCTTTGACCGAGGTCGCCCGGCGCCTGGGCGTGAGCCATACCACCATCTACAAGCACCTGCATAGCGCACTCCGTCAATTACGTCAAACGCTTAAAGATTATTGAGGTGTAAGGAGGGCGGATGCCAACTTAAAACTTACAACTTGAAACTTAAAATTAAAGGGCAATGAACAAGACCGATTTACTATTACAGATGCTGGAACAGCCCGAGTGTTACAGCGAGGCACAATGGCAAGAGATTCTTGCCGATGATGAGTGCCGTGAACTTTATACCCTGATGGCGAAGGTCAAAAGCACCGCCCCGTCGCCCGAGGTGAGCGACGAGACCATCGATGCCGAATGGCAGCGCCTCGCCCAGTCGCAGCGTGCACGCGCTGCCGTCATCCCCTTGTGGCGCAAGGTGGCAGTCACTGCTGCCATTGCCGTTGCGCTTTTCGGCCTGTCCTATGCCGCAGTCACGACAGGCTTCTTTGGACTTCAAAAGCAGGATAATGAGCCAAAGGAAGTTCAAAAGTCTGAAACACCCCAGCAGCTGCCCGCTCACGAAGCATCTTCAGCCATAGAAGTGGCAAACGATAGCACACCAGCAGCAGCGGCTGAGCCACGCCTCTATGACAATGTGCCGCTGGAGCAGATGCTGGCCGTCGGCCTATTACCAAGTGGATGTGGAGTACCGCACCGACGATGTGCGCTCGTTGCGTCTCTACTACGAGTGGGAGCCGGACTATTCACTCGACATGGTTGTGGATATGCTGTCGCACTTCGAGTCGCTCAGCATCTCTCGTGAGGGCAATAAACTCATTGTTGAATCGGCACAGGAGGGCAAGTGATGATGAAAAGACTTTTTACCATGATACTATTGCTGTGTACATTGGTGGGCACAGCACACGCACAGCGCATAACCCGCAACTTCCAGAATGTGTCGATGAGCGACGCGCTGAAGTACGTCCAGCAGCAGACCAGTAACCACAAGATTGTGTTTATCTACAACGAGCTGGAGGATTTTACTGTTACCACCCATGTCAAGAACAAACCTGTTGCTGATGCCATTCGCCAGATTATAGGTTTCTATCCCATAAAGATGACTCAGGGGGATAACAACGACATCTATGTGGAATGCATCCACAAGACTGAGCACCACCTCAAGGGTGTGGTGCTGGACGAGAACAACTTGCCGCTACCCTATGCCAACGTCGCTTTGCTCTCGCCACGCGACTCCACCCTCATTACTGGCGGTGTGACCAACGAGAGCGGCCGCTTCGTCATTCCCAACGACCACGGCAAGGTCATCGCCCGCATCTCTTATGTGGGCTATAAGACCGTTCATCTCCTGTGCGCCCGCGACAACGCCGGCACTATCAAAATGCAACCCGACCAATACGCCCTGAATGGGGTGACGGTAAAGGGTTCAAAACAACTTGTTCGTTCCACCGATCGCGGCCTGCTTGCCAATGTG
>CACXLJ010000035.1 GCA_902768435.1 uncultured Bacteroidales bacterium | reverse complement strand
GAGAATCCCGGCCACACGGTGGTGAGCTATGTGAACACCACTGCTGCCGTGAAGGCGCTGACCGATGTGGTGGTGACCTCGTCGAACGCCAAGCAGATTGTTGACAGTCTGCCCGAGGATGAGAAAATAATCTTTGGTCCCGACCGCAACCTGGGTAACTACATCAACAGCATCACGGGCCGCCAGATGAAGGTGTGGGACGGTGCCTGCCATGTGCATGAGCAGTTCTCGATTGAGAAAATCATGAAACTCAAGGAGGAGAACGAAGATGCCAAGGTGCTGGTACACCCCGAGTGCCCGAAACCCATCAGGCTCATTGCCGACAAGATTGGATCGACGCAGGCACTGCTTAACTATGCAGTTGAGAACGAGTCGAAGAAGTTTATTGTGTGCACCGAGAGCGGCATTCTGATTCAGATGCAGAAGCAGTGCCCCGAGAAGACTTTCATTCCTGCTCCGCCCGAAGACGGCACTTGCGCCTGCAACGAGTGCAATTTTATGAAGATGATTACGCTCGAGAAACTCTATAATTCGCTGAAATATCTTGCACCCGAGATTGAGGTTGACGCAAAACTCGCCAAGAAGGCCATCAAGCCGGTGAAGCGCATGCTCGATATTTCGAAAAAATTAGGAATAATTAAATAATGGTTTAGGATTTAGAGTTTGACGGAGGTTCGCTTTTCGCACACCAGCCTTTGGCTGACTCATGCTGCTCACTCCGTCGAGCTAGCGGTTAGAGTTGAGTGTTGAGTGATTATTTAGTTCAAAGATTTGGAATGAAAAAGCTTTTAACGATATTATTCACAATATTAAGTATAAGTGTTATGGCACAAAATGTATATGATTTTACGGTACTTGACCGTAGAGGCAAAGAAGTTTCGTTAAGCGAATATAAAGGCAAGGTGCTGCTGATTGTTAACACTGCTACGCGCTGCGGCTTTACACCGCAATATGAGGCACTCGAAGCCATGTATAAAGATTATAAGGATCAGGGTCTTGAAATTCTTGATTTCCCGTGCAACCAGTTCGGCCAGCAGGCTCCTGGCACCGAGGAGGAAATACACGAATTCTGCACCTTGAATTTTGGCACCGAGTTCCCGCAGTTCAAGAAAATTGAGGTGAATGGCGAGAATGAGAGCCCACTGTTCACTTACTTGAAAGCGCAGAAGACATTTGAGGGATTTGACCTGAACGACAAGCTGGGCAAACTGCTCGACGAAATGCTGTCGAAGGCCGATCCCGACTATGCCAAGAAGAGTGATATCAAGTGGAACTTCACCAAATTCCTGGTTGACAAGGAAGGCAATGTGGTGAAACGCTTCGAGCCCACTCACGACATGAAACTTGTGGAAGAAGAAGTGAAAAAATTGTTATAAATCATTCAAGTTTAAACCTTGAGGTTTAGAGTTTAGAGTTGAGGGTTGAGTGATTAGTTAGAGAGTTTTTTAAACACATAAAAATGGAATATAATTTTAAAGAAATAGAGAAAAAGTGGCAACGCTACTGGAAGGATAACAAAATCTATCAAGTGGAAGTTGACCACGCGAAACCCAAATTCTATGTGCTCGACATGTTCCCCTACCCCTCGGGAGCAGGATTGCATGTGGGGCATCCGCTGGGTTACATTGCCAGCGACATCTATGCGCGTTACAAGAGGTTGAAAGGTTTTAATGTGCTGCATCCCATGGGTTATGATGCCTATGGATTGCCCGCCGAACAATATGCAATACAGACGGGTCAGCATCCCGAAATCACCACCAACCAGAACATCAACCGCTATCGTGAGCAGATGGACAAGATTGGTTTCTGCTACGACTGGAACCGCGAGGTGCGCACCTGCGACCCGAAGTATTACAAGTGGACGCAGTGGGCCTTCTTGAAGATGTTCAAGAGCTATTATAACACAGAGCTCGAGAAGGCACGCCCCATTGAGGAACTCATGGAATACTTCGAGAAACACGGCACCAAAGATTGTCCTGCACACACGAATGGCAACAACGACTTCACTGCCGACGAGTGGAAGGCATTCAGCAAGGTGGAGAAGGAAAACATACTGATGGACTACCGCATTGCTTATCGTGGCAACACCATGGTAAACTGGTGCGCCAAACTGGGCACTGTGCTTGCCAACGACGAGGTGAGCGAGGGTGTGTCGATTCGCGGCGGTTATCCCGTTGAGCAGAAGATGATGAGCCAGTGGTGCTTGCGCGTATCGGCTTATGCCGGACGCCTGCTGCGCGACCTGGACACCATTGAGTGGACCGACTCAATCAAGGAAACTCAGCGCAACTGGATAGGCTACAGCGAGGGTGCAGAGATGACCTTCCCGGTAGCCGACAGCGACGAGAGTCTGCTCATCTTCACCACCCGTGCCGACACGATTTTCGGTGTCACCTTCATGGTGCTTGCTCCCGAGAGCGAGTATGTTGAAAAAGTGGTGACGGCCGACCAGCGTGCTGCCGTCGATGCCTATATCGACGAGGTGAAGCACAAGACCGAGCGCGAGCGCCTCATCGAGAAGAAGGTGAGCGGTGTGTTCACGGGTAGCTATGCCATCAACCCCATTTCGTTGAAGAAGATACCTATTTATATAAGTGACTATGTGCTGGCAGGCTACGGCACCGGCGCCATCATGGCAGTGCCGGCTCACGACAGCCGCGACTATGCGTTTGCCAAGCACTTCGACCTGCCCATCATTCCGCTGATTGAGGGTGCCGATGTGAGCGAGGAGAGCTTTGACGCCAAAGAGGGCATCATGTGCAACTCGAGCAACGAAATGTTGCAGCTCAACGGCTTGCAGGTGAAAGATGCCATTGCCAAGACCAAGGAGTTTATTGAGGAAAAAGGCATTGGCAAGGTGAAGGTGAACTACAGGCTGCGCGACGCCATCTTCAGCCGTCAGCGTTACTGGGGTGAGCCGTTTCCCATCTACTACGACGAGGACAACCAGCCACAGGCGCTCGAAGAGAGCGAATTGCCGCTGCTCTTGCCCGAGGTAGATAAGTTCCTGCCCACCGAAACGGGCGAGCCGCCGCTGGGTCGCGCCAAGAACTGGGTGGCCAGTAACGGGCGTCCGCTGGAACTGTGCACAATGCCAGGCTTTGCCGGTTCGAGTGCCTATTATCTGCGCTACATGGATCCGCACAACGACGAGGCGCTTGTCGACAAGGATGTGGATGAATATTGGCGTCAAGTCGACCTCTATATTGGTGGTACCGAGCATGCTACGGGTCACCTTATCTATAGCCGTTTCTGGAACAAGTTCCTGTATGACTACGGCTATGTGTGCGAGGCTGAGACTATGATGTGACACCCATTCATGTGGATGTGAACATGGTGAGCGCCGATGTGCTCGATATCGAGAAATTCCGCGCTTGGCGACCCGAATTCAAGGATGCCGAGTTCATATTGGAGAAAGACAAATACATTTGCGGCTGGGCCATCGAGAAGATGTCGAAATCAATGTTCAATGTGGTGAACCCCGACGACATCGTGGAGCGCTATGGTGCCGACACGCTGCGCCTGTATGAGATGTTCCTGGGTCCTGTCGAGGCGAGCAAGCCGTGGGACACTAACGGCATCGACGGTGTGAACCGCTTCTTGAAACGCCTGTGGGGCCTATTCTTCAATGGCGATGAATTGAAGATTGTTGACGAGCAACCCAGTGCCGAAGAACTGAAGTCACTGCACAAACTCATCAAGAAGGTGAGCGGCGACATCGAGGCGCTGTCGTACAACACATCGGTGGCTGCGTTCATGATTTGCGTGAACGAACTCTACAGCCTCAAGTGCAACAAGAAGGCCATCTTCGACGACCTGATTGTGCTGCTGGCACCCTTTGCACCGCACATCAGCGAGGAATTGTGGCATGTGCTGGGTCATGAAGGCACTGTGTGCGATGCCCAGTGGCCTGCATGGAACGAGGACTACCTGAAAGAATCGACCATTAAATATACGGTGCTGTTCAAGGGTCGTCCACGCTACAACATTGAAGTACCGGCTGGCACCGATGCTGCCGAGGTAGAGCGTGTGGCGCTCGCTCATGAAGGTGCCGCCAAGTGGCTCGAGGGCAAGGCACCCAAGAAGGTGATTGTCGTGCCCAACAAGATTGTGAATGTGGTGATTTGATCACTGACTTTTATAAAATCCCCGTGCTATGAAAAGTGGTGCGGGGATTGTTTTCTTAAATAAACGATTGAACGATGAAAAAGATAGTTTTTGCTACCAATAATGCCCATAAGCTGGAGGAACTGCGCCAGATAGTGGGCGACAAGATTGAAATACTGAGTCTGAACGACATTGGCTGCCATGAGGATATACCCGAAACGGCCGACACCCTGCAGGGTAATGCCGAGATGAAGGCGCGCTATGTGGCCGACCATTATGGCTACGACTGCTTCAGCGACGACACGGGGTTGGAGATTGACGCACTTAATGGTGCTCCCGGTGTGCACTCGGCACGCTATGGCGGCGTGGCGCACGACAGTGACCGCAACATCGACCGTGTGCTGCGTGAAATGAAGGATGTGCCCATGGAGCAGCGCACAGCCCGATTCCGCACAGTGGTTGCGCTCATTGAGCGTGAGGAGGACGACACCACCGAGTTCCCGCTGAGGTTTGAGGAGATGAAGTTCTTTGACGGCAAGGTCGAGGGCGTGATACTCACCGAGCGTCATGGTGAGGGCGGTTTTGGATACGACAGCATTTTCCAGCCTGTGGAGGGTGACGGACGCACCTTTGCCCAGATGCAGCCCGAGGAGAAGAATGCCATCTCGCACCGAGGCCGCGCCGTGCGCAAACTCGTCGACTACCTGCAATCAATTTTTGGAGAGACGAAGTAAAGTAAGAAAATTATTTATAATTTTGCATACCTAATATAAACTCTTAACCGATTATACTATGATTACTGCTGAAGAACGAGATGCGATAATAGCCTTTATCAAGCGACAGGTGGTGCCCGCCATTGGCTGCACCGAGCCCATTGCTGTAGCGCTCTGTGTGGCAAAGGCCACCGAGTTGCTCGGCACCACTCCCGAGCGGGTGGATGTGCGACTGAGCGCCAACATTCTCAAGAACGCCATGGGTGTGGGTATTCCCGGAACGGGTATGATAGGTTTGCCCATTGCCATTGCACTGGGTGCACTCATAGGCCGGCCCGAGAAGCAACTCGAGGTGCTGTGCGACTGCAACCGCGAGGCGGTGGAGCGCGGCAAACAGTTCATCTCTGAGGGCAGAATACATGTCACGCTCGAAAAGGATGATCTCGATAAACTCTATATCAACGCTTGCGTAACAGCCGGCGAACATAGTGCCGAGGCACGCATCAAGACGCATCACACCCACTTTGTGTGGCTGTCGAAAGATGGTGCCGAAGTGGCCACTAACTCTTCCGCTTGCTGCGATGGTGCAGAGGAACAGACTGCGCCCGAGGATCCGCAACTCAACCTGCGCAAGGTGTATGACTTCGCGACGCAAACCGATATAGAGCAGCTGCGTTTTATACTCGAGGCCAAGAAACTCAACGAGGCTGCCGCGAAGAGCGGACTGCGCGAAAACTACGGGCACCAGCTCGGCAAGACCATGCTCTCGCCACTGGGCCGCGGCATCATGGGCGACAGCATTTTTGCTAAAATCATGGCCGCCACCAGCTGTGCCTGCGATGCGCGCATGGCCGGGGCCATGGTTCCCGTCATGAGTAACTCAGGTTCTGGTAATCAGGGAATTTGCGCCACCATGCCTGTAGTGGTCTTTGCCGAGGAAAATCACAATACCGAGGAAGAACTGATTCGCGCCCTCATCATCTCTAACCTCACCGCCATCTACATTAAGCAAACCCTGGGTGCTCTCTCGGCTTTGTGCGGCTGTGTGGTGGCTTCGACTGGCAGCAGCTGCGGCATCACCTACCTGATGGGTGGCACTTATGAGCAAATTAGTTACTCGGTGAAGAACATGATTGCAAACCTCACCGGCATGATTTGCGACGGAGCCAAGCCTTCGTGCGCCCTCAAACTCACCAGCGGTGTGGGCACCGCCATGCTCAGCGCCATGCTCGCCATGCAGCACAAATATGTTTCCTCGCAAGAGGGCATCATCGACGACGATGTGGACCAGAGCATTCGCAACCTCACCGCCATTGGCAGCCGAGGAATGGATGTGACCGACCGCTTTGTGCTCGACATCATGACCCACAAGACCAAATAGCAACCCAAATTCCCTTTTTGGATTGTATTTGTGATAATTTTTTCACTTTTTTTGTGGTAACTGCAAGAAAAGTGTATATTTGCCGTCTAAATCATTATTAAAACGAAAAGTTATGTCAACTTACACCATCACCAACCCCAAGAAAGTGACCACCAAGCGCGTACAGGAAATGAAACTGGCGGGCGAGAAGATAGCGATGATAACGGCCTACGACTTCACGATGGCCGGGCTTGTCGACAAGGCAGGCATCGACATGATTCTGGTGGGCGACAGTGCCTCGAATGTGATGCAGGGCAATGCCACGACAGTGCCCATCACCATCGACGACATGATTGTGTATGGCCGCACGGTGGTGCGTGCCGTGAAGCGCGCTATGGTGCTGGTGGATATGCCCTTCGGCACCTACAAGGGCGACCCTATCGAGGCGCAACGCAATGCCGTGCGCATCATGCAGGAGACAGGTGCCGACGGCGTGAAGCTGGAGGGCGGCAGCGAGGTGCACGACAGCATTGAGATGATATTGCGCGCCGGCATTCCCGTGTGCGGTCATCTGGGCCTCACCCCGCAGTCGATTAATCAGTTTGGCTCCTATGTGACCCGTGCCACCGAGGAGGCCGAGGCGCAGAAGTTGCTCAGCGACGCTGCAGCTTTACAAGAGGCTGGTTGCTTCACCATTGTGCTGGAAAAGATTCCTGCTACGCTTGCCAAGAAGGTGACCGAGCGGCTCACCATCCCCACCATTGGCATTGGTGGCGGCAAGTATTGCGACGGACAGGTGCTGGTGCTGCACGACATGTTGGGACTGAACACCGATTTCAAACCCAAGTTCTTGCGTGTGTATAACAACCTGGCTGAGCAGATTATCGACAGCGTGGGCAATTATATCATTGATGTGAAGGACGGATCGTTCCCCAACGATGACGAGCAGTACTAACTTTGCGAAGCAAAGGGTTTAGGGTTTAAAAGTTTAGGGTTTAGAGTTGAGAGAAATTCCCTAAAGACACAATTTTAAACACTAAATCCAAAGATTCGACGCTCTAAACACTCAACACTAAACTCAAAAACTATGTATAGAGGCAAGAGGACATGCAAGATCCTGAAGGAAATCAGGCAAGAAATAGCGCGCGCCAACGACATTGCGCTGGTGACGAGTGAGTGCCGCTATCAGGGCGACTGTGCCGGCACATGCCCCAAGTGCGAGGCCGAGGTGGCCTATCTGGAGCAACAGTTGAGCTTGCGCCGCATGGCTGGCAAAACGGTGATGCTCACGGGCCTTGCAGCCGGAGCGCTAATGCTGGGCAGCTGCCATGGCGGTGGCGAGAAACCTGCAGCGACTTCTTCTAGCAGTACAGAAAGCGCCATGAAAACGGCCGGTGCCGTTGATATGGACCCAGAGAACGCTGGCAAGTCTCCATCGGTTTTCAGAACGATATTGGGTCTTGAAGATGGTGAAGAGATCGGGCAATGGCAAGGCGAAGTGTCACCAGACGGGCACGACCTGAATGAGGATGGTAACACGGTTCCTGAACGGCTTGAGGGCGAAGTGCCCTACATTCCCGATGAGGAAGAAGAACAAAAAGGCGCTTGATTGAGCGCCTTTTTTTGATGAAATTTTTTCTGTCGCCCCTAATGGGGCTAAGGTTTTGTATTTTGCATTGGTTAACAGGGGTTCCGCCTTCGGCTCTACTCCTGCCTATTTTCACACATCCCTAACGGGATTTTAACCTCTGCCCTTTGCTTCAATCCTTCATCCCACAACCCTCAACACGGAGCGAAGCGTAGTAATCTCAACCCTCAACATCAAGTTTCGCGAAACTTGAATATCTTAGTGGGCGTCGAGCCAGTTGGCGCCGGTGCCGTGGCTGGCGGTGAGGCGCACGCCGCCCTTGTAGGCGTTCTCCATTTCCTCCACCACAATGCGGGTCACCTGCTCGAGTTCGTCGGGGCGTACATCGAAGTTGAGTTCGTCATGCACTTGCAGAATCATCTTCGACTGGATGTTCTCCTCCTTGAATCGACGGTAGATGTGAATCATGGCAATCTTGATGATGTCGGCAGCGGTGCCCTGGATGGGCGCGTTGATGGCATTGCGCTCACTGAAGCTGCGCACCACGGCATTGCGCGAGTTGATGTCGGGCAACATGCGTCGACGGCCATAGAGCGTTGTCACATAGCCTTTTTCCTTGGCCTGTGCAATGCTGCGGTCGATGTAGGCACGCACTTGTGGGAAGGTCTGGAAGTAGCCGTCGATGAGCATCTTAGACTCGGCACGGGGAATGTTGAGTCGCTCCGAAAGTCCGAATGCCGAGATGCCGTAGAGGATGCCAAAGTTGGCGGTTTTTGCCTTGCGACGCTGGTCGGGGGTGACATCTTCGAGCTGTTCGTGGTAGATTTTGGCGGCGGTGATGGCGTGGATGTCGTGTCCGTGCTTGAAGGCATCGAGCATGGTGGCATCTTGGCTCAGGTCGGCCACTAGGCGCAGTTCAATCTGCGAGTAGTCGGCACTGAAGAACACATTACCGTCGGCGGGGATGAAGGCCTTGCGAATCTCGCGGCCCTCCTCGTTGCGCACGGGAATGTTCTGCAGGTTGGGATTGGTCGACGAGAGTCGGCCTGTGGCGGTAACCGTCTGATTATAAGTGGTGTGAATGCGGCCCGTTCGGCGGTTTATGAGCGCCGGCAGGGCGTTGACATAGGTGGAGAGCAGTTTGCGAATGCCTCGCAGTTCCAGAATTTTGTCGACGAGCGGGTGACGGTCGCGCAGTTTCATGAGTACCTCCTCGGTGGTGGAATATTGGCCCGTCTTGGTTTTCTTGGCCTTGGCATCGAGTTGCAGGTGGTCGAAGAGGATTTCACCCACCTGTGCGGGCGAGGCGGTGTTGAACTGCTTGCCGGCCAATTCGTGGCATTGCCGCTCCAGTTCGTCGACTTGCGCGGTGAGAGTCACCGAATAGTCGTTGAGTGCCTTCACATCGATGCGTGCACCGGCTATTTCCATAGCGGCAAGCACCTCGATAAGAGGCAGTTCGATGTCGGTGAGCAGGTGTGTCTGCTGGTTGTCGGCAAGTGCTTTGTCGAGCGCTTCGGGCAAGTCGAGGGAGATGTCGGCGAGTTCGCACACCAGGTTGCAGAGTTTGTCGGCGGACACTTCCTGCAGTTTCTTCTGTCCACGACCTTTGGGGCCGAACACTGTTTCGGGATCGATGGTCTGGTAGTTGAGTATATCGCGAGCAATGTTGGCCGTAGCGTGGTTGCGCTCGGGCTGCAGCAGGTAGTGGGCTACCGAGGTGTCGTAGTACTGTGCCTGGAAGTGGATGCCGGCGTTGTGCAGCATCACCATGTCGCGCTTCACATCGTTGCTGACGATGCGCACTTGCTTGTTCTCGAAAAGGGGTCGCACCACATCGGTCATCCACCCGAAGCCGTCAAGGGGCAGGTAGAAGGCAGTGTAGCGTTCGCTGGCAAGGGCGAAGCCCAGAATCTGTGCTGTCATGGCCTCGTCACCTGCCGCCACGATGTTGACCGCCACCGAGGGTGATTTCACAAGTCGTTCAATCACCTTGGCAGCCTCGTCGAGGTCGGCCACCACCTGATAGTTGTGGTTGTGTGACTTGAGGGTGATGGTTTCCACGACGGGAGCCGGTTCGGCGGGAGCGTCGGCAAAGTCGAAGAGTGAGGGCTGCTGTGTGGCGCTGCGGGCAGGGGCGGGTTCAACGGGTGCTGGAGCGGCAACGCCTTCGAGTCCTATGTTGGCCTCGGCATGGTCGATGATGCGTGTGGCAAGCGTCTTGAAGTCGAGTTCGTTGAACACGGTGCGCATTGCCTGGAAGTCGGCCGGCCGGCGCTGCAGTTGCTCTTCATCGAAGTCCATGGGCACATCAGTCTTGATGGTGGCGAGGAACTTGGAGAACCTGATTTGGTCGGCATTGTTTTCGATTTTGTCCTTGAGGCTGCCTTTGAGTTCGCTTGTTGATTCCAGCAAGTGCTCGATGCTGCCATACTGCTGCACGAGTTTCTCAGCGGTCTTGGGGCCCACGCCGGGGCAGCCTGGAATGTTGTCGGCCGTGTCGCCCATGAGGCCCAGGATGTCGATGACCTGCAGGGGATCGGTGATGCCGTACTTTGCCTTGATTTCGTCAACGCCCAGCACCTCGTTCTTGCCAGGGTTGTAGATTTTGGCGTGTTCGTTCACCAGTTGTCCGAAGTCCTTGTCGCCGGTCACCATGTAGGTCATGAAACCCGCCGAAGAGGCTTTTTGTGAGAGGGTGCCTATCACATCGTCGGCCTCAAAGCCCGGCACCTCGAAGATGGGGATGCGGTAGGCCTCGAGAATGCGCTTGATGTAGGGCACCGCCACCTTGATGCCCTCGGGTGTCTCGTCGCGGTTGGCCTTGTATTGCTCATAGGCCTCATGCCTGAAGGTCTTGCCCTTGGGGTCGAAGCACACAGCGATGTGCGAGGGATTCTCGCGCTTGAGCAGGTCCTGCAGAGTGTTGACAAAGCCGAAAATGGCGCTGGTGTCGATGCCGCTTTTTGAGAAGCGCGGATTCCTCATCAGCGCATAGTAAGCCCTGAAAATGAGTGCATAAGCATCAAGTAGAAAAAGCCTTTTTTGTTCCATATCTATGCTCGTGAAAGTGTTGTTATAGTTATGTGTCAGGGAATCTTTCCCCGCATTACAAAGATAGTGATAATTTTATTGTTTTAGGCAAGTAAAATGGTAGATGTTTTGAAATTACGGAAAAAAATGTTACTTTTACGGAATTATTAAGAAATTGCTAAGAGATTAGTCTATAATTAACAAGTTTACTATAGAAAACCAATTCACTTATGCTACGAAAAATAAGAATCATTTTAGCGGCAGTGTGCTTCACGCTCATCACCTTGTTGCTGCTCGATTTCTCGGGTACGCTACATCACTGGCTGGGCTGGCTCGCTAAGGTGCAGCTGTTGCCTGCCGTGCTGGCGCTGAACGCGGTGGTGATTGTGGTGCTGGCACTGCTCACGCTCGTCTTTGGCCGCATCTATTGTTCAGTGATATGCCCGCTGGGCGTGTTCCAGGACATTGTGTCGTGGATTCACGGCAGGAAAAAGAAGAATCGCTTCAGCTACAGTCCCGCCAAGAACTGGCTGCGCTATGCCATGCTGGTGCTGCTCATTGTGGCTGTGGTGCTGGGACTGGGCATCGTGATAGCCCTGCTTGCCCCCTATGGCACCTACGGGCGTTTTGTGAACACTTTCCTGCAGCCGCTCTATGTGTGGGGCAACAATTTGCTGGCCTCCATCAGCGAACACTTCGACAGTTATGCCTTCTACAGCAAGGACGTTTGGCTCAAGAGCCTGCCTGTGCTGCTGGTGACGCTGGGCGTGATTGTGGCCATCGTGGTGCTGGCCTGGAAGCATGGCCGCACCTGGTGCAACAGCATCTGCCCCGTTGGCACCACTTTGAGTTTCCTGGCCCGCTTCTCGTGGTTCAAGGTATATTTCGACGAGGACAAGTGCAAGAATTGCAGCCTGTGCACCAAAAACTGCAAGGCAGCATGCATCGACTATGAAACGCACAAGGTGGACTATAGCCGCTGTGTGGTGTGTGGCAACTGCATTGAGAAATGCAAGTTTGGCGCACTGCACTATGGCCATAAACCCACCCGCAAGCAACTCGAGACCGCCAAGCCTGTGACCGAAGAAGCCAAGGCCGAGAAACCCGATGAGGTGCGCCGTGCCCTGATGGTGGGTGCCGCCGTGATGGGTGCCGAGGCAGTTCTGGCTCAAGCCAACAAGAAGGTGGATGGAGGCCTTGCCGTGATTGAAGACAAGCAGATGCCCAATCGCAGTACGCCCCTCACCCCTCCAGGCTCGTTCAGCGCCGCCAATATGGCGAAACGCTGCGTAGGTTGCCAGTTGTGTGTGGCTCAGTGCCCCAACGATGTGCTGCGGCCTTCGAACGACCCTGCCACCTTCATGCAGCCTGTGATGAGTTATGAGCGCGGTTTCTGCCGCCCCGAGTGCACGCGTTGCAGCGAGGTGTGCCCCGCCGGTGCCATACAGCCCATCGACGAGATTGAAAAGTCGTCGATACAGATAGGCCATGCCGTGTGGGTGAAGAAGAACTGCATTGTGCTCACCGACGAGGTGGAGTGCGGCAACTGTGCCCGCCACTGCCCTGCCGGTGCCATCCAGCTGGTTCCCCTAAACCCGGCTCCCGAAGCTCCTGCCGAAGGAGAAGAGCCCAAGGAGGAGGACAAGCGCCGCATACCTGTGGTGAATGTGGAACGCTGCATTGGCTGCGGTTCGTGCGAGTATGTGTGCCCCGCCCGTCCCTTCTCGGCCATCTATGTTGAAGGACATGAAGTGCACCGAATGATTTAACTAAAAAAGCAGAAGAACTATGGCAAACGACGATATGAGAAAAGGCCGACAACTGAGCCGCCGCAGTTTCTTGAAGGCTGTGGGACTGGGTTCGGCTGTAGTGGCAGCGCCTACCATTGTGGGTTGTGCCAGGAACGATAACGAGGAAGGCGGGCAGGAACCTCCCAAGGGCAAGATGACCTACCGCACCAACAAGCACACCGGCGACAAGGTGTCGCTCTTGGGCTATGGCATGATGCGCCTCCCGACCAAGAACGACCACCCGGGCGAGCGACAGAACGGTGAGGGCGAGATTGACCAGGAAATGGTGAACAAGGAGGTGGACTATGCCATTGAGCACGGAGTGAACTACTTCGACACCTCGCCCGTATATTGCAAAGGCAAGAGCGAGACCGCCACGGGTATCGCGCTGAGCCGCCATAAACGCAACGAGTACTTCATCGCCACCAAGATGAGCAACTTCAGGGACAACTCCCGTGAGGCCTCGATAGCCATGTTCGAGGAGTCGCTCAAGGCGCTGCAGGTCGACTATTTCGACTACTACCTGTGGCACAACATAGGCGGTGGCGAAGATCCCATGCAGACCTTTGAAGACCGTTTTGTGAACAACGGCATCATGGATTTCCTGAATCAGAAGAAGAAAGAGGGCGTGATCCGTAATCTGGGATTCTCTTATCACGGCGACATCAAGATATTTGACCATGCCCTGAAGTTGCACGACGAGGGCAAGGTGCAATTTGACTTCGTGCAGATTGAGATGAATTACCTCGACTGGCAGCACGCCAACGAAATTAACGAGGACAACACCGATGCCGAGTACCTCTATGGCGAACTGCTGAAGCGCAATCTGCAGGCGGTGATTATGGAACCCCTGCTGGGTGGACGCCTGAGCAACCTGCCCGACCGCTTGGTGGCACAGCTCAAACAGCGCGACCCCGACCACTCGGTGGCCTCGTGGTCGTTCCGCTATGTTGGCACTTATCCCGAGGTGCTCACTGCCCTGAGTGGCATGACCTATATGGAGCACCTGAAGGACAACCTCAACACCTACTGCCCGCTGAAACCCCTCACCGAGAAGGAGATGCGCTACCTCGACGGCACTATTGCCGCCCAGATTGTGGACTACAAGATTATACAGTGCAACGACTGCAAGTACTGCATGCCCTGCCCCTACGGCATCGACATACCCGGCATTTTTGTGCACTACAACAAGTGTTTGGGCGCCGAGGAGATGCCTACCGACAGAACCGACCCCGACTATGCCAAGCATCGCCGTGCGTGGCTGGTTGACTATGACCGTAGCGTGCCCCGAATGCGTCAGGCCGACCACTGCACGGGTTGCGGCCAGTGCGTGACCTCGTGTCCGCAGCGCATTCGCATCCCGCAGGAGTTGCACCGCATCAACCGATATGTTGAACGATTAAAGCAGAACGAAGCATGAGCAAGCATCAGATGTCACGACGCAGCGCCCTGAAACTATTTGGCGCTGCCACAGCCACCCTGGCCATGGGCGGCATAGTACCTATCACGGCATGCAGTTCCCACAAAGGGGAGAAGCTGAGCAAGAAGCGCCTGGTGTTCTTCTTCACAGGCACAGGTAATAGCCTCTATGTTGCCAAGAGTCTGGTTGCCGACGGAGGCACAGCCTTGAGCATCCCGCAATTGCTCAAGGAGAAGGACCTGAACTTCGAGGCCGACGAGATAGGACTGGTGTATCCCAAATACAGGGAGATTCCCGAGATTGTGAAGGAATTCCTGACGCGTGCCCAGTTCAAGTGCGACTACTTCTTTGGGGTCATTACCTATGGCCGCCATTTGCGTAACGATGCACAGACACTCGTTGACGCAATGCAGGAGAAGAAGGTGAAGGTTGCCTATGTGAACGGCGTGAAAATGGCTGATAACCGCCTGCAGCGCTTCGACATGGCGCAGGAGTTGAAAGAGAATGACCCTGCTAAGATCGATGCCGCCATAGCCGCTATCGTGAAGGATGTGGATGCTCGCAAGCAATATGTGCTGGAACGCGAAGAAGGTGGCCCTCACCATGCTGGCGGTCATCCTGGAGGCGGCGATGTGCGTCACCACTTTGTGAAGGCGAGCGAGATGTTTGAAATTATCGATGCGTGCATTGGGTGCAGCATTTGCGAGTATGTGTGTCCGCGCGGCTGCTACAGCATTGAAAATGACCATGCGGTGTGCGACGGCATGTGCGAGCAGTGTCTGGCATGTGCTCAGGCATGTCCGCAACTCGCCATTGCACCCACCGAGGGTGATGCCAACCCCAAAGCGCGTTACCGCAATCCCAATGTGTCGTTGCGCGAACTGGAGCGAGCCAACAGTCAGAAGCCCCTATAATACCACAGTTTTTTTTAATTAAACGGGAATCGTGGATTAAAACCTTAGTTTTCAACGAAAAGTACTAAAATATGATAAGACAATTCAAAATTTTTTGCAAAAATACTGAAGAATACATCGACATTGATGGTGGCGACAGCTTGCTCGACATTTATGAAACCATGCAGACGCGCCTGCCCATCAACCCGATTTGTGCCAAGGTGAACAACAAGACCGAGAACCTGAGTTATCCCGTTTTCGGTCCCAAGATGGTGGAGTATCTCGATGCCTCGTCGAAAGAAGGCTATAGGGTATATATCCGTTCGCTGTGCATGATGCTCTACAAGGCGCTGCACGACCTATATCCGCAGCGCAGGCTGCTCGTCGACTTGTCGATAGCTGGTGGTTACTACTGCATTCTCAAGCACGAGAGCGATCAACCTATCGATCCGCAGCTGGTCGAGGCGCTGAAACTGCGCATGAAGCAGTTGGCCGAGCAAGATATCACCTTTGTGCGCCGTGAGCGGCTCACCACCGATGTGATTGAGATGTTCCGCAAGCAGAATCTGCCCGACAAGGTGCGTCTGCTCGAGACTTCGGGCAACCTTTACACCGTTTTCTACAAGCTGGGTGATGTGGTCGACAGCTACTCAGGACCGCTGGCACCCTCGACGGGGCATATCAAGAACTTTGACCTGATTCCTTACAAAAATGGCATGCTGCTGCTGGGACCTGACCGCAAGCACACCGATGAGGTGACACAGCCGCAGCCGCAGGAGAAACTGTTCAAGGCGCTGGAAGAGCATGTGGAGTTCAACAAGATTATCAACATAGCTGATGTGGGCGAACTGAACCGTGTGATTCGTGGTCAACATGTGCCACTGCTCATCAATGTTGCCGAAGCGCTGCACAACCAGAAGTTTGCCAAGATGGCTGCCGACATAGCCGACCGCTATCGCCAGGGTGGTGCCCGCGTGGTGATGATTGCAGGCCCGTCGTCGAGTGGTAAGACCACTTCGGCCAAGCGACTCTCGATACAGCTGGTGACCAATTACATTATTCCCAAGGTAATATCGCTCGATAACTACTTTGTAGACCGCCAGCACACGCCCCGCGACGAGTCGGGCGACTACGACTATGAGTCGCTCTATGCCCTCGACCTGGAGCAGTTCAACAAAGACCTGCGCGACCTGATTGACGGCAAGGAGGTGCCGATGCCCACCTACAATTTCGAGACGGGGCAGCGTGAATACAAGGGAAACACCTTGAAACTCGAGGAGAACAACATCCTGCTCATGGAGGGCATCCACGGACTGAATCCCGACCTCACTCCGCAAATCGACCCTGCCATGAAGTATCTCGTCTATGTTTCAGCCCTCACCACCCTGAACATTGATGACCATAACTGGATTTCGACTAGCGACAACCGACTGTTGCGCCGCATTGTGCGCGACTTCAAGTATCGCGGTGTGAACGCCCGCAGCACCATTGCCCGCTGGCCCAGTGTGCGCCGTGGCGAGGAAAAATGGATTTTCCCATTCCAGGAGAATGCCGATGCCATGTTCAACTCGTCGCTCATGTTCGAGTTGGCTGTGATGAAGGAGTATGCCATGCCCATCCTCAAGCAGGTGCCCGTCAATGCGCCTGAGTATGGCGAGGCCTACCGCCTCATGAGGTTCCTTGACTACTTCGAGAGCATTCCGCAACAGGATGTGCCCCACACCAGCCTGCTGCGCGAATTCCTGGGCGGCTCCAGCTTTACCTACTAATGCCTATAATTCTGCCACGAAAGGGGTAAAAATGCATTTTGTGGCAGAAAAATCGCATAAAATTTTGCCACGAACGCAAAAAAATCTGTTTCGTGGCAGAAAAAATGCTAAAAATTTTGCCACGAAAATATAATTGCTTAATTTTGTGGCAAATAAATAAAGTGCGTTTTATGGAGAAAATTATAGGCAGAAAAAAAGAGATCTCAGAGTTAGAACGGTTATATGCTTCTAAAAAACCTGAGTTTGTTGTTGTGTATGGACGTAGACGAATTGGGAAGACTTTTCTGGTTCGTAATCTATTTGAGGAGAGAATCCTGTTTTTGCACACTGCACTTTCTCCTTCGGAGTTTGACAAAAAAGAGCTGAATGATTATCAGTTACAAGCATTCTACAACACACTCCAGAATAGCGGTTGCGATATGGAACAGGCTCCAAAGGACTGGTTCGAAGCTTTTATGTATTTGAGAAAGTTTATAGAGTCAAAACATCAAGAGTTAGAGGGGCGACAATTGGTATTCATCGATGAATTGCCATGGATGGATGTTAAGGGTAGCGGATTTGTTACAGCTTTTGAACATTTTTGGAATAGTTGGGCCTCGGCTCAAGATTATTTGATGCTTGTAGTGTGTGGCTCAGCCACAACTTGGATCAATGACAAATTGCTTAACAACTATGGCGGGTTGTATGGTCGCATTACAGCCGAGATAAGGTTAGCGCCATTTTCGTTACATGAGTGTGAACAATATCTTGAGAGTCGGAATATTGTAATGAATCGTTACGACCAGATTCAGTGCTATATGATTATGGGAGGCATTCCTTATTATTTATCTTTGATGAATCCAGGAATGAGTCTTGCTCAGAACATAGATTCATTGTTTTTCACACAAAAAGGTCGTTTGAGCTTGGAGTTTGATAGGTTGATCAATTCGCTTTACAGTTCTCCTCAGGCTTATGCAAAAGTTCTGAGATTATTAAGCACAAAACGAGAAGGTTTTACCCGAAAAGAGATTTCTGAAAGCACAGGTCTTTCATATGGAGGAGGTTTGTCAGAGGTCTTAAATGGATTGGAAGCCAGCAGTTTTGTGGAATCATATACATACTACAATGGTTCAAAGAGAAATATTCATTATCGCCTTATAGATGGCTTTGTGTTGTTTTATATGACATTTGTAGACGGGAAAACAGGAATTTCTCCTACATTTTGGAGCGATTCACAATTGCTTCCCTCATTACAGTCTTGGCGAGGTTTTTCTTTTGAAAGTGTGTGCCTTACCCATATATCCTCAATAAAGCGTGCACTCGGAATAGATGGAGTGCGGACGACGCAAGCGCCATGGCGCAGCAAAGACACTGATCCTGGTGCGCAAATAGACCTTGTCATCGATCGTGCTGATAGAGTGGTCAACTTGTGCGAGATGAAATTCTCGATTAGCGACTTTGAAGTCTCAAAGAAATATGAGGGCGAATTGCGACATAAACTTGATACATTTATAAAAGAAACGAAGTGCCGCAAATCTGTTCACACAACGCTTGTTACAACCTATGGTATTAAGAAAAACATCTATTCAAACTTCTTCCAAAAGGTTATAACAATGGATGATTTGTTTTCAAGTTGATCAAGCTACAAGAAACAAAAACATCAGGTCTCAGCCTGATGTTTTTTGTGTGGGTAGAGATGGATTCGAACCACCGAAGCGATGACGCAGCAGATTTACAGTCTGCCCCATTTGGCCACTCTGGAATCTACCCAAGAGCTCACAGGAGCGGTGCAAAGTTAAGAAAATAATTGCAGACGCAAAACAATTTTGCCAAAATCGTGCCGAAAAGCGCTGTTTTTTTGCCTTTATCGTCTTAAATTGCTACATTTGTGGTAATAATAAAAGTTTAACTGATCATGGTGAAGAACTACTTGAATATGGCCTTGATGACCTGTGTGATGCTGCTTGTGATGTGCAGCTGCGGCAAGTCGTTCAAGATAAAAGGCAACATTGGCGGCGTTGGCAATCAAAATTTACACATGGTCTATGCCACTCCTGCTGGAATCGCCGAGCAATGGGTAACGGTCAAGGAAGACCGTTTTGAGTTTTCGGGTGTTGCCGAGCAACCCACGCTGGTGGCCATCTATGGTGCTCAAGATAATCTGTTGGCGCGGTTTCTTGTTGAAAATGGTGACAATGTAAAGGTGCGTGGCGCAGCGACTGCCCCTTTCAGGATTGAAGTGAAAGGCAACGATGTGAACGAGCGGTGGTATGCCTTCATTCATGAGCATGAGGCTCAATACGCTAACAGCGACCGCACGGCGCTGAACACAGCCATAGAACAATATGCCAAGGCCAATCCGGCCGATGTGCTGTCGACGCTCTTGCTGCTGTGCGATTACAGGGCTCCCGGGGGCATTGCCGATGTGGAGCCATTACTCAAGTCCGTGAAACCCGAGGCTAAGCCCGACTATTTGCTGAGCACCTATCGCAATGTGCTGAAACTGACCGATCAGCCTCCCAAGTCGATATCCTCGATGATGCTCTATGAGAGCAAAGGCAGTTTTGCGACCTTCTCCCCCACCTCAGCGCAGGCTTCGCTCCTCTACTTCTGGAATAAGCAGACCGAATTGCAAAACGATGTGCAGTTGCTGAAAACCGAGGCTGAGCGCACCGCCGGCAAGGTTCAGTTTGTTGATGTGCTCATGGATGCCGATTCGATGATGTGGAGCAGGACCAGAAAAGAGCACATGGGGGCATGGCGACTGCACTTCTGGGCCCCGGATGGACCTTTGAACAGCACCCTCAAGCAGCTGAATATATCGGCAGTGCCGTCGGTGCTGGTGGCCGACTCGCTGGGCAAGGTAACCTATGCCGGCAGCAATGTGAAGCTGGCCGTTGATGCCTTGAAGAAACTGGTTCCTTAAATTGATAAAACCGATTGAAGAAATATGCTCACAAAGACCTTAAGTGCTGCCGTTCACGGCATTGATGCCATTGGCGTGACGATTGAAGTGTCGATTGGCCGTGGTGTGGGAACCACAATCGTTGGTTTGCCCGATATGGCTGTCAAGGAGAGCAACGAGCGCGTGAAGTGCGCCATTGCTCAGGCGGGATTTGACTTCCCTCGTCAGGCGGTGGTTATCAACATGTCGCCCGCCGACATCAAGAAAGAGGGGTCGGCCTATGATTTGCCCATCGCCATAGGCATCCTTGCCAGTGACGAGAAAATCGACGATACACTGCTGTCGCGATACATGATTATGGGCGAACTCTCGCTCGACGGTTCGGTGCGGCCCATCAAGGGCGCTTTGCCCATGGCCATACTGGCGCGTGAGATGCACCTCGACGGCTTTATTGTGCCCGCCGACAATGCCATGGAGGCTGCGATTGTGAACAACCTGAATGTGTATGGAGTGAACAAACTCGACGAGGTGATAGCCTTCCTGAACGGTTTGATTCAGTTGGAACCCACGGTGGTGGACACCCGTGCCGAGTTTGCGAAGGCGCAGGGCGAATTTCCGTTCGACTTCAGCGAGGTTCGCGGCCAGGAGCAGGTAAAACGCGCCTTTGAGGTGGCATGCGCCGGCGGTCACAACATTCTGCTCATCGGTTCGCCTGGCAGCGGCAAGTCAATGATGTCGAAGCGTTTACCGTCCATTTTGCCATCGTTGAGTTTGAGCGAAGCGCTTGAAACCACAAAGATTCACTCGGTAGCCGGAAAACTGTCGAAAGGCACCACGCTGCTCACCATGCGACCCTTCCGCTCGCCGCATCACACCATCTCGCCCGTGGCGCTGGTGGGTGGCGGCACCTATCCTATGCCGGGCGAGATTAGTCTGGCGCATAATGGCGTGCTCTTCATGGACGAGTTGCCAGAGTTCCCGAGGTCGGTGTTAGAGGTGCTGCGCCAGCCGCTGGAGGACCGTGTGATTACCATCAGCCGTGCCAAGTACTCGACCGAGTATCCTGCCTCATTTATGCTGGTGGCGAGCATGAATCCGTGCCCATGCGGCTATTATGGGCATCCCAAGAAACCCTGCGTGTGCACCGACTATCAGCGCAGCCAGTACATGAACCGCATCAGCGGTCCGTTGCTCGACCGCATCGACCTGCAGATTCAGGTGCAGCCGGTGGAGTTCGACGAGATGTCGTCGAAGCAACCCGCCGAGTCGTCGCAGGCAATTCGCGAACGCGTGATTCAGGCCCGTGCCATTCAGGAGTTGCGTTTCAAGAATGAGCGAGGCATATACTGCAACGCCCAGATGACCCCTACCCTGCTGCACAAGTACGCCGAGCCCGACGCTGCCGGACTGGAGAAGTTGCGTGATGCCATGGAGCGCATGAACATGAGCGCGAGGGCTTACGACCGCATCCTCAAGGTCGCCCGCACCATCGCTGACCTCGAGGGCAGCGTCGCCGTCCGCCACCCCCACATCATGGAAGCCATCGGCTACCGCACCCTCGACCGCAGCAACTACTTCAACCTATAATGCACAAAGCATAATCTGTTAAAGATAATATAAATAATCAGTCTGGCGCACTATTTTTGTTCTTTGTAAAATTGCCCTGTATTTAAGGCAAAATGTGTATATTTGCAAGCACAAAACAAAGCAAGATGTCGTTTTTTACACGCAAATACCCAGTCTCACAAAGCAATATATTGCTAGATTGTGCCATGTATGGTGCCATCGTTTTTCTGATATTATATGTGCTGCAGCCGTTTGGAGTCAACATGTATAAGGGGAACAAGTTCTTGGTTTCACTGCTTTTTGGAGCAATCACATTTGGGTGCTGTTATCTGTTCGAACTTGCAATAAAACCGTTACACAAAAAAACATCTCCCTGGCTTGTTTGGCATGAGGCATTGTCGGTGTTGGCAAATGTCTTGTTTATAGGTTTCTGTAACTTCATCTCATGTTCATTATTATTTCACTATCCTATTTCCTTCAGCGTTTTCCTGCAGTTTCTTTATTGGACCCTTATTATAGGTATTATCATAACAGTTTTCTCGGTCGGTTTCAGCTATTATCGGCATCTTCGCAATCAACTGGAGAGTCTAATTGACAAGACCACAGAAGAGCAGACCGACGTGGTTGTCACCATCCATGACACCAGTGTAAGAGGGAACGACCTTCAGTTGCCCATTAACGACTTGCTCTATATCGAGGCACAGAAAAATAACGTATCGGTATGTTACATGAAAGACGACAAAGCACACACCTCAGTATTACACACCACATTGACATCTGTGCTCACCGACCTGCACGAGTATGAAAATATTTTCCAATGTCATCGTTCTTTCGTGGTTAACCTGAACAATATCTCGTCGGCTCGGGGCAATTCAAACGGCTACCAACTCAAACTCGGCAATGACTCAACCATAATACCTGTATCGCGTACCTACGTGCCTAAACTCCGTTCTTTCATAGCTTAATCAATCATCCTTTTTTTTGTCATTTGTCAGCGGGCTTAGTTATCTGTCCGCGGTTCTAGCTGTCTGTCCCATAAATTTGGCAGGCCTAATTTTAGTATCTATTTTTGCGGCATGAAATTGCTGTTGACACGTCACATTTGATGTCGCTGACGACTTGCATTCTGACTGCACAAAATTGTCATTAATATATTTCAAATAATAAAATCATCTGAAACATATGGGACCTATACTTTTTATCATCTTGGCTGCTTTAGAAATCGTGCTCGCAGTAAGAGCGTGCCGAAGCGAAAAAGAAAAGAAGCAATGGCGTAAAGAACGTTTGATAGTTCGTACAGCACAGGTCATACTCGTCATTGTCACGATGCTGGTAGTAGGGCAGAAGTGGCGTTTCGTCCCCATTTTGGGCTTACTGGCAATACTGCTTATTGTCGCTGGAGCGAAAGCACTCATCATGCGGAACAAGGATGACGGCATGAAAAAGAAAAGCAGTGCGATTGTCTCCTGTGTACTTAACATTGTACTCATTGCACTGCTGCTCATCCCCGCCTTTGTATTCACTGGATATAACGGTCTGCCTGTCTCTGGCAACCACAAGATTGCTGAGACGTCTGCTATACTTATCGACAGATCCCGCCATGATATCTTTGAGCAGGACAGAAGTTTTCGCGAGGTGCCAGTACACATCTATTATCCCGCCGACGGCTCTGCGAAGGGATGCCCTCTCGTTGTTTTCTCGCATGGTGCCTTCGGCTACTATCAGAGCAACACCTCAACTTATATGGAACTGGCGAGCAATGGCTACGTCGTAGTCGCGCTTGACCATCCGCATCACGCTTTTTTCACGAAGGACACTGATGGCAATACCGTTATCGTAGATAAGGATTTTATGAACACTGCCTTGTCACTCGGCGATATAACCGATGCGCAGGAGGAGTATAAGATATATACGCAGTGGATGGAGCTGCGCGTGGCAGATATGAGTTTCGTGCTTGATGAACTTAAAGCAGCTGTTCAGTCTAGCACGTTGGACAAGAGTTGGTTCATCTCAGGTATAGACAGCGACGCTATCAGTTCCGTGCTTGGAATGATTGATATCTCGAAAATAGGCGTAATGGGCCATTCCCTAGGTGGTGCCACCGCAGTAGCTATAGGCCGAGAACGTAGCGATGTGTCTGCCGTCATAGACATTGATGGTACTATGCTTTCAGAGTATACGGGCGTCATAGACAATGAGCTTGAAGTCCGCGACGAGCCCTACGATGTGCCAGTGCTTGAATTCGTTAATTGGAATAGCTACTCCTTGCTGCCTGAATATCGCAAAGAAGGCAAAATATACCCGAACGATGTGCTAATCCGTAATGCCGCTGAGGGTTTCTCTGCCACATTGCGCGACACGCGGCACATGGACTTTACCGACCTTCCCCTTCTTTCTCCCACGCTTGCGAATCTGCTTGGTGATATGGGTAGTGGCGATCGCAGCACCGAAGAGTCAATGATGATAGTCAACTCTCTTGTTTTGAAGTTTTTCAATTGCTATCTAAAAGGCGAAGGCACCTTTACAGCACAAGATATTTATTGAGACAAACGTACCATTGGCGACCTTGACGGCACCATCACCGTCCGCACCCACCACATCATGGAAGCCATCTCCTACCGCAACCTCGACCGCAACAACTACTTCAATTTGTAAGTCACATTAAAGGTGTTGTTTTTGAAAATATATGCAACTTACTTACATTAAAAATCTGTCAACATTGTCACTTTGATGGGATGTTTTGTAATAGCTCTTGTTTGCAACGTTTCTATTTGGCTTCGACAACTGCTCGCGTTCTTTGTTTAGCTTGTTATTATTAGACTTCATAACTATGTGTATTTCGAATAACGACACTACATCCTCTTATTTTTCATACATATATCACTGGATATCAATACAATACATAGCGATTACCAAATAAGCACAAAAAAACATGCTTATTTGGCAACTATATTATAATCCATAAATCATGCGAGTATTTCTTAAAGTGTTTGATGCCACAGTA
>CACXLJ010000034.1 GCA_902768435.1 uncultured Bacteroidales bacterium | reverse complement strand
GAAATAAACCACATGGTCGGTAATGTCATAGCCATCGGAGTAAATACTGTAGGGTATTTCAGTCATGTCGTCCTCAATGTCATAGTCATAGTCCCAATAATCAAAGGTGTAGATTTGGTCATCATCAAGGAAGATGCTGTAACTCAGCCTAGTAGGATCAAGGGGATTGCCTTCTGTATCGGTGGTGGGCAAGGTGAAATAGAACTGGCTGCTGGCCCAGTCGTTACCGCAGTCATACCACTCGTCGGCAGTGGGATTAGCAGGAATGATGGGGTTCTCGTCATTGAGAACGGCAACCGTGTTGAACTGCAGCACATTGGCCCACTCGTGATCGTCGGTGTAGATTAAACACGGGCCAGTCGTGTTGCCCCACTCGGGATAGGGAGCCCACACATCGCCCTGGCCATCGAGCAGCGTGATGGTATTGCCCTCGACCTTGTAGCGGATTTCGGTCACATCAGGGTCGTAGGCACCATGGAGCGAATAGACAGGCTCGTCGTAGTCATAGTCCCAATAGATCTGCTCAAACCAGGTGTGGCCCCACACCAGCAGACCGCCATAGCCGTAATTGGCCATCCACGAAACGCATTGGCCAGTGGGGACGCTGATGATACCACTCTCCTGGTCATAAGTACCCTCTACCCAATTGCCATTGGTGAGCGTGGCAATGGGATTTTGGATGTAAACCTTTCCATCCTCGGCGAACACGACGTTCATGACATCTTCAAACTCGGTGATACCTGTTTCCATGAACTTGTGGTAGATGTAACCGCCAGTACGGTAATAGGTCAAAAGGGTTCCCTCGGGGACCTCGCTGATGACAACGGGGATTTCATCAGAAGCATCGGTGATCATGTTTAGACTGTTTCCATTCATGGTTATCTCATCAGGAGAGAGAGGGCGGTAGTCAGCCTGTGAACCATGCGACTTAAACTGTCCTCCTGCCGACACTGGGAGCACAACAGCCATTGCGGCCAATAAAAAGAGTAACTTGTTCATAATAATTAAATGATTTTGGTTAGAAAATGGTTTCAAAGCGTTTTCACCAGTTGATGAATTCTTCGGCAAAAATAGTTAAGGCCATTCCCTTATGCAAAGAAATAGCCTGCGCCTGTGTTCTGTTTCCGTGAAACAGAACGAAAAACTGTGTATTGATGGGCATCTTTCAGTGAATTAAGCCCTCTGTCACCTGCTTATTTTTCCTTAGCCATCTTCATGAAGTCAGATGGCGAAATGCCGGTAATGCGCTTGAATGTTACTGTGAAGTTGCTGCGTGAATTAAAACCCAAATTTGCAGCAATAGCTTCGATGGTAAGATGGGCTGACTGATTGGGATCATTAAGGATGCGGCACGCTTCTCGAACGCGTTGCTCGTTGAGCACCTGCTTGAAACTTTTCCCGTAACTCTCATTGACCACCTGTGACACATATTTATAGTTACTGCCTACCTGAATGGCCAACTGCTGAAGTGAGAAATCAGGCTTGCAGATGATGGCAATATCGTTCATCACATCCTTGATGCGCTCAAACAAGCGGTCCTTGCTCTCCTGGTCAAGTTGGCTTTGATACTTGGGGGCTGAGTCCTCTTGAGATGCTGGCTGCTCAGCAGTTACTTTGACATCCAGCAATTGCACGTTTTTCTCATAGAGGTGCCTGATGTAATTGCGCTGCTTGATATTGCTGCGCACGAGCAGTAACAACGCTATCAGGATGATAGCAGTAATGAGACACACCATGAGCAGCAACTGATGAGCTCGCTCGTGCTTTGCCTGAATCTGCGCCGCCTGCTCATTGACACGGCTCAACTCGTCCAGAAAACGTGACTTCTCCAGCATCTCGGCATGACTCTTGTGAATGAACTCATCCCTTGCCTTCAGGTACTTGTAGTCAAGTTGTTCAGCCATTTGACGGTTTCCCATACCAACATAGACTTGAGCCATAGCCTTATAATTGTCAATCAACTCGCTCTGCATACCATTGTCGAGGGCTATATGCTCCACCTCGCGCAAACAAGAAATGGCTTCTTCATAATGGCGCATAACGGCAAGCACTGCAGCCTTCTGCTGCATGGCCTTGATGATACACTGCTGGCGGTTGGTCGTGATTTCCTGAGCCTCACCAAGCATTTTTTCATAGTAATTTAGAGCTTGTTGATATTGGCCTGCCTGAAATGCCTCGGTGGCCTTGCAGAACATGCGCGTACATTGCCACATTTCCACGCTGTCGGTCAACTGCAAATTCTTGAAACGGGTCAAATCAGGTGTAATGAGTTCAAAGTCAGCCTTATTGTGTATCATGTCCAGCATGTTATAGATGCTGGTTACAGCCACATTCCACTCTTTGGCCTTGACGGCGAAATCAAATGCAAGTTTCGTATTGTCCAGAGTCTCGGTCGATAGTGCATCGTTGGCAAAGAGCCTGTTGCGGCTGTCGATGATAGAGGCCATGTTAAGATAGGAGTACGCCAGATTATTGTCAAAACCGTATAGCTTAGACAATTCCATTGATTTATTCAAATTCTCGTAAGCCTTCTGGAAGTCATAATAGTAGGTCGCAGAGATATAACCTATATTGTTTAGCGCTCTGGCAATCTGATATATCTCCTTGCTTTCCAGATTATTGTCCTGGGCACGATTGGCAACGATACTGTAACACACCATTGCGCTGTCAACCCAACCCTTGTTCTGCAACCCAACCCTTGTTCTGCAAGAAGTCCTGGCCACGGAGCATTAATTCTGCAGTGGTCAATCGGTCCAAACAATTATGCTGGTTAACGTTATAGGCATGGGCTTCTTGGGCGCTAACCGAAACCAAGAGAGTTAACAGTATGGCAAATAGTTGCTTCATGTTTTGCTTGACTATCGAGTGTTACATAAGAATTACATGAGCGGTTATACGCTCAACTTAATCATTGTGGTTCAATATAACAACCTATTTATGTTACAAAGATAATTTTTTAATGTAAGAACAGCATGAAGTCAAGAGAGAATCCTCTTAAATTAATGGTTTTTAATAGGTTGAACGTCTGTATGTTCTTATCAGTAAAGTATTGTCAATCTACAGCGCAGAGATCCAATACAATCTGTTCGAGAGTGCGAACATTCAGCTTGAAGTGCCATACCGATATAACCAGAAGGACTGGAAGCCGTTCCACAAACCCTTTGCCAAGGCGCGCAAGAGACTGGAAACGAATTTCTCGCAGTTCACCGACCAGTTCAACATCATGCGCAACTATGCTAAGGATTATCAGGGATTAGAATCATCAGTAAAGTGAGCGCCTTTACTGTTTCACAATACATCAACAAGATTAATCACAAGCCCATCGGCAGGATCAAGTATGCGCTCGCTTAATCCCGCCAACGGGTACTATTATGAAAAGAATGTTTACTGCAAGCGGCGCAGCTGCACGGTGAAGTGGCGCATGAGGGGTGCTTCCCACTCGATGCTCACGCCGCGGGTAATCTCGTTGCGGCGGTCAAACACGTTCTTGAGGGCTGCCGCAATCACGCGCATGTGATTGTCGGTATACACGCGGCGTGCGATGCACAGACGCAGCAGGTCAAGTCCGCCAAAGCGGTTCTCGCGGGTTACGGGGTCGCGGTCGGCCAGGATGTAGCCAATCTCGCAGCCACGGATACCGGCCTCGAGGTAGAGTTCGCAAGTGAGCGTCTGGGCGGGGAATTCTTCCTTGGGTACATTGCACAGCACCTTGTCGGCGTCGATAAACAGAGCGTGGCCGCCCACGGGACGCTGATAGGGGATGCCGTACTCGTCGAGCAGGCCAGCGAGGAACTGCACCTGGTGGATGCGGGTCTCGAGCATCTCAAACTCGGTGTTCTCGTCAAGACCCTGAGCCAGAGCGTTCAGGTCACGGCCATTCAGACCGCCGTAAGTAATGAAGCCCTCGAAGGGGATGCAATAGAGCTTGGCGCCCTCGTACCAGTCGTGGTTGTTGGTGGCGATAAAGCCGCCCATGTTCACAACGCCGTCTTTCTTGGCGCTCATGGTCATGGCATCAACATAGGTATACATCTCGCGGGCAATCTCCTTAATGGTCTTGTCGGCATAGCCTTCCTCGCGCGTCTTGATGAAATAAGAGTTCTCGGCAAAGCGAGCGCTGTCCATCACCACGGGCACGCCGTACTTGTGGCACAGTTCGCAGGTCTCGCGAATGTTCTTCATCGACACGGGCTGGCCACCCACGGTGTTGTTGGTCACGGTGAGCACCATGAAGGGCACATTGCCCTTGTTCTCCTCGAGCACCTTCTCGAGCTTCTCGAGCGATACATTGCCCTTGAAGGGAACCTCGAGCTGGGTGTCGCGGGCTTCGTCGCAAGTCACATCAATGGCCTTGGCCTTGCGGCTCTCGATGTGGCCCTTGGTGGTATCAAAGTGTGCGTTACCGGGAATCACGTTGCCCTCTTTCACGAGGTAAGAGAACAGCACATTCTCGGCGGCGCGGCCCTGATGGGTAGGTATGACATATTTGAAACCGAAAATCTTCTGCACCATAGCCTCGAATTTGTAGAACGAGGTGGCACCGGCATAACTCTCGTCGCCAAGCATCAGCTCGGCCCACTGACGGTCGCTCATAGCGCCCGTGCCCGAGTCGGTGAGGCAGTCGATATAGACTTGTTCGGCTTTCAGCATGAATACATTGTAGTGAGCTTCTTTGAGCCATTGCTCGCGCTGTTCGCGCGTACTTTTTCTAAGGGGCTCAATCATTTTGATCTTCCAAGATTCGGCAAATGGGATTTCCATAAAAATGTGTTTCTATAATGGTTTGTAATGTGAATATTCGATTGAAAATGAAGCGTGTGCGCCTCGGCCAGCAGGGGAGGGTGGCGGCGCAGTGGGGGAGTGCATCAACGATTGCCGTGGTCAGGCTCCTTGATGTTGATGAATCTATGCGATATTTTTGCCAGTGTTGTGTTGCTCGGCATAATTCAATCGTGTGAGTGATACTTTCAGGGGCACAAAGTTAGCAAAAATAATTGGCACCATAAAGAAAAATATACATTTTTTTCAAAATTGCATAAATTCACCCCCTTCATCACCCCCACGCCCCAGCCATTATCGACTCTGACACAATCATTGTCCCTCTATGTGGCAACTCCCGTTGCCGCCCTCCGTGCCGTCCAGTAGTCGGCCACACCCTTGCCGAGCGTTCCCCACGTAGCCGAGTGTCCCCTGCCTATTTTCTATCACCCCTAACGGGGCTCCTGAACTCCTTTGACTCCGTAGCTATTAGCCGATAGCCATTAGCTGTGAGCTGCTCCTTTACTCCTTTAACTCCTTAGAGCCAATAGTCATCAATTGTCTGACAAACACAGGTAGGGGGGCAAAAAAAGCCTTGGGCCTCCCGAAGGAAACCCAAGGCGATGGGATACAGTGTTAATCGCGCGTGGGATTAACCGTTGTATTTCTTCATGACCTTGATGAGGTCGATCACCTTGTGGCTGTAGCCAATCTCGTTGTCGTACCACGAAACGACCTTGACGAACTTGTCGGTCAGGTAAACGCCTGCGTTGGCATCGAAGATAGAGGTGCGGGGATCGCCCATGAAGTCGCTCGAAACGACAGCGTCTTCGGTGTAGCCGAGAATGCCTTTGAGTTCGCCTTCGGCAGCTTCTTTCATAGCCTTGCAGATGTCTTCTTTGGTGGCGGGGTTCTTGAGGTTGACGGTGAGGTCAACAACCGAAACATCGAGGGTGGGAACGCGCATCGAGATGCCGGTGAGCTTGCCATTGAGTTCGGGAATCACTTTGCCCACAGCCTTGGCAGCGCCAGTCGACGAGGGGATGATGTTGCCAGCGGCAGCACGGCCACCACGCCAGTCCTTCATCGAGGGACCGTCGACGGTCTTCTGGGTTGCAGTGGTAGAGTGAACGGTGGTCATGAGGCCAGTTTCGATGCCGAACTTGTCGTTGAGCACCTTAGCCACGGGAGCGAGGCAGTTGGTGGTGCAAGAAGCGTTAGAAACGATTTGCTGACCAGCATACTTGTCGGTGTTGACGCCGCACACGAACATGTCGGCCTGACGACCGTCTTCGCCAGCCTTGGAGGGAGCAGAGAGCACCACATACTTGGCACCAGCCTGGATGTGCTTCTCGGCCTTGTCCATAGCGAGGAAGAGACCGGTTGATTCAACCACATACTCAGCACCGATTTCGTCCCACTTGAGGTTGGCGGGATCTTTCTCGGCAGTGACGCGAATGTGGTTACCGTTAACGATGAGTTCGTTCTTCTCGGCATCTACTTCGATGTTGCCGTTGAACTGGCCGTGCATGGTGTCGTATTTGAGCATGTAAGCCATGTAGTCGACAGGAAGCAAGTCGTTGATACCTACAACTACTACATCATTCACATTAGCTTCTTCGAAAGTGGAGCGGAAAACGAAGCGGCCGATGCGACCGAAACCGTTAATACCGATTTTAATTTTGCCCATAGTGATTAATTTATAAATTAATAGTTAAAAAAAATTATAATTTTTAATTAAAAAATTGTATCTTTGCAACAACTAAGGGAATTGGGAGGAAATAACCCCCTGTTTGCATTCCGAGTGCAAATGTAATACTTTTTTTTCGGAAATGTCTGATTCTCTAAGTGAAAAATGCGGCCGAGCTCCTCAATTAAGAATGTTTAATAGTTGGAGCAGCGTGACGAGAACAAACTTTTTTATTAACAAATAAAATTTTTACTACTATGGGATTTATCAAAGAATTTAAGGAATTTGCCATGAAGGGCAATGTGATGGACATGGCTGTTGGTGTGATCATTGGCGGCGCCTTTGGCAAGATTGTGAGCTCGCTGGTCGACGATGTGATTATGCCTTGCGTGGGCATGCTGACGGGCGGTACCGACTTTAACGGCCTGAAGGCTAAGGTGGGCGATGCCACAGTGAACTATGGCACATTCATCCAGAATGTGGTTGACTTCCTGATTATTGCACTGAGTATCTTCCTGGTTATCAAGGCTATCAACAAGATTACCAAGAAGAAAGCCGAAGAGCCCGCTCCCGAGCCCGAACCCAGCAACGAGGAGAAACTGCTGGGCGAGATCCGCGACCTGCTCAAGAAGGACAAATAATAGCTTGCCGGCACACGCAGTTTAAACTTTTTGTGCGCTCTTGCGTCTAAAAAAGTACAAGAGCGCACATCGTTGTGCCGCACACTGGCACAACGAGGGCTCCACAAAGCAAGTATAACTGATTTTAAACTACACTGCTATGAAAAAGAGCTACATTTATATTCTGTTAGGCCTCCTCACATTGGGGCTGACTGCCTGCGGCGACCGCTTCTTCAGCGAGCGCTATTGGGGAACATGGGGCCTGGTGGCCGTGAACGACGGCTACGGCGAACACGACATCCTCACCATCGACTATGAGGAGTATTCGTTCTACGACAACTGGACCGGACGCTACCAGAGCAACTCGGGCGTGTACACCAGCTTCACCTACGACGAGTATAGCCGCGACCACCTGGTGCTGCGTCACAGCGACGGCCTGCTCGAAGATGTCTATTACGAGTTTGACGACGGCTACCTGCTCATGAGCAGCGACCCCTCGTTCTTCACCTACCGCGTCTATTCGCCCGTCCGCCTCTACTACTAACGCCCCTCGAGCAAGGCAGCTGAAGCCTTAGCGGTGGCTAGGGTGCTTGGTGCCGTTGTTAAAACCCCTCAAAATCAATGAACACAGGCCTTGTGGGCCACTCCACAAGGCCTGCTTTGTGTGTGCCTCACTTTGCCCAGGATTAGGGCAGGAGGCTGTGGGCGGTGTCGGCAGCAGTGGTGTCGGGGGAGGGTTGGGGTTGGTCGCCGCCCCAGTCGATGGGGGCGATGACGATGTCGCTGTAGTCGCTGCTGTCGAAGCCGTAGCAGCGGATGACGACATTGAGCCCGTAGTCCTTGATGACCTTGAGGTCTTTGTGTCGCGACTCGGTGTCGACCAGATACTTGATGATGATTTTCTTGGTCCAGTCGGCAATCTTAGCCACAATGCCCTTGATGGCGCCCACCCATCCGTTGATGTGGACATAGAAGATGATGTTGTTGCCCTCGACCTGGGTCTTGGTGCACTGCAGGTCGATGCCCAGCTCCTCGAGGTAACTGATCTCGCTATTGCCTATGGGGAAGGGCTTGGGGATGAGGTCGAGCTTGAGGCCCATGCGTCGGCAGGTGAGGGTGTCGTCGGTCATGTGCATGGTTTCGCATGCGTTGTAGTCGTCTTTGAGCAGTTCGACCTCGACTACCGTTGCCTCGCCGTTGGTGATGCGGTAGAACACGGTGGGGCTGGAACGCTTCATGCCGGGAATGAGGTTGCGGTTATACTTGCTCACGAAGTAGAGCCCGAGCTGGGCATATTGCTTGAGGGTGTTTTTCTCGTCACGCCCCATGAACTCCACCTTGTCGCCCCGGTCGATGATGACCATGAGGTTGCTGTCGGGGTCGTAGGTGATGTCGTCGAAGATGTTGTTGCCGAAGCGGTCCTTGAGATTGAGCTGCTCGACAGTGGTCTTGAGGCTGCCCGATGGAGACAGGAAGCCAAACGCGTTGTCGCCCTTCTTGCAGGCCTGATGGCCAGCCACGATGAGAATCATCGCCACAGTGGCGACAGAGATACAAATGGATTTTTTCATTGTTTCAAGTCGTAGCTAAGTGATTAAATATAACATTTGAAAAAGGTGGATAGCAAAAGGTGTGCCAAAAGGTTGACCCTGAAAGGAGTGCCCGAGTGGGGCAGCGCTTTTTTTGCAACAAGCGCGCCTCATTCCAGTAGAAAATGAAACGCGCTTGTGATGTGTGTGAAAAGATTGAGGTGATGAGCGGGGCAAGATTACTCCTCTACATCGGCCTCTTTCATGTTGGTGAAGACATTCTGCACATCCTCATCCTCTTCGAGCACCTCGATGAGGGCTTCGACCTCGGCCTGCTGTTCGGCGTTGAGCTCCTTGTAGTCGGCGGGTTCATAGACAAACTCGCTGCTCTTGATTTCGAAGTCGTTGTCCTCAAGATACTTCTGGATGTCGCCATTCGATTCGAAAGCACCCGAGATGATGATTTCTTCCTCGTCCTGGTCAAATTCCTCGGCACCGTAGTCGATGAGTTCGAGTTCGAGGTCGTCGAGGGTGATGCCGTCCTTGGGAGCGATGTGGAAGTAGCACTTGTGCGAGAACATGAACGCCACGGTGCCCGAGTTGCCCAGCGAACCGCCCTTCTTGTTGAAGTAGTTGCGCAGGTTGGCCACAGTGCGTGTGGTGTTGTCGGTAGCGGTCTCGACGAGCACGGCAATGCCGTTAGGAGCAAATCCCTCGTAGATGACCTCCTTGTAGTCGCTGGCATCCTTCTCGCTCGCCTTCTTGATGGCGCGGTCGATGGTGTCCTTGGGCATGTTGGCGGTCTTGGCGTTGGCGATGAGCGCGCGCAGACGCGAGTTGGCCGAAGGATCGGGACCACCAGCCTTAACGGCGATGGTGATTTCCTTACCTATTTTTGTAAACGTGCGGGACATGCTGCCCCATCTTTTGAGTTTTCTTGCTTTGCGGTATTCAAAAGCTCTTCCCATAATTATATAAATGTTTTTTTAGTTAATAATCGTCTTAATCGTGGCGTGATACGATGGCGAGGAACTCGAGGTCCTCGTCGCCGTTGTTCATGATGCTGTGCGAGTGGCCCACGGGGCAGTAGTGTGCCTGTCCAGGCAGCACGGTCTCGCGGGTGTCGTCGTAGATGAGCTCGGCCTTGCCTTTGAGTATGTAGTAGACCTCGCTGTTCTCTTCGTGCAGGTGCAGGCCGATGGAAGCGCCGGGCTCCAGGCGGCCGTGCATGATGCGGTTGTCCTTGTCTTCGAAGGTCTGCACCAGGTAATCCTTGTTGCCGCCTTTGAATTGAGACTTCACCACTACGGGATATTCATCGAAATTAATAACCATGAGTTGTCAGTAATCAGTTGTCAGTAATCAGTTTGCTGTTAGCGGAGCTGGGCGCAGACTTGGGTCTCGAGATTGCGGATAATCTTCTGCATGATGGCGTCGATCTGCTTGTCCTGCATGGTCTTGGCATCGTCTTGCAGGATGAGGCTGATGGCGTAGGACTTCTTGCCAGCGGGCAGGTTCTTGCCTTCGTAGACATCGAAGAGGGTCATGCTCTTGAGCAGTTTCTTCTCGCTCTGCTCCACCACGCGGCGAATGTCGTCGTAGGTGACGGCCGTGTCGACGAGCAGCGCCAGGTCGCGCTTCACGGGCAGGGTCTTGGGCAGGTCGTAGTACTTCACGCTGTTCTTGGCAGCCATTTTGCAGATGGCGTTCCAGTTGAACTGTGCGAAGTAGACTTCCTGATCGATGTCGAATCGCTTGAGCAGTTTCTCTTCGACCACGCCCAGCATGCCCAGCAACTTGCCGCCGCGGTTCTTGTAGAGGAGTGCGGGGGTGACCACATCGTTGTCGGTCTGTTCCACCAGCAGTTCGCGCTCGTTGATGCCCAGGCGCTTGAAGATGTTCTCGACAGCGGCTTTCAGGTCATAGACCGAGAGCGGACGAACCTTCTCGGCCCAGTTGCCGGCGTGGTTGTGGCCAGTGAGCCACAAACCCAGCGCGGTGTGTTCGCTGTAGGGAGCGAGGGCAACCTGTGAGTTGTCGGCCTCGGGATTGAACGAATATACATTGCCAAACTCGTAGAAACGAAGGTTGGCGTTCTTGCGGTTGATATTGCGCGCAATGCTTTCGAGACCGCCGAAGAGCATGGTCTGACGCATCACATTGAGGTCGGAACTGAGGGCGTTCATCACCTTCACACATCGCTCGGCGGGATAAGTCTCAAGGCCCTGATAATAGGCCTCGACAGTGAGCGAGTTGTTCAGAATCTCGTTGTAGCCGTTTGAGGTGAGCTGGTTGCTGATGAGTTCCTTCATGTCGTCGGCAAAGTCCACATTGTCCTTGTTGCTCAGGCTGCTGTGGATCGAGTCGCCAAACTCCACATTGTTGTAGCCATAGACACGCAGAATGTCCTCGACCACATCGCAGGGGCGCTGAACATCCACACGGTAGGTGGGCACGATGAGGTTGATTTTCTCGTCGTCTTCGCTCACGATTTGCATCTCGAGGCTCTCGACGATGCTCTTGATAGTGTCTTTGCCTATGTTCTTGCCGATGAGGCTGGTCACATAGTCGTAGTGCAGTTCCACGGGGAAACCGGGGAAGTCGTGTGCCTTCACATCGACGATGTCGCCGCAAATCTCACCGCCGGCAATCTGCTTCACGAGCATGGCTGCCAACTTGAGGTTGTAGACGGTTTCGTTGGGGTCGATGCCGCGCTCGAAGCGGAACGAGGCGTCGGTATTGAGGCCGAAACGGCGAGCGGTCTTGCGAATCCATGTAGGATGGAAGTAAGCCGACTCGAGGAAGATGTCGGTAGTCTGCTCGGTAACACCGGCGTCGAGGCCGCCGAACACACCGCCGATGCACATGGGTTCCTGTGCGTTGCAAATCATGAGGTCGCGGTCGGTGAGCGTGCGCTCTACCTCGTCGAGGGTCACGAACTTGGTGCCAGCCTCAACGGTGCGCACCACCACTTTGTCGCCTTTCACCTTGGCAAGGTCGAAGCAGTGCATAGGCTGACCCAGACCCAGAAGCATATAGTTGGTGATGTCGACGATATTGTTGATGGGACGCTGACCGGCAGCCAGCAGGTAATCCTTGAGCCACTTGGGGCTCTCCTGCACCTTCACATTGCGCACGGTGAGACCGCTGTAACGCGGGCAGGCCTCGGGGTTGAGCACCTCTACGGGAATGCCACCATCGGGGCGGTCGATCTTGAACTCATCGACACTGGGGCGATGCAGGGCACCAGGCAGACCGTTCTGCTTGAGCCAGGCAAAGAGGTCGCGGGCCACACCATAGTGCGAGCCGCCGTCGATGCGGTTGGGTGTGAGGTCCACCTCAATCATCCAGTCGCTCTCCACGCCATAGTATTGTGCGGCGGGAGTGCCTACAACTGCGTCGTCGGGCAACACGATGATGCCATCGTGGCTGGTGCCCACGCCAATCTCGTCTTCGGCGCAAATCATGCCGCACGACTCCACGCCGCGCAGTTTCGATTTCTTGATAGTAAACGAGTCGTCGCCATCATACAGGACGGTGCCCAGCGTGGCCACAATCACCTTTTGGCCCGCAGCCACATTGGGGGCGCCGCACACGATTTGTGCGGGAGCCTCGCCGTTGCCCAGGTCCACGGTGGTGACATGCAGGTGGTCGCTGTTGGGGTGCATCTCGCAGGTGAGCACCTGGCCCACCACAAGGCCCTTGAGACCGCCACGAATGGTTTCAACTTCTTCGGTAGCACCCACTTCGAGTCCCAGCGAGGTCAGCGCCTCGGCCACCTGTTGCGGTGTGAGGTCGAAGTCGATGTATTCTTTCAGCCATTTATAAGAAATGTTCATAACGATTTATGATATTATATGTTTTTTCTTGATTATGAGATTGTTAAGTTGTGATTTGCGTGTAACGACAGACCCACTTTCTCAATCAACTTGCAAATTTAGTGATTTTTGTCGTAAACTTTGCCACATCAGGCCCTAAAGTTTTCAACCTTATATGAAATTTGACTTCATCGAATCTATGTTTTTTCACATTTTTCCAAATGTTTTTGAGAGAAATTCCACATTTTTCCAAGTGTTTTGAGGGGGTGTTTCCCACATTTTTCCATGCTTTTTCCAGTAGTTCCTTCACATTTTTCCAAGTGTTTTGAGGGCAATTTCCCACATTTTTCCAAAGACGCATGCGGTTTCGCTACAATAATCTCACAAAAGCAGTAGCATACAACCACGAAGTGCTCGAGGACGTTTTACAACGCGAGTCGAGCGAAGTGAAGCGTGTGATGGCGGAGCCAGCAAAACCTCCCTCAAAGCCGCGATGAAGCCGGCTCTTTTTTCGAGCGGACGATGGGGCAATCGCAATAATTATGATGCAATGGTGCAAAAGGGTAAGGAATTGGGGTTAAAAATGTGAATAGATTTGAAAATCAAATTATTTTGACTATATTTGCAAAAAAACTAATATCCTCGAGCTGGAAATCTTTAAAAAATTCATATTTTCACGCCTTATGAAATTTAAACCTCATTATAATCTCCGCTTCAAGAGAAGTAGTTGCCGCAGGCTTGTGCTATTTCTCTGCCTTGCATGCGCCTCGTTGTTCGTCCAGTCGCTGGCCGACGAGCGTGACGAGTATGGTTGGGAAAAAAGTGATGTGACTATCCTGGGTGGATATCACTCAGGGCAATCACGGTCGGAACAGTTCAAAAGCCAGGCCAGCAATCCGGATTATGCCGACAGGACTTACTCAGTGTCCTACAGCTATTCAATCGGTGGAGTCGATTTGGAGCAGGTGAAGAGAAACAGCGGGCGACAACAGAAAAACACGACAATTTTCAGGGGAAAAGTCAGAAAAGGAACGACCGTGCGGTTCCGCCTGGCCATGACCAGCGCATCGGGGTCGCTCCACCCCAAGTATTATGGCTACCGCGCCACGTTTACACCTTATTCGGTAAGCGGCTATTTCACCGAGAGTCTTACTGAACTTTCAGGCCAAATCGTGAAGGACTTCTCGTTGGGGCAAATGCCTATTGTTGACACCGATTATAAGTTGGAAAGCTCTGGGCTATACTGTTTTAGAATGAGCGCTGGCGGCATGTGGGACGGAAACAAGGCAAAAGGAGTGCGCTTAGAAGATTATCCGGGTGTGCAGAATATGACCGTAGTTGTATATCTATTGGTTGATGACAATGCCCCGGCTGCAATGCCGGTAAACACTGGAGAGGAGGAAGAAGAAGCGACCGAGAATGGCACTTTCACCGACGAATCGGGTGCTCACTATGAGGAAGACAACGATGCATGGGACTTTGGCGGTCCGTGGCCCTTCCTCATCCCTGCCAGCGTGATAGGGGCCATCGGAGGTTATGCGGCAACGCGCCGCCGCAGGAAAGGCGACGATGACGACGACGATGAGTCACAGGACGAAGCCCCCTGCGAAATGCACATCTACAAGGCTTTCGGCAACACGCTACTCGTGGGCGACGCACCACAACAGGTGTTCGCCAAAATTGTGCGCAAAGACCCGAAGTTGGGCGAACGAACCGACCCAGCACTGACGGCATTGATAAGCATTACCTCGGGCGACGGCTACCTGGAGGTGCAGGATGCCGGCATGTACGGCGATTGGCGCACGGCCACAGTCATGGCGCCAGAACAGCGCGAAGTACCCGAAGAGGGCATCGTCACCTTCAGAATGGGCAACGAGATGGGCAGCTACACTAACCGCCTGCACTTCCGCATTGAGAACGGCGAGGTGCTGTTCGGCCAGGACAACCTCACAATACCCGCCTTCTACAAGAAGCAGGTGGAACTGCCCTTTGTGGTGGTGGGCATCGATCCGCAGACGGATCCTGTGGAGGCTGAGGTTACCTACCAAGGCAAAACGAGCAAGGACTACAGCGTGCGGGTGGAATGGCGCGAGAAGGAGCAGATGCACTTTGCCCTGATCAACGACCTGGTGCAGGACGAGAAGGCTAATCCTGGCGTGCCGGGCAAGCACATCGACTACAAGCTGAAGATTACCTCACGCCGCAGCAATGGCCGCGAGATAAAGGGCGAACTGCCCCTGCTGCGCTTCTACATGGGCCTGCAAATCAAGGTGAAAGATGTGAAGTGCTTCATCGAGGAATATGAGCCGCTGAACCACAAGCAAAGCCGCATAGGTGTGCACTCGCAGGGCAGGTTCTATGTGCCTGCCGAAACGCGTCTGTGCTTGATGCTCTATGAATATGACGACGAGAAAAACAAGTTGCTCAAGCTCTATCCCATACCTTTCTATGACGAGAAGACTAAGAAAGTGGGATTCCAGGTGACCGCCAAGGATGCTGAGAAACAGCATATGGTCGACAAACTGGGCATGCAGATACAGCCCACCACGGCCATTGACACGAAAGATGGCCGCATATGCTGGTTGCGGTGCTGCAGCCACATGCTGGCGGCACCTAACCGCCTGGGAGCAACCATCAAGATAAAAGTGAAACATGAAGACCGCGAGTACGAAACGGAGGTGGGCGTGCGCCTGTGCTCGCAGCCAGTGCGACAGTTTGCCGACAACCAAAAATGGGCAGCCGCCATCAAGGAGGACGAGCGCATCACCCAACGCCTGGAACACATTGCCAGTGAGATTTACCGTCACAAAATGGTGGAAAATCTGTTCCCGCTGCTCAAGTTCATCGACCTGCTTCTCAAGAGCTATGAGGAGGACGAGGAACGACTGTTCGGCTATGATAAGAAGAGCATCCAGACGGTAGTGCGCACCTACAATGATGTGTACTCGGGCAAGAAAGCTGGTGCCAACGAGGATCCCGGACCCCCCATTACCTTTGCTGACGACATGCGCATGTTTATTATGGCATGGTTTAATGCGGCACGCACGGTGCAGCAAAATATGGGCCTTATAAGCGGTATCTTCATTGGCGTGTTTGCGCCGTGGGTGAGCGTGGCATTCACCGTGGTGGAAGTGCTGGGCGACATGCGTGACTATGTGGAAGCCGGTGGCGACAGCATCCTGGAAGGCTGGTGCGTGGGTGCCAAGGTGGTGCTGCGCGAAGCCATCATGGGCGAGATATTCAAGCGGGGCTTTGCCAAGGCAAATAAGATGGGCTTGACCAAGGAGAACATGAACAAGGCGTTCAACGAACTGACTGGCATCAATGTGCAGCAGTTCTGGTCGAAGTCGAAGCTGAGCTATCTCACCAAGGAAATTCACCTGTTCGGCAACAAGTCGATAAATGCCAAAATTGATGCCGAGACGCGCCTGAAGCAGGCTGAGCTTAACCCCAAGAACAAGGGTGGCTATGACCTGGACGAGGCGACCAACTTTGGCAGAGCACGCGCCAGACAGAATGTGCAAGACTTGCGCGCCGCCTGCGAGATGTATCGTGCCAATCCCACTCCCGAGAACCTGAAACTGCGTGACAATCTGATTATGAAGTGCCAGGGCGACAAGCAGACGATGTACCTGCTAAAGCAGAAGGGCAGTACATTCGACCTGACCCGTAGAGACTTCAACGGCCATCTCGAGGACTTGTATGCCCGCACCGACGCGGCTGTAGAAGCGGAGCTGTCGAAGGAGATGAACGGCAAGCAAATCAGGCACAAGAACATGTCGAGCAAGACCCGAACCGACCTGAAGGAGGGCAAGACCATCACTCTGGACCGCGACTCCACCTATCAGTATCTTGACGATGATGGCGTGTGGAAGACCATCGACAACCAGGAGCTGGTAGATAAAATCTATAAGGAGAAGTTCTACCAGGAATCGACAGGTGGCTTCAAAGCCGATACTGCCGATGCACCCGTCAAGCTAAAGGAGAAGATAGAGTCACGCTATGGCCAGAAGATGGACCAGACCATCATCCAGGATGAGTTGAAACATCCCGAGAGCTATGGCCACGATGTGGAGAAGATGCTCGGCAAGGAGCATGGCAAGGCACTCAATGATCCCGTGCAGGTGAGCAAGGCGGTGGAATTCAAGGGCAAGGAACGCTTTGAGCACGGACGAAAGATGCTTGCCGATGCCGAGAAGATTACCGACCCGCTGGAGAAGGTCGCCAAGCAGGCCGACGCCATCGGCGAAATGATGGAGGGTTGCCGCCAGGAGGTGAAGATTTATGACCAGTTCACCGTGCCTCGTGACTTTGCCCGTTCGAACGTGAATGGCGGCTCGAAGATACCCGACAAACTGCACAAGGCCATAGAGCAGTTTCGCAAGTTTGAAAGCGGAGGCTGCAAACTGGAAGAACTGGAGACCGCCCTTGAACCTCTGGGCTACACGCTCGAGTCGGTGGCCGAAGAGATGGGCCGCGCCATGCTCACCATTGGCTAAACCAATTCATTAAGAACCATTAAAACAATACAGATATGGCAATTTGTTCAAGATGTGGAAATTATTCATCCGATGGCACAGTCATGTGCCCTGTGTGTGGAATGCCATTCCCACCCGTGACACAACCCGTTCAACAGCAGCCGATTCAGGGACAGCCTTTTCAACAGCAACCGGTTCAGCAGCAACCTATTCAGCAGCAGCCCGTTTCGCCGCCATCCATACCGTCGATACCTTCTGTTCCGTCGGTCGGTTCCATGGCAAGTCAAGCAGTGAGGCAGACCGTCCAGCAGGCTGCTACTCAGATGATGGGCGGCTCCGATTTGATGGCCCCAGAGGCGCAGGGCGAGATTGTGCTCTCATCCTGGAAGATGCCCACCAGTGTGCCGTCGGCCATGCAGATGGGGGCATCGACCGTGCAGAAAGCCACTAAAGGCAAGTATGCCTGGATGTGGTTTCTCATCCCCGTCTTCACCATCCTCGCCTGGGTCATCAGCCAAGTCGCGAAGTAAATGAAACAAGATTCCTGACTTATAACAAAAGAAGGCTGGCGCGTGCCAGCCCTCTTTATTAATATGTGGGCCATTATTTGGTGGCGACGAGCGTGTCGAGCTGGTCGCTGACCTCGAGCATCCACTTGGGCAGGAGTTTGCGGGCATTGTCGATGAGCGGCTGGGGAATCTCGCGGTAGAAGGCGTAGGCCATAGGACCGGCGATTGCTGCAAGCGTATCGGAGTCGCCTCCCAGGGCGATGGCGAGTTTCAGGCAGTCGATGTAGTCCTTGCTCTCGAGGAAGCAGACGAGTGCTGGTGGCACGGTGAGCATGCAGGTCTCGTCGAAGAAGAAGTCGGGCTGAAACTCATGGTAGGAGCGTTTCCACTCGGGATAGTATTTCTCAAGCACATTTTTGCGAATAAAGTCCTTGTCTTTTCCCTGCATGGCGTGGAAGATGGCGAGCGCGGTGGCCACAGCGCCCTTGATGCCCTCGGGGTGATTGTGCGTGGGCATGGCTGTGCGGGTGGCCATGTCGATGCATTCCTGTTCGGTCTTGGCAAGGAATCCGGCGGCAGCCACGCGCATGGCACTGCCGTTTCCATAGGAGTTGTAGGCCTCGGTAGGGCCGTCGTTAAAGAACAACCAGTGCGAAAAACGTCCGCCGTAGCCGCGATAAGGATCCTTGCGGCAGCGGCTCCAGATGTTCTGCGCCATGTCGAGGTTGTTGAGCAAAGCCTCGGCGCAGGCAAAGGTGCACACAGTGTCGTCGGTATAAGTGCCGTCGGGCCAGATGAGTTTCACATCGTCGTAGTTCTTGGTTCGGTGATGAAATTCGTAGGGCATGCCAGCGATGTCGCCAATGGCCACACTGATGAGTAAATTCTTCATAATATTTTGAGTAAAAAAGTAAACGAGTAAGTAGTAAAGTAGTAAAATGGAATACGTTCTAAACCTTTAACCCTTAACCCTAAACCTCAAGTTTTGACTTGATAATTTAGAACTCGAGGCGGAAGCCTTTTTGCTTGAGTTCGTTGTAGCTCTCTTGGTTAAAGCTGTAGAGGAAAGCCTCGCGCTTGGGGGTGGGACGGGTGGTCTCGTCGAGCTGGGTGAGAATGTTGAAGTGCAGCATCTTCTTGGTGAAGTTGCGGCGATCGAAGCGCACATCGAGTATGGCCTCGTAGAGGTTCTGTAACTGCTTCATGGTGAACTTCTCGGGAAGGAGTTCGAACCCCACGGGCTCGAAGTGGATGCGCTCCCGCAGGCGTTTGAGGGCCTCGCGCAGAATCATGTCGTGGTCGAAAGCCAGCGGCGGCACCTCGTCGAGGGCAAACCAGTCGGCACGGTCGGCGTCGTCGCCTCCCTGCACCTGCTGAATCTTGACCAGCGCATAGTAGGCAATGGTGATGACGCGCTCGCGCGGGTCGCGGTTGGGGTCGCTAAAGGCATGAAACTGTTCGATGTAGGCACCGGTGAGTCCGGTCTCCTCCTGCAGCTCGCGCAGTGCGCCCTGTTCGCACGACTCATCCATCTTCAGGAAGCCGCCCGGAAATGCCCAGCGACCCTTGTAGGGCTCGATGCCGCGCTGCACCAACAGCACTTGCAGGCGAGTTCCATCGAAACCAAAAATTACGCAGTCGGTGGTGACTGCAGGATGCGGATACTTGTAACAGAATTTTTTCTCGTCCATATTTTTGTCTATTTTGTGTAATTTTTACACTGCAAAGTTACATAGCATTTTTCAATCCTGCAAATTTTTTTGTGTAAAATTTACACGATTTGTAAAAAAACGCTTATTGTAGGGGAAGTGTGTGAGAAAAATACCGCATTTTGAGGATTTCCGGTTGATGGTGATTCTTGTAATTTTGCATAGCAAGAAAAAACGAATTTTTAGATTCAATTTCATACCTTTTCGGTTAAATTAGTCAAGATTTTTACTAATTTTGCAAATAAATATTCACATTAATCTTTAAAAACAGTATTATTATGAAGAAATTTTACATGATTTTGGCAGCTGTGGCTGCATTTACACTCACTGCTCAGGCTCAGACGAGCGGCATCATTAATGTGGGCGACATTTCGAGCGCCAGCGCCTACAATGGTTCCTACTTCGACATGGCCCCGACCAACTTCTACCTGGCTCATACTGGTGCTCAGATGCTTTTCACGCCCGACCTGCTGACTGACCTTGACGGCAAGCAGAATGTAAAGATCAAATCGTTAAAGTTCACATTTATGAACGAGTCGTTTGAAACGATTGAGCGCAATGTGCTGATTTATCTGCAGGAGAGCGATGCTACCGAGTTTGCTGTGGAGAATAATATCAAGCAGTTCTTCCCGTTAGAGACTCTGGCTGGAGAGGATGCTTTGAGCATTGACTTGATTGACACCTATGGCGACGACTGCGAATTGGAATACAATGTGGATTTTGCCTTCACTCCCGGCAAGACCCTGATTGTGACCATGGTTTTTGACGCTGTTGAAGACGACAACTGCACCATGGGCAGCGACTATGCTCCCTTCTACACCTCGGGCATCCGTGGTAAGTGCATGACCTACACCAACAACACGGTGAGCTTCACCGACTATGCTCTGGGCAATGATTTCCCCGATGCCACCGCTATGCTAGGATGTGGAACCAATGTGGAGTTGCCCGTGACTGAGATTGGCTACACCTACGAGGAGCAGACCGTCACTGGCATCGACGACTTGACCGTGAAACCTGCCACTGCCGACGACGCCTACTACAACCTGCAGGGTCAGAGGATGAACAGCGCTAACCTGCCCGCTGGCATCTACATCCATCAGGGCAAAAAGGTGATTGTGAAATAAATTATCGTCAGAACAGTATTAACTTAAATAAGGGCTGGACGCGTCGTTTGCTCCAGCCCTTTTCAGCATTGATTGCACTTGCATCAAACCACAAAATAGTAAGGAGATTAGGAGTTGTGACGAAGAATTTGTAACTTTGGAGATTGAATCAGACCCTGAGGGGTTGATTCATTGAAGGTCATAGGCCTGAACCTAGTTGTAACAGCTCTTTTTTTAATTAAATGTGAGACAACGATGAATGTAGTGAAATTGCAAGGCTCGATTGCCGAACAGATGTTTCAGTATGCGTTTTACATGGCGCTGCAGCGCCGCGACCCCGAGGCTCGGCTGCATGTGCCCGAGCAATGGTTGCGCAGCCATTTCATGCTCGACCGCTACCTGCTGGCCGAGGAGGTCGATTTGAAACACTACGGCAAGGGCGGATGGAAAAACCGCTTTTTGGCCTGGTTCAAGAAACCGGCCGGTGCCGTGTATAAGGAGGTAGATAACACCTACAAACCCGAACTGCTGGAGGCCACCGACACCTATCTCGAAGGCCACTGGCTCTCGCCCCGCTACTTCGAAGACTTTGCGCAGGAGGTACGCGAGATGTACACTGTGCCTGCCAAGAAATTGCCGGCATCGTCGTTTGAACTCATCAAGATGCTCTCCCGAAAAGATGTGACCACAATTCACATCTATAACCCCGAGAGCAAAGAAAATACCTGCACACCCGATTACTACAATTGGGCCATCGCAAATGTGATAGCCAGCGTGGGGCACAAGCCGTTTTATGTGCTCACCACCGATGTAGAGTGGGCAAAGGAACACCTGGAGTTTCAAGGCGCGCCTGTCGAGATGATTGCCTATCCTGCCGAGAAGGAACTGAAGGTGATGCCCTACCTGTGCATGGCCAACCACAACATACTTGCCAACACGCTGGCGAGTTGGTGGGCAGGCTGGCTCAACGCGCACGACGACAAGATTGTGATAGCCCCCGAGCGTTGGCTGCCCGACGGCAAAGTGCCCGACCTCATTCCGCAAGGATGGACCACCATCCCCACTACCTGAATCGGTTTACGGTAAAACCATCATTGCAGCGCTTGATTACAAGTAACCCCAAGAGAAATGAACAAAACTAAAGAGGTAAAGTTGGTTCCGCTCACACCTGCTGACCGCGAGCAGTTCATTGCCGACAACCAGGAAGCCTTCCTCTACGGTGCTACGCAAGAGTTCGGCATGCGTGACAATCATTTTGAAGAGGACGACCAAATCATATCGCGTGAAACCATTGAGCAGTCCATCGACCGAAAGAATGCCGTGACATACAGGATTATGCTCGGCAATGAGAAAGTGGGCGGTGTGGTGATTAGCATTGAGGGAAACGAAGGAGAGTTAGAACTGCTTTTCGTCTCGCCAAAGGCTCACAGCAAAGGTATAGGCTACAGAGCATGGTGCGAAGTTGAAAGGCTGCATCCCGAAGTCAAGGTGTGGGAAACCGTCACGCCTTACTTTGAGAAACGGAACATTCACTTCTATGTGAACCGTTGCGGCTTTCACATTGTGGAGTTCTTCAACAGCCACCATCTTGACCCCAATGACCGCGACATGATGGAAGATGACAGCGATGGAATGTTCCGTTTTCAAAAGGTCATGCCTAAAGAATAACGCTATAATTCAGGTTTTTTGCGCTGGGTGTAATATTGTGTAATTAAATTCTTGCAGCAATTCATGGCTGTATCTAATTTTGCATCGTCCGGACAGACAACCCGATTGTTGAACGATTTAAAAAAATTAAGAAGATGAAAAAATTGATTTTAATGTCTATGATGGCTGTTTTGTGCCTCATGACGGCAAATGCACAGAAAACTGTTGTATCGCAGAGCAAGCAAAATGTTTATGATGTAGTAGAACAGATGCCAGAGTTTCCCGGCGGCATGCCTGCCATGATTGAATTTCTTCAAACCAATCTTAACTATCCGAAAGATGCTAAAAAGCAAAATGTCGGAGGCAGGATTTTGGTCATGTTTGTGGTTGAAGCCGATGGCAGTATATCTAATGTGAGAGTTGCAAAAAAAGTATTTCCCTCGCTCGATGCCGAAGCCCTCAGGGTGGTGAAGGCCATGCCCAAGTGGAACCCAGGAAAGGAGAAAGGGAAACCGGTGAGAGTAAACTTCTCATTACCTATTGTATTCTCCCCCAAGAAATGAGAAACATCTTATGCATAATAATCCTTTTTATTATTGTGGGCTGCTCACATGAGCAGTCCCACAATGAACTTTTAACCAAAGCCGATCAGATGGTGTTCACTCAACCCGACTCGGTGGTGAGAATGCTGGCTCCATGTTGGAACGACACCGCGATGAGTGAAACCGATCGGGCTCTATTTGGCCTTCTCTATACTGAAGCCATTCACCGTAGCGGGCTCTATATGGGCGACGACTCGTTGATAAGTGCAAGCAGCAAGTACTTCGAGCAGCATGGCGACGACGGGCATCTTGCCCGGGCACTGCTCCACCATGGAATTGTCCTGTACCACCAGCAAAAGACCCGCGAGGCCATTCTGTCGATGAAACGAGCCGAGCAAATGGCCGGCAGCCTGCACGAACCCGCTTTCGACTGGTTTCTCTATTCGGTGCTGGGCGATGTGAACGACAATGTGGGCGACCACATCACCACATTACGCTACTACAAGCAGGCATTGAATGCCGCCCAGCAAGCTGATAACAAGCAGTGGGCATTGCAGACGCTTAACAACATTGCAACCACATTTGATGTGTTGGGCGAGAAGGACAGTCTGAAATACTATTTAGAGCAAGCCAAGCCTCTTGTCGACAGCACCCAGGGCGATGTGCGGGCCAACTATCTCGTGAACAATGCCAGCTATCTGATGAAGACGGGAAAGATAGACGAGGCAAAGCATTTCCTGTTTGAATCCATGCAGATATCTCCCACCGACCGAGGGTGTAAACTCTTGGCCGATATTTATGTGCAGGAAGGCGACACGGCATCGGCCATGCTTCAATGGTACCGGCTCACCTCTTCGCTCTCACCCGATGTCGCCATCCAGTCCTACCAGCTGCTAATCGAACATCTGACCTTGCTGGGCGACACGAAGAATGCGGGAGAGTATAGCCGGCGACTCAACGAGGTGTATCGCAACCTCTACGAGCACAACGATGCGGCAGGCATCATGAACATGATGTCACAATTTGATGAGCAGTTAAAGGAGCGCCGCCAGTATAGAACTGTCATTGCCCTGCTGGCTGCCATCATATTCCTGATGATCATATCGGCATTATTTGTGTGGTATAGCCGCCGTCGCATCGACAAGCTTAATGCCCGCTTTGCCGAGAGCCAGCAACAATTTAATCTCACACGCTCTGAACTCACACAGATGCGACGACTGAAAGAGCGAGAGCAACGCGAGAACTCCATGCAGATGAAGGAGACTGTTTCGCGACTGCATGCTTCGGCCAACAAAGGTAAACCCGTTGCCGATGAAGATGCCAACGAACTGGCGCAACTCTCTTATGCGCAAAACCCCAAATTGCGTGAGCTGCTCTCCACACTCAACTCAAAAGAACAGATGGTGTGCCTGCTCACCATCCATAATTTTCTGCCCACTGAGATTGCAACCCTGACCATTTCCACACCTCAGGCTATCACCAACACCCGTGTGCGCCTGCTCAAGAAGCTCTTTGGCGAGACTGGTGGCGCCAAGGATTTTGATAACGCCATTAAACAAGTCAAGTAAATACCAGAAACGATATAGGAATCTGAAAAATACTCCGTTAGGACTGTCAAGAATTTAGGCAGGGGTGAACCACGAAGTGCTCGGGCGACATCACATCGAGTTCGCTGGCGGCGCGTCCCATGCGAATCAGGGTGGTGCCGCTGTCGATGTCGGGCATACCGATCTTCATGCCGTTCACGGGCATGGCATAGATGCCGCCTTCCTCGTCGCGCGAGGTCACATAGAGCACCAGTTCGTTGCGCGTCACGCGGCCCTCGGTGTCATAGTCGTTCACACCCTGCACCAGCACAGTATCGGTAGCATCAAAGATGTCGTCGTTGTCGGTATAGAGCTTCTTCCTCGAAGCATCGTCGCTGGTAGTATACTGTTATTCATTGATTTATGTATGGTTTTGGCAGATTTGCAGTGAAGCTGCAAATTTGGCATATTTTATTGCATTGATGCCCATAAGGGAGTTCCGACCCTATTTGGCATAAGGTCGCACTTCATGTGATTTATCTCAAAGTGTGGATCAGACAGGGTTGAGGTGGGTGATGGAGCGGAGGATGGCGAGGGCCGTCTGGACGGTGGCCACATGGCTGATGAGGAAGGAGCGGCGACCGTTTATCTCGCGGATTTTGCAGCGCTGCGAATTGTTCTGCAGGTAGTTGAGCATGCGGCCAAAGGCGGCCGACTGGTAGTAGGCGCGGTTTTCGGCACCCACGAAATAGACATACATGCTGCCCTGCTTGAGCACCACCTTCTCGAGGCCCAGCGAGCGCGCCACTCGGCGCAGGGGCACAATGCGAATGAGTTCCTTGCCCATGTCGGGAATCTTGCCGAAACGGTCTTGCAGGCGCACCTCGAAGGCTTCCACATCGCGGTCGCTCTCCATGTTGTCGAGTTCGCGGTAGAGGTTGATGCGTTCGCTCTCTTGTGGCACATAGCTGGCCGGGAACATGAGTTCGAGGTCAGTGTCGATGGTGCAGTCGGTGGCATATTGGGTGTCCTCGCTGGTGATTTGCGATTTTTCTTCTTCTTGTTGCTCAAAGGTGTCGGCAAATTCCTCGGTCTTGAGTTCGAGCATTGCCTCGCGCAGAATCTTTTGATAGGTTTCATAGCCCAGGTCGGCAATGAAACCGCTCTGTTCGGCGCCCAGTAGGTTGCCGGCACCGCGGATGTCGAGATCCTGCATGGCGATGTGGATGCCAGCACCCAGGTCGCTGAAACTCTCGATGGCCTGCAGACGGCGACGCGCCACCGCCGAGATGGGCATGCCGGGCGGTACCAGCAGATAGCAGAAAGCCTTGCGGTTGCTGCGTCCCACGCGTCCGCGCAACTGGTGCAGGTCGCTCAGACCGTAGTTTTGAGCATTGTTGATGATGATGGTGTTCACATTGGGCATGTCCACGCCGTTCTCGATGATAGTGGTGGCGAGCAGCACATCGTAGTCGTGATTGGTGAAGTCGATGATGCGCTTTTCGAGTTCCTCGGGAGGCATCTGACCATGGCCCGTCACTACGCGGGCATCGGGCACTATGCGGTGAATCATCTCTTCGAGCCGCAACAGGCCGTCGATGCGGTTGTTGACGAAGAACACTTGGCCATTGCGCGAGAGTTCGAAGTTGATGGCCTCGCGCACAATGTCGTCGTTGAGAGCATTGAGCGAGGTGAGAATGGGGTAACGGTTGGCGGGCGGTGTGGTGATGGCGCTCAGGTCGCGGGCCCCCATGAGCGAGAACTGCAAGGTGCGCGGGATGGGCGTTGCCGAGAGGGTGAGCGTGTCGACATTCACCTTGAGTTGCTTGAGTTTCTCCTTGACGCCCACGCCAAACTTTTGTTCCTCATCGACCACAAGCAGGCCCAGATCGTGGAACTGCACCGACTTGCCTACCAGTTTGTGAGTGCCGATGATGATGTCGATTTTGCCCAGCGCCAAGTCGTTGAGGATAGCTTTCACCTCTTTGGGTTTGCGGGCACGGCTCAGGTACTCGACCCGCACGGGAAAATCTTTGAGGCGCTCGGTAAAGGTGCGGTAGTGCTGGAATGCGAGCACGGTAGTGGGCACGAGCACAGCCGTCTGCTTGCCGTCGATAGCGGCCTTGAAGGCGGCTCGGATGGCGACCTCGGTCTTGCCGAACCCCACATCGCCGCACACCAGGCGATCCATGGGCCGCTCACGCTCCATATCGGCCTTCACGGCCTGGGTGGTGGTAAGCTGGTCGGGGGTATCCTCGTAGATGAACGACGCCTCGAGCTCCTGCTGCAGGTAGCCGTCGGGCGAGAAAGCGAAACCTTTCTCCTCGCGACGCTTGGCGTAAAGTCGGATGAGGTCGCGCGCAATATCTTTGAGTTTGCTCTTGGTGCGGTTCTTCATACGGTTCCATGCGCCGCTGCCCAACTTGTTGAGCCGCGGTTCCACTCCCTCTTTGCCACGATACTTGGAGAGTTTGTGCAGGGCATGGATCGAGACGAAGATGATGTCGCCGTTGAGATAGGTGAGTTTAATCATCTCCTGCATGGTGCCGTTGATGCCCGTGCGCACCAGACCGCCGAACTTGCCTATGCCGTGGTCTTCGTGCACAATATAGTCGCCCACCTCAATCTGGTTGAGTTCCTTGAGCGAGAGCGCGAGTTTGCCCGATCGGGCACGGTCGCTCTTGAGGTTATACTTGTGGAAGCGGTCAAAAATCTGATGGTCGGTGAAGACACATAGTTTCAGGTCATGGTCCACGAAACCCTCGTGCAGGGTGTGCTCGACAGGCGTGAATGCGATGTTGTCTTGGCGGTCCTCAAAGATGAGGCGTAGGCGCTCAATCTGCTTGGGGCTATCGCTGAGGATGCAAATCCTGTAGCCTTTTTCGAGGAAGTCGTGGAACGACTGGCTGATGAGATCGAAATTCTTGTGGTAGATGCCTTGCGGCGTGCAGTTGAGCGACAGCTTGGCATTGCCCTTGGCGGCACTCTCGCCGTAAGAGAAGTCGATGCGGCGGCACTTGTCCAGGGCATCGTTAAAGAGGGAAAAGTCGACCACCTTGCCTAGCGCATGGGCGTCGCCCTCTTCGGCGATGAGCGTGCTCGACGAGATCGACTCCTCGGTGATGGCCTTGACGCGCTGACGGAGCCACTCCACATCGCGGCAAATGAGCAGGGTATCGGTACCGGCAAACTCAATGAAGGAGGTTCCCGCCTCGGCCGAACCGCTGTTGTTCAGGATATCGATACTGTCGAGTTGCTCCTGCGAGAGTTGAGTTTCGACATTGAAGGTGCGGATGCTGTCGATTTCGTCACCGAAGAAGTCGATACGGTAGGGCAGTTCGTGGCTGAACGAGAACACATCGAGAATGGAGCCGCGCAGAGCAAACTGTCCAGGTTCGTAAACATAGTCAACCTCGCGGAATCCAAAGTCGCGCAGGCGGCGGCCGGTCTCGGTGAGGTCGAGGGTGGCGTTCACCTCGATGTGAATGGTGGCCTTGTCGACCATCTCGCGGGTGCAAACTTTCTCGGCGAGTGCCTCGGGGAAGGTGACCACGCAGTGCAGCCCCTTTTGCGAGTGCCACTTGCTGAGCACCTCGGTGCGTAGTATCTCGTTGGGCGGGTCAACTTGGCCATACTTAATGTCGCGCTTGTAACCCGAGGGGAAGATGAGCACCTGCTTGTCGTCGAGAATCTGGCACAGGTCGTTGTAGATGTAGCCCGCCTCGTCGAGGTCATTGGCAATGATGAGGTAGGGCTGCTTGCGTCGTGGCAGTTTGGCAAACAGCATAGAAGCGGCCGAACCAGCCAGACCGTCGACGACAATCAGCCGGTTGCGCTTGCTGGCCAGCAGACTGCGCATGGCGTCGACGCGTGCCTGCAGGTTAAATATGTCGCTAAGCTGAGAAAGATTCACTTGCTATGATTTCTTTTGTGTTTTAGGAGCCTTGCCTTTCAGGTTGAGGATGCGTTCAAATTCTCTGGGTTTGGTGAACACCTCCTTGGCCTTGTCGAGGGTCTCGTCGGCATTGAGCGAGTTCTCGATAACGCCGCGCTCGTAGTAGTAGCGCTTCATGATTTCAGACTTGAGCAGTTCGGCAATCTCCTTGCGGTGGGTGTCGAGGTCCTGGTCGAGATTGTGCTTGAGCAGTTGCTCGAGGCGATCAAACTCAAGGCGGGTAGAGTCGTTCATGTAGCCCTCGGCCTCGGCCACCTTGCGCAGATTCTTGATGCCGGTCTCGCACACTTTGTCATACTCAAAGCGGTTGGGGTCGATAAACTGCTTGAAGTCGTTGAAGATTTCATCGGTTATTTCAAAGTCGCGCGGAGCGGGCACTGTGGCGTGCTGGCTGGCAAATTTGGTGGCATAATCAAATGCCCAGTTGTCGCGCACAATGTTGTAGACCAGTCGGCTCATTTCGGGATAGTCAATCTTGATGTCGGGAGTGATACCGCCACCGTCGCGCACCTCACGACCGTGTGCCGTGTAGAAAACGTTGGTCAAACTGTCGGGAACTCGCGTAGCAGTGCCGTCGGCATTGCGCTGGGAGTAGTCGATTTCCTGAATAAGGCGGCCACTGGGAATGTAATATTTGGCAATGGTCACCTTGAGAATGCCGTCGAAGGGTAGCGGGCGTGTGGCCTGCACCAGACCCTTGCCGTAGGAGCGCGAGCCAAGAACGACTGCGCGGTCAAGGTCCTGCAAGGCACCTGCGGTGATTTCGGCAGCACTTGCCGAACCGCCGTCGATGAGCACCGCCAGCGGAATATCGGGGGCGATGGGCTTGTCGGGGGTCTTGTAGATCTTGAGGTTCTCGGTGGTGCGGCCCTTGGTCTGCAGCACCTCGGTGCCTTTGGGAACAAAGAATCCCACAATCTTCACGGCAGCCTCAAGCAAACCTCCTCCATTGCCGCGCAAGTCGAGCACAATGCTCTTCACATCGGGGTTCTGCTGGAATGCGAGAATGGCCTGCTTCACAGCCTCGGCCGACTGCTCGCTGAAAGTGTTGAGGTTGATGTAACCCATATCGCCACGCGTCACACCGTAGTACTCCACAGGATTCATCTTGATTTTCTCGCGCGTGATGTTGAAGGTCTTGATGCTGTCGGGGTCGTAGGGGCGCAATACCGTCACTTTCAGTTGGGTGCTTGCCTGGCCTTTGAGGTGGCTGCTCACCTTATCGCTCTTCCAGTTGGTGGTACTGTCACCGTCGATCATGATGATGCGGTCGCCACACTTGAGCCCGGCGCGGGCTGCGGGACTGCCTTCATAGGGACCCGAGATGTACACGCCGCCTTCGCGGCGCTCCTGGATGTAGGAACCTATGCCGCCATACTCGCCAGTGGAGATGACCATGAAATCGTCCTGGTCTTTGGCGGGAATATACTCGGTATAGGGGTCAATCTCGTTGAGCATGGCATTGATTGCCGTTTCAATCGACTTTTGGGCATCGAGCGTATCGACATAAAAGGTGTTGAGTTCCCTATAGATAGAATTGAAGATATCGAGGTTGCGGATGATGGCCGCGTGGTCGTTCTGTTTCTGCTCTCCCAGGGCGGCTGGGGCAACGAGCGCCAGCGCCAAAGTGGCAAGAACTATGTTTCTGATTGTTTTCTTCATCGTCATTCAAGAATTAGACCGCTAAAATACTACTTATCGCTGAAATAATGCCCCAATATTTGCTTAAAAATCTTTTAAAAGCACATTTTTCGCAATATTTTTGCCAAAATAATTGCACAATTCAAAATTCCGCACTACTTTTGCAACGCAATTTTGAAAAACGCTCTTTGAAAAGAATTGCAAAACTGCTTCAATAGCTCAGTTGGTTAGAGCACCTGACTGTTAATCAGGGGGTCGTTGGTTCAAGTCCATCTTGAAGCGCAAAGATAAGGAGCCGGAATCACTTCTGGCTCCTTTTCTTTTTGTGACGATTTCATGCATCAGGGATTGCGGAGTGACACTGGAGGTCGTGCAGAAAGCTGCCGAGGCCGCGATGCAACGTAACAAATTCACAAAAGCACAAAAGCTGCAGAAGCACAAAACTTTAATAATAGAGAATGGACAATGGACAATTAATTCATAATTCATCACAGCGTGAGCCCTTATGCCACTTATGTAGCTTATAATCTTATGTAGTCTAAACTCATGCAGATGTTTTCTGCTCGGTTACTATTTCTTCTTGTCCTCCAAGAAACGGCGTTTTCGGGCACTCATGGGGCGTGCCTCCTTTGCTGCTTTGGCAGCGGCACGGGCGGCATTTTCTGCACGACGCTTCTTGGCCTCGGCCTGACTCTTGCGACGTTTGGCATCACGTGCCCGTGCTTCAGCCTTGAAATTTTCCTTACGCTTCTCTCGATCTATTCTTTTTTGTTCCTCACGTTGTTCTACTTCGGCTTTACGCTTTGCTTTTTCTTTTTCCTTACGCTCAAGGATTCTTGCCTGATATTCCGGGTTCGAAAGAAAATATTTGCGTGAGGGCATCACCAGCAGGTCAAGGGCAAGCTTAGCCACCTTCCGGCGTGCATACCGCCAACTCTTGCTAACCGCCTCGCAAACCGTCGTGCCATCAGACAGCACGGCTTTAGCTTTGTGCAACCCGTCCTCGGTGAGCTCCATCTCTATAGAGAGTCGCCGGCCATCAATACTACGCACAATGCTGTCAGCCTGTGCTAATAGGTTAAGGTTGCGTTGCTTGTGGCGGAATAGATGCCTGCATTCATCTATGATGTATTTAGAAATAAACCATTGCCGCGTGGCTTCGTCAAGTGTAGTTACATAGCCATATATAGCATAGGTGAAGACATGCTTGTGTGCCTGAATATCGAAATTCTCTCCAGCACGAGCAAATTGCCACAATCGCCACTCATCGAAGTGTTTTTCCATGCGTTCGCGAGTAAACATATTTCCAAGCACATGCTGCAGTCGTCTGCCGTCACCAGCAGCATAGCGACACAGGACCTCACCCACCATGCCTTTGAAAACAAACATCCCGGCAAACACATAGCGGCTGTTGCCCTTACCCTCAATTTCATAATAAGAACTGTGGGTGAGTACTTCACGCAGACGAGCCTGGGAAAACATTCGCCGTAAATCGGCAAACTGCGGGTCGTCCCACTTTTTGAAATTGTCTCGCGGACGAGGCTGTTGATGTCTCTGTTCCTCTTCCATCTTGGCACGGGCAGAAGGAATCGAACCTCCACTGTCGGGGTGGAAACCGACGATCAGGCCCCGAAAGCCTGTGTGCTACCTTTACACTATGCCCGCATGTATTTCAATTGAGCGGGTGACGGGAATCGAACCCGCGCCTGCGTACTGGAGGTACGCCGAATCAAGATCTGAAGTCTTGCGTGCTGCCACTACACTACACCCGCACACATGCGATGCAAAATTAATCATTCTAAACGATATTATATAGGTGACATTGTAAAAATTTAAGAAAAAATTACATTTTTGTTGTAAAATTTGGAAAATTCAAATGAATTTCCTATATTTGGCGACAAATAATAATAATCGGGTCGTTTCGACCGGCAGACTTACTGACGAAGGCACGGATGGAGGTAGCGTTTATCTGCGTTCACAGTCAGCCGCAAGAAAAGGAAGACTCGGTCACGACGGTGCAAAGGCGGTAAAACAGAAAGCGTGGCTTATTAAGCTGTATAGGGATATGCAGGCAAGTAGACATGGCTGTCGCCTATAGATAGGCACAACAGAAAGACGTCGTGACGCATGTGAGTCCAATCCTCATCTTCCGAAGGAGTCAATGCCCGTGTTGGAGCAGCACCAAAAAAAACTGGAAAGAATTATGCGTTGAAACAGATTGACCAGATTCGGTCGTAGTATCAGGACATCGTTGACTGCATGCGGAGTGGGGAGCCTACTTCTCACATCTTCTTGATTTGTGCAGGCATGTGGCATCGTCTCTGGCACAGTTGCCGTTGCGATTCTCTCTTCGTGCGGCGGCGACAAAGACGAGCCTACTCCACCACCTACTCCACCACCCACAGACATCACAATCAGCGGGCTGGAAAAACTCAAAAAGGCTGTGCTGCAGGTAGATCAAGAAGTAAACCTTCTCAATTGAATAACATTTTGAAATTGAGCAAGCCTTGTAAAGGTGAAAATAGAGATGGATTGACAGACAAAAGAAATATCAGATCCATATCATTATGTACCTCAATATCCATGAATATGTAATATAGTCCTGACTGTAAAGGACAATAAAGGTGCCACTCAGGATTACAGGGTAGACAACGTGACAATTAAGGCACTGGAGTACAAAGCTATGGGAATAACCAATCTCAGACCCGTGGATATACTGCCTATCATTTGACAAGTACAAGTATGAGACAAGCAAGTATATGATCACATCGAGCACCTGAGAATAGCAGAAGCCACAAGAATTAGAGACATGATGTGGAAATATGGTGCAGGCAGCCATTCTGCTGCTGAATACAAACAATTAATGAACAGACTTCACATAGGAATGTCATGAGAACAGCCCATTTGATACGATAACTACGAACTTATTGAAGAACGAAATAGTCAACCAAGCAATCATGCCCATCAAGAGTGGAATATACTAAATAGTTTGATTGACCACGCAAACCTTCAAATACGAGGAACTAATTCTCTGGATAAAATATATAACATAACCCAGAACAATCCCAATAATATATATATTTTTTGATACTCTGTTCCTTTAGAAAAAGATAAAACATGGTACCTCAGCATGTGAAATTATTTTGAAAAACGAAAAAAACTATGCAAATCACCAAACTTTATATTATTTGTCGCTTGATGAAATATAGAAACCTCTTGATGATATCTAAGAAATAAAATTTATCACGAAGATGTTACTTGAGATGAACACTGAGTTTATTGATTACCATCAACTACAAACGGACAAAGTAATAATAATCAAAACAACCACCTAATAGTTTCGATTTGAACAAATGCGAATGGAAATATAGATCAAACTAATGAAATATATGAAAGTAGTAAATATCCAGTATGATTTCACAATAATAATCTATTTGCTTGACGTACATTCCCAGCTCATTCCTATAACACATGAAAAATTGAAGCAGAAACATGAAAATATGCTACTTCTTACGTTAATTATCTAAATACTGGAGTTGCTGGTCTATGTTTTCAGATGTTTGCTGAAGTAGAGAATGTAAATCAATTGTTAAATATGATTAGATCATCAAGTAATCTTAGAGATCACATCAAATTCAATTGAGAAGATCAACCACTAATCTTAATGGATCCTTCATGATTCTTCAAAAAGTACTGTATGCCAACTGATTTACCTACTCAAATAAACTCATGAGAAAACATTTCTCTAAACAAATGATATTATAAATGAGTAATATTTGATATACCATGAGCCGAAGTAAAAATTAACTGACAGTGGATTGCATATAATGACGCAAACAAGTCGGTAATCAGAGGTCAGAACCCGTTCTCTCTGGAGTGGAGAATAAACGGGGACCTGTGCAGGAAAATGGGATACAAGTGAAAGGCTGTCGCAGGAAAGGTCATCGTGGTCGACGACAAGTGGAACGGACTCAATATCTCCAGCGACTTCAACGTGAACATACAGTAATACCCTTCTGGTAAGTTTCAAATCGACTCTTATGAACAGCATTATTATCAATCAGCAAGGTAGCCATAAAGTGAAGGGTAACGGATTCTGAAGAATAGCTACGGTGAGGCAACAGTGGCAGCAAGATGCTGACAAAAATGCTGTAATGGCGTAAAAAGAACTAAAAAAACAACATTTTCGGCCTAAGGACCCCCGACGCGTGGAGAACCTCCACTACAACGCCGAGGGCGACTACTTCGTCTGCCCGATGGGCCAGCACATGAGGCGCGTGGGCACGAGGCACG
>CACXLJ010000033.1 GCA_902768435.1 uncultured Bacteroidales bacterium | reverse complement strand
TGGCACCAAGGCCGCTGCAAAAGTTATCAAATAAGAAACATCTTATTGACTAACTTCAATATTCATAAAAACTCCTGCCCGCAAGGGTGGGAGTTTTTTCATTATTTTCATTGCCATGTCTTAAAAAAGTGGTAATTTTGTGTTCTCTTCGTGGCACGATTGAAACCGTGAAGATGTTAATTCGTTTTTCAGCCGACAGAAGGCTTCAGGTAAGGGAGATTTATGGCCTATTTGAGATTCAGAGAAGTAGAGAAGGCATTTAACAGGGAATCGGTTACAGTAGCGATACCCGACAAGATGCCGAGTGAGTACTTTGGCGAGAAAGTGTTTAATCGCAAGGCGATGTCGCAATATCTGCCAGAGCCTATTTATCGCGCTCTGGTCGATGCAATCGACCACAAGAAACCCTTGAGCCGTGATGTGGCCGACGAGGTGGCGCGCGGTATGAAGCAGTGGGCGATAGACCTTGGTGTGAACCACTACACCCACTGGTTTCATCCACTCACCGACGGCACTGCCGAGAAGCACGACTCGTTTATCGTGAACGATGGCAAAGGCGGTGTGATTGAGGAATTTTCAGGAAAACTGCTGGTGCAGCAAGAACCCGATGCCTCGAGTTTTCCGAGCGGTGGCATACGCAATACCTTTGAGGCGCGTGGCTACTCGGCCTGGGACATCTCGTCGCCAGCTTTCATCCATAACAACACACTGTGCATTCCCACCATTTTCATTGCTTACTCGGGCGAGTCGCTCGACTACAAGACGCCACTGCTGCGCGCTGTGAACAGTCTGGACCGTGCTGGTACAGCGGTGGCACAGCTGTTCGACCCACAGGTGAAGCATGTAATCTCCAATCTGGGCTGGGAACAGGAGTATTTTCTGGTCGATGAAGCACTCTATGCCTGCCGTCCCGACCTGGCGATGAGTGGCCGCACACTCATGGGGCACGAGAGCGCCAAGAACCAGCAGCTCGAGGACCACTACTTTGGTGCCATACCGCAGCGTGTAGAGGAGTTCATGCTCGATTTGGAGATTGAGTGCCACAAGCTGGGCATCCCTGCCAAGACTCGTCACAACGAGGTGGCGCCTAACCAGTTTGAGATGGCCCCGATATATGAAGAGACCAATCTGGCCAACGACCACAACCTGTTGCTGATGAATGTGATGGCCGAGGTGGCACGCAGGCATCACTTCAGGGTGCTGCTGCACGAAAAACCGTTTGCTGGCATCAATGGTTCGGGCAAGCACAACAACTGGAGTCTGAACACCGACACGGGGGTTGAGCTGTTCCGTCCTGGCAAGAGCCCGAAGGAGAACCTGCAGTTCATCACCTTTGTGGCCAATGTCATGGCAGCCGTATACCGGCACAACGCATTGCTCAAGGCATCGATCTCGTCGGCTACCAATGCACACCGACTTGGGGCCAACGAGGCGCCGCCCGCCATCATCTCGATGTTCCTGGGTTCGCAACTGAGCAAGATACTTGCCGACTTTGTGAAGATGAGTGAAGACGATGACATCGCATTTAAAAAGCGTGAGACCATCGACCTGAAGGTGTCGCAGATACCCGAACTGCTGCTCGACAACACCGACCGCAACCGCACCTCGCCCTTTGCCTTCACGGGCAACCGGTTTGAATTCAGGGCGGTAGGCTCATCGGCCAACTGTGCCTCGGCGATGATAGCGCTGAACGCGGCGGTTGCCGACCAACTGCTGCAGTTCCGTACCCGTGTCGACAAGCGCGTGGCTCAAGGCGAGTCGGTAGAGCATGCCGTGATCGAGGAAGTGAAGGCGCTGATTGCCTATTCGCGGCCCGTGCACTTCGATGGTAACGGCTACAGCGACGAGTGGAAGCTAGAGGCCGAGCGTCGCGGACTTGACTGCGAGACATCGGTGCCCCTCATCATCGATGCCTACACTCGCCAAGAGAGTATCGACATGTTTGCCCGTACTGGCGTGCTAAGTGAGGTGGAACTCAAGGCCCGCAACGAAGTGAAATGGGAAATGTATGTGAAAAAGGTACAGATCGAGGCTCGTGTGTTTGGCGATCTGGCGTTGAACCACATTATCCCTGTTGCCACACGCTACGAGAATGTGCTGCTCGACAATGTGTATAAAGTGACCAACCTTTTCCCGCATGGGAAAGGCGAGAAGATTGCCGCCCAAGATGTGGCGATGATCGAGACCATGTCAGAGCACATCAGGTTCATCAAGGACCAGGTGAACCAACTGGTGGAGGCACGCAAGACTGCCAACCGCATTGAGTCGATGCGTGAGCGCGCCATTGCCTATCACGACACGGTTGCGCCTTATCTCGAGACGATTCGGGAGCACATCGACAAACTCGAACTCATGGTCGACGACGAGATGTGGCCTTTACCCAAATATCGCGAATTGCTATTTATTAGATAGAAAACAAGGAAATTGATATATAATTATTGAACATGAAAACCATTGATGAAATAAAACAGATGCTTGAGCAGAGTCAGACCGATGGCGTGATTGCAGCGGTCGATGAACTGGCGGCTCACCGTGGCGGCATGAGCGCCAAGAACCTTGCCATGGCTTTCTACCTGCGTGGCAATGCCTATCGCCAGCGTGGCGAGTGGGGCAAGGCAATGAACAGCTACCTTGAATCGATTGACCTTGATCCCGACGGTCCCGCTCAAGCGGCTTACCGTCAGGCCCAGCAGATTTTGGGTTACTACTGCAAGGATTATTACAATCCCTGATAGTTCACTCCCTTAAAGCTATATGCTAAAGGCTATTTGCTAACTGCTATAGGCTAAAGGCTAAATGCTAGTTGCTAGTTGCTATTAGCTAGTTGCTTTATCAATACTGGCCTTGTAGGTGAATTGGTCGAAGTGGGTGAATCCCAGCTCTTTCAGTTGGACTATGCTGCGATTGCAGTCGTCGGCCGTGTTATATCCTGGGATGAGCGGGACGCGAACGATGCAGTGCTCTTGTAATCGGTTGTTGGCGAGGAACTTCAGGTTTTCGACAACTCGGTCGTTGTTTTTTCCAGTATAATTGTGATAGATGTCGGGATTCATGTCCTTGATGTCGATAATCCAGTGATGGATGACGGGCAGGAGTTGCTCGATGTGCCGTTGTGGCACATTGAGGGCAGTCTCGATGCTCAGGTTCCACTGCGGGCCGCAAATCTCATGGAACTGCACGATGAAATCGCTGCGCAGGCATGGCTCACCGCCGCCAAAGGTGATTCCGCCACCAGTAGCGAGGAAATAGATGTTGTCGATGGCCACCTCGTCGTAGAGCTTTTGTGGTGTGTACACGGGATAATTCTCGGGCTTCACGAGCGACTGTGGATTGAGGCAGTAGTTGCACTGCAGGGTGCAGGTGTGGAACGCCACGAGTGTGGTGACCCCGTCGCCATCGGTGGTGAGGCGGTGTCTGACGATGCCTATGATGGGGGCCTGAGCGGTCATGTGGCGAGGGTTATGTGGCGGGCGTCGACCTCTTCGTTGACAAATACCGAGGCGAGCGAGGAGAAGCGTCGGGCGTCTTCAGTGGTAAGGTACTGGCAAGTGCCGCCCTTGGCGCAGCGCGCCTCCATCTCGGGGTGACGGCGCAGGTAGTCCTTGAGGCTCTCGGCCACAATGTGCCCCTGCTCAATGACATGGATGCGGGGCGGCATATACTTCGTGATTTTGCCCATGAGCAGCGGATAGTGAGTGCACCCCAGTATCACAGCATCGATGTCGGCGCATTGCGCTAGCAGGGCGTCGATATCCTTCTTCACAAAGTAGTCGGCTCCATCGCCGTCGCTTTCGCGGTTCTCGACCAGCGGCACCCACATGGGGCAGGCGTGACCATAGACCTTGAAACTGGGATGCATCTTGGCAATCTCGATGTCGTAGGAGTGGCTCTGGATGGTGCCTGGAGTGCCGAAAACGCCAATGTGCCCTGTGTGTGAAATCTCGCCCACTTTCTCGACGGTGGGGCGAATCACGCCCAGCACGCGGCGCGCCGGGTCGATGTGCGGCAGGTCGTTCTGCTGAATGGTGCGCAGCGCCTTGGCCGATGCCGTGTTGCAGGCGAGAATCACCAGTTGGCAACCTTGCTCGAACAGGTACTTGACCGACTGCAGAGTAAACTCATAAACCAGTTGAAACGAGCGGGTGCCATAGGGTGCGCGGGCATTGTCGCCCAGGAAAATGTAGTCGTACTGTGGCAGCACCTTGCGAATCTCGCGCAGGATGGAAAGACCGCCGAAACCAGAGTCGAAGACGCCTATAGGAGCTGCGTTATGTGAGAGCGTGTGGTCCATAATTACACTTGATAATCGTTGATGATTTGAGCGATTTCGATAGCATCCTGCACGGTGATGGGATGTGCGATGGGCAGACTCACCACCTCGTTGGCAAGGGCCGTTGTCTTGGGCAGTTTGTAAGATTTGAACTGGCGGTAGCAGGGCTGTAGGTGCGGCGGAGTGGCGTAATGGATGTCGGTGTCCACTCCGTTTTGCTTGAGATAGTCGCGGAAGTGGTCGCGAGTCTTGACTCTGACCACAAACTGATGCCATACCTGGGTGGTTTCCTCAAAGATGTGCGGGGTGGTGACCAGCGGATTGCTGATGTGCTCGCAATAGGCGGATGCCACCGCGTTACGGCGCTCAATCTCGGCAGGCAGATGCCTGAGACTCACACGCAGCATGGCGGCCTGAATTTCGTCCATGCGGCAGTTCAGACCCAGGTAGATGTTGTGATAGCGGTAGTCTGAACCATAGTTGGCAATGGCCCTGACGGTGCTGGCGAGTTTCTCGTCGTTGGTGAGCACTGCTCCGGCATCGCCCAGTGCTCCAAGATTCTTGGTGGGGTAGAAGCTGACGGCTGCAGCGTGCCCAAGGCCGCCCGTCATATAGGTACCGTTCAGGCCTGGAATGTGGCTTTTTGCGCCAATGGCCTGCGCGTTGTCTTCGATGATGGTGAGGTTGTAGTGGCGTGCCATGCTCATGAGTGGCTCGTCCCAGCAGGGGGTGCCGTAGAGGTGCACCGGCATGATGGCCTTCACGCTGGGCGAGAGCAGGCTCTCGATGCCGTGTGAGTCAAGGTTCATGGTGTCGTTGCGAATGTCACATAGCGTGGCATTGAGGCCATTGTCCGAGACTGCCAGTACCGAAGCCACATAGGTGTTGGCGGGCACGATGATTTTCTCGTCGTTGTGCAGCACTCCCAGTTCTTTGTAGGCACGGATAATGAGGCGCAAGGCATCGAGCCCGTTGCTCACCGCCACACAGTGTTTCACTTGGCACAGTTGGGCTATCTCCTGCTCAAACAGGCGACATTGCTCGCCGTTGATGTATCGTCCCGACTCAATGACGCTGCAGGCAGCCTCTTTGAGTTCTTCCATCATGGGCTCATTGGTCAGAGCGAGATTCAGAAATGGGTAGTGTTTCATAGTTGTTCGTTCGATTTAGATTGGAGAAACTCGTTGTATTCGCGATAGTAGTCGGCCTCGTCATACAATTCTGAAGCCAGCACGGCACACACCGAACCCGAAGAGAAATTTTGCAGCGTTCGCCAGATGCCCGGCACGATGAGCAACCCATTATAGGGCTGATTGAGTGTGAATGTCTTTTGCCGTTGGCCATCGTCAACGGTCACTTCAAAACTGCCGCTGATGGCGACGATGAGCTGGTAGAGCTGCTTGTGGGCATGGCCGCCCCTCGATTCACCGCCGGGGATGTCATAGAGGTAGTAAGTGCGCCGAATTTTGAATGGAATCTCGTTGAAGTCTTCGACTACGGTGAGGTTTCCGTTGGCATGGTGATGCTTGTCGAGCGTGATGATGCAGCAGTCATCAACGGTAGTGGTCTGGTGTGATAGGTTGAGTTCAGCCATTTTTCAAAGTCATGAATTCGTTGAAGTCTTCGATGTAGTCCTCTGGGTCATATTTGGTGCTCGAGAGCACATACACCACCGAGTTGGTCGAGAAGTTGTCGATCATGCGCCAGGTCATGTGGGGAACATACAGGCCGTAGTAGGAGCGGGCCATGTGAAAGCGTTGTTCGCCACGGCCATCGTTGAGCACCACATCGAAACTGCCCGACAGGGCAATGATGAACTCGTCTTGCTGCCTGAAGGCGTGCCCGTCACGGAACATGCCACCAGGCACATCATAGATCCAGTAGGCACGCTTGATGTCGAAGGGGATGTTTCGCATGCCTTCAACCACCGAGAGGTTGCCTCGCGGATCGCATATTTTGGGCAGTTCAATGATGTGTGGCTGCAAGTATTCCATATCAGTTGGCGCAATGGCTGATGCCGTTTTTGGCAAGATTCCAGAGATATTGCCCATAGAGGTTTTTCTTGAGCGGTTTGGCGAGTGCCATGAGCTGCTCTTTGTCGATCCAGCCCTTGCGGAAGGCGATTTCTTCAAGTGCGGCCACCTGCACGCCTTGGCGGTTCACGATGGTCTGGATGAAGTTGGAGGCATCGAGCATCGACTCCGATGTGCCAGTGTCGAGCCAGGCAAATCCGCGTCCCAGCGTCTGCACATGCACGCGCTGCTGGTTGAGGTACTCGTTGTTGACGCTGGTGATTTCGAGCTCGCCGCGTGCCGAGGGCTTCACATTCTTGGCCACCTGAATCACATCGTTGGGATAGAAGTAGAGTCCCGTGACAGCGAAGTTAGATTCGGGTTCCTTGGGTTTCTCGACGATTTTCAGCGCCTTGCCGTCTTTGTCAAGGTTCACCACACCATAGCGCTCAGGATCACGCACGGCATAGGCAAAGAGGGTGGCAACTCGCTCGTCGCGGGTTCTCTCTACTGCCCTCATGAGCATGCCGGTGAAACCCTGGCCATAGAAGATGTTGTCGCCCAGCACCAGGCACACATCGTCGTCGCCAATGAATTGTTCGCCGATGATGAAAGCCTGTGCAAGTCCTTCGGGCCTTGGCTGCTCGGCATAGGTGAACTTCACACCCAACTCTTCGCCAGTGCCCAGCAGGCGCTCAAACATGGGCAGGTCCTGCGGGGTGGAGATGATGAGGATGTCGCGAATGCCCGCCAGCATGAGCACCGAGATGGGGTAATATACCATGGGCTTGTCGTAGATGGGGACAAGCTGCTTGGAGATTCCTTTGGTAATGGGGTAGAGGCGCGTGCCTGAACCACCGGCTAAAACGATACCTTTCATAAAGCTTTATTGTTGTTAATGTAGGTTACTAAATCAGTTAACTTGGTCGTTCTGGATAGTTTAGAATAAAAAATTCTGGTTTTAAAAAGTCTCTCAACCCTTAACACTTAACTCTAAACCTCAAGTTGCAACTTGAATCTCATCGGTTTCCGTACATCTGTTCGTAGTACTTCTGGTAGTCGCCGCTTGTCACGCTCTCGACCCAGTCTTGGTGGTCGAGGTTCCAGCGAATGGTCTTCTCGATGCCCACGGTGAAGGGCGTCTCGGGATACCAACCCAGTTCGGTGGCAATCTTGGTGGGGTCGATGGCATAGCGCATGTCATGGCCCGGGCGGTCGGTGACATAGGTGATGAGCTCGTCGCTGATGGCCTCGAGCGGGCACTTGAGCAGCTGCTGATACTGGGGCTCTTCGCGCATGATGCGTGCAATGGTGGCGATGACGAGGCGCACGATGTTAATATTGGCCTCCTCGTTGAAACCGCCTATGTTATACACCTCGCCTACACGACCGTTGCGCAACACCATGTCGATGCCCTTGCAGTGGTCTTCGACATAGAGCCAGTCGCGCACATTCAGCCCCTTTCCATAAACGGGCAGCGATTTGCCTTCCAGTATGTTCTTGATGATGAGCGGAATGAGTTTTTCGGGGAAGTGGTAAGGTCCGTAGTTGTTGCTGCAGCGAGTGATGTTGATGGGCAGCCCGTAGGTCTCGTGATAGGCGAGCGTGATGAGGTCGGCGCTGGTTTTGGAGGCCGAGTAGGGCGACCGGGGTGCCAGCGGCGACTCTTCGGTGAAGAACCGCTTGCCAAAGGTCTTGAGGTTGCTGCGGTTGCCAATCACCTGCTTCAGGTCTTGACTCACCTCGAGCGGCTGTGCCTCGTCGAAGTCTTTGGGCAGGCTGCCATAAACCTCGTCGGTCGAAATTTGCAGGTACTTCTTGCCTTCGCGATACTGGTTGGCGCCGTTCAGGTCCTTACCCGTGAACCATGCCTTGCGTGCGCAGTCGAGCAGGTTCTGTGTGCCCAGTATGTTGGTCTCCAGGAACAGTCTGGGGTTGGTGATGCTGCGGTCCACATGGCTCTCGGCGGCAAAGTTCACCACATAGTCAATGTCGTTTTGCTCAAAGATGGGTGCCACCACATTGGGGTCGGCCACATCGCCTTTCACAAAACTCACATTCGGCAGTTTGAGTTCCTCGTCGAGCGAGGCCAGATTGCCGGCATAGGTGAGTGCGTCGAGCACGATGATGTTGACTTCATTGCCGTGTTGTTTCAAGAGATATTTCACAAAGTTGGAGCCAATGAAACCTGCGGCTCCGGTCACTAAGTAGGTCTTCATTTCGTTATGTTGTTTTGTCATTATTGTTGCAGTTATGGGATGCCCGTACGCATCCAAACTACAAATTTACGCAAAAAATAGGAAAAAGAGATGTTTGTGGCTGTTTTTTTCATAAAAGAGCATTTTTCAAGGGTATTGTTTTGGAAGAAAATCGATGATATTGAGGCGCGAGAAGAGTTAAATTGCGAGATTTGTTGTAACTTTGCAAAAAAGACAATGTGATGCAAAATCGAGTGACTGTGATAGGTGGCGTGAACATGGATGTCTCGGCAACCATGAACAACGATTTTGTGGCGGGCGACAGCATCCCCGGCAAGGTGAGCATGAGCTGTGGCGGCGTGGCGCACAACATTGCGCACAATTTGTGTCTGTTGGGCCATGAGGTGCAGTTTGTGACCGTGTTTGGTGGCGATGTTTTCGGCAAAATGTGCCACGAGGCGTGCATGGGAGCTGGGTTTAACCTGAACCACTCGGCCGTTCTGACCGATGCCCGCAACGGCATGTATCTGTGCGTGAACGACAATTGCGGCGATATGGTGGCGGCAGTGGTCGACAACGACATCATGCAGGAGATGACGCCCGATTTCATCGCCAGCCGCATCGACGCCATCAACGCTTCAGCCATGGTGGTGGCCGACACCAATCTCTCGACCGAGGCATTGCGTTATCTTGTGGACCACAGCACCGCGCCGCTGGTGGTTGACACGGTGAGCACTGTGAAGGCTGCCCGCATTGTAGATGCTTTGAAACAGAGTTCAAATCGCCGTATGCACACCCTTAAACTCAACAGGCAGGAAGCCTTGTCGGTAACTGGTTGCGAATCGGTTCAGGAAGCCGCCCTGTCGCTTGTGGCATTGGGTGTGGAGCATGTGTTTGTAACCTTGGGCGACGAAGGCGTGTTCTATTGCAGTCAGGACGCTCAGCACTGCTACGATGCTCCATCGGTGAAGGTGGTGAACACTACTGGCGCGGGCGATGCCTTTGTGGCAGGCATTGTGCACGGTTTTTTGCTGGGATTGCCCATCGAGCAGGTGGTTCAGGTGGGGCAGAAGGCTGCCGCTGCCGCGCTCATGACTTTGAAAACCGTGAATTCAGACATCAAGAAATACATTTAATAATATACTGAAAAATGATGAACAACTATTTATCCATTTCACCCGAAGTGAAAGAGGCGCTCTCGGCGGGAAAACCCGTGGTGGCGCTTGAGTCGACAATCATATCGCACGGAATGCCATATCCGCAAAATGTGCAGACGGCCTTGCGTGTGGAGCAGACCATTAGAGATAACGGGGCAGTGCCCGCCACCATTGCTGTGATAGGCGGCAAACTCAAAGCCGGTTGCACCAACGACGAAATTGAGTATCTGGGCAAGAAAGGCCAGGCGGTGACCAAGGCGTCGCGTCGCGACTTGCCCGTGCTGGTGGCTCGTGGCGAAGATGGTGCTACTACCGTGACCACTACCATGATTATCGCTGCAATGGCAGGCATCAAGGTGTTTGCTACAGGTGGCATTGGCGGTGTGCATCGTGGGGCCGAAACCACCATGGACATCAGTGCCGACCTGGAGGAACTGGCGCAAACTCCCGTGATGGTGATTTGCGCTGGCGCCAAGTCGATTCTGGACCTCGGACTCACCCTTGAGTATCTTGAAACCAAGGGCGTGCCTGTGATTGGCTACGGGACCGACGAACTCCCAGCCTTCTACACCCGCCACAGTGGCTTTGGCGTAGATTACCGCATCGACACCCCCGAAGAACTCGCCGCCGCATTCCATGCCAAACTGGCAATGGGCCTGAAGGGAGGCATGCTGGTGACCAATCCCATTCCTGAACAGTATTCCATGCCCGCCGATGTGATCAACAAGGCCATCGACGAGGCCATTGCCGAATCGCAGCGCCTGGGCATCCACGGCAAGGCAACCACTCCCTTCTTGCTCGCCAAAGTGAAGGATCTGACCGGTGGCGACAGCCTGGCTGCCAACATTGAGCTGGTGCTCAACAACGCCCGCCTGGCCGCCCTCACAGCTGCTGCCTTGAAGAAATGCGACCAATAATTGCGAAATGAGTGGGCGAATTGCCCGAGAAATCGCCGGTATCGACTGAAAAAAACGGTTCAAGACGAAAAAAAGTTTTGCAATTCAAAAAGAAATGCGTAACTTTGCACGCCATTACAAAGAATTGGCGTTTACCACCGCCACAAATATTGTAAAATTTTAAAAGACAAACATAAAAATGAAAAAAGGTATTCATCCCGACAACTACCGCGAAGTGGTATTTAAGGACATGTCGAACGAAGAGATCTTCATCACTCGTTCTACAGTGAACACAAAGGAAACTATCGAAGTTGATGGCAAGACTTATCCCCTGGTTAAGCTTGAAATCACCAACACTTCGCACCCCTTCTTCACCGGCAAGCAGAAACTCGTCGACACCGCTGGTCGTGTAGACAAGTTCTTGAGCCGTTATGGCAACCGCAAGAAATAATTGCAACCGCAATTCATTTAGACTTATCATGGCAACGCTTCCCTTCGATTGGGGAGCGTTTTCATTTTTTATATCTGCTGCCGATTGTTTAAATTTCATTAAAAAAAGATGAGCAATGAAATAAATTCGGCAACGAATCAATATATTTGCATCGTACGAGTGGCATGCGGCTTCGCCTGACTTTTGGCATGCTGCGGCCAAGTGCAGTAAACAACTGATAATAAGAAAAATGAAACGGATAATATCGATCATTCTGCTGGTCATCACCTGCGTGAGCATCGCGCAGGCTAAGGACAAGGAGGTGATTTTGACCAAGCAAATCACTCCCTACCAGCGCAACATGATACCCGCCAAGACCGACGAACTGAAGCTGAAGACGCTCAGCCTGAATGAGAATGGTGAGTATGGGGCGTTTGTGCAGTCGTTGCTGCCATTGCTGCAACGGGTGGCAAGCGAGGATCTTGACCATATCACTTTCAGGCTGGTGATAGAGCCGAGTGCCGACGGCGACGGCGTGAACGACTTGTCGGTGCGCATCACAGGTTTTGACTTGATGGAGGAACCTGCCTCAACGCGCAACGAACTGATGGGCGCTCTGCAGGTGGGGTACAAGTACTTTATTGTGAAGCCTGCGCCGCTGAACAAGAAATTGTTGCCCAAACTGCTGGCGGTAGAGAAGACGAAGATTAAATTTGTGCGCGAGTTTGAACTGCTTGCCAATCCTGTGGATATCCTCAACACGCAAGTCGATGCCGAGTGGCAGCAGGGCGAACTGCAGCTCAAGCGTTGTGTGATATCGGATGAGAACAAACTGAACGAAGATGGAAACCAATAACAACGACAATATACCTCCCATTCCTGGAGTAGAACCTGAGAAAGAAGTGAACATTCCACCCGTGCCGGGCGTGGAGCCTGAGGGCGGCAAAAGTGCGTCGAAAAAGGTGTGGTGGATTGCTGCCATTGCCACTGTGGTGCTGGCTGGCATCCTGGCGCTGGTGCTCACGAAATGCGGCAGCGACAAGGCCGAGAATGCCACTGAACGCCGCATCGCGATCAATGCGCCAGACGAGGAGCCTTCGACGCAAAGCAATGTGACGGTGCGCACCTATACGGGTGCCGAGGCCGACTCGATGATGCGTGCCGAGATGGCGCACATGGACAGCATGATGAATGAGATGATGAACGACCCCTTCTTCACAGGTGGACTTGGCGCCATGCTCGACCCCTTCCAAGACCCCACGCAGCCTGCACGTGCGCCGCAACAGGCGCGACAGCCGCGTCAGGTAGCAACCAATGGCGTGGTGACACTTGCCGGCAATGTGGGCGGCCGTGGGCTCAACATGAAACTTGATTTGCGCGATCCTCAGAATGTAACTGGAACAGGCTCATGGGCCGATGGCGGCAAACTCACGATGCTGGGCATAGGCAACGGCAGCGAACTGGATGTGAGCCTGTACGAGGGTTCGAAACTGCTTGGAACGCTTTCGGGCGAGTGGCGTGGTGGCCGTTACCGTGGTGTGTATCTGCAAGATGGCAAAGAGGCATCGTTCTCCTTGCTGGCACAATAACTGCTCTCCATCCCCACTAGAATCTCTAGAAAATATAGAACAACTAGAAAATCTAGCCCCCTTAGAAAGGCTAGAAACCTGAAACCTACTTAATCATATCGTTGACAATGCGCCCTTCAAGACGCGGGAGGAGTTTTTTCCAATCCTTGCTGTTGAGGTAGCGCTGAATGATTTGTGCATGTTCAATGCTGTGCATGTCGCTGCCCAGCATGTCCACGAGGTTGTGCTCCACGAGCCACATGGCATTGGAATGTGCTCCAGGGCCAAAGTAACCTGCCAGCGAGAGCAGATTCACCTGGAATTTCACGCCCATGCTGTGAAGTTTCTCATAACGGGTGCGCCGGTTCGTATAGTAGCTGTATCGTTCGGGGTGGGCCAGAATGGGTTTGTAACCCTTGCTTCGCAGGTCGAAGAGCAGGTCGTCGATGCTGATGAGCTCTTGCACAAACGAGTTCTCGAGCAGCAGGAAATTGCCGGGCATAGGCACAATTCTACCGTCTTTGTAGAGCTGGTCCCAATACTCGTCGATGCGGTATTCCGATGAGTAGTGCAGTTCAATGTCAAGCCCTTCCTGCTCGACGGCCGCCTTGAGCGTTTCGTAGCCCTCGGCCAAAGTCTCGGGCGTGTTCTCGAATGTCTCGGCTGTGGTGTGCGATGTGAGAATGACTCGGTTGATGCCCATGTCGATTTCGGCCTTGAGCATCTCGATAGATTCCTCGACCGATTGTGACCCGTGGTCCACTCCGGGCATGATGTGGCTGTGCATGTCGGTGCGATAGAACAGCTTCACATTTTCTTTATTCTTTTTACCAAATATCTTGAACATTGTATTGTCTTTTTTAGGTGAACAAAATTAGTGTTTATTGTTTAGAAAGTCAAAAAAAATAGGCAAAAAACGAGTTGGGCAGGAAAACGAATGAAAAAATGCGTAACTTTGACCCTTAATAAAAGAAACTGTGAAGATGAAGAACAAACTCTTGTTGATCCTCATGACTGTGTGCCTGGTTTCGGGCACCCTCAGCGCCAGACCGCAATGGAAGCGCGTGAATCGCGAGTGGCAAGCCACGCTGCTGGCAGCCATCGACTCGTTTCCCGCCTATGGTGGCTACTACACGGGTGGCAAACCCACTGCCGACTATCCCAAAACAGCATGGCAGGCGCTCAACGAGGCATTTGTGATGGGGGTTGACGATGAGCGTCCCTACTTCGACTGCCAAAAGGCGCAGCCCTCGTTCTGCTCCATTGCCACCTACGCTGTGTTGGTCAAGGCGCTCACCATGTGGGACAAGGATGGCCGCATTTCACGCGAGGCGTGGCGCAACATGAAACCCTATGTGGGCATCGCCGATGCGCTCAACCCCGACGGACTGGGGCAAGACGACGGAGTGGGTTTCTGGGGACGCGCCAATGCCAACGGCCCCTCGATGGGCGTGCTGGTGCGCGAACTGCGAGCCGGCTTCAGCATGAGTGCCTATCGTGGCGCCAAAAGCGAGCAGAATCGCGAACGGCCTCGCGAGCGTTACCTGACCGATGAAGAGTGGTGCAATGATCCCATTTGGAACAAGATGAAGCCGGGCGACATCCTCAAGATATTTTGGGACAAGAACGGTCGCGATAAACCCAGCGACTGCGGTGCCATCATTGGTTACGACGGAGTGAAGGGCGCCGATCAGGAGGCCGGCCACAGCGTGATTTTCCTGGGTTTCACCCCCGAGGGGAATGTACGCTACTGGAGCAGCAACGGCCCCGGCAAAGATCCCAAGACGCTGGGCTATGTGCACACCGACTGCCCCCGCACCTCGATTCAGCGGCTGGTGGTGACACGCATCCTCAGGCCCGAATGCTTCGACCGTGTGCGTTACATGAAGCCCACCGATGTGAATCAGTATCTGTGGGACCTGAACGGCAAGCGACACAGCACCACAGCCGAACTGAAATGCCAAATAGGGGAGAAGCGAGCAGCCAAACCCCATCATCATCGTCATCATCGATATAAACGATAATATAAACAATATGCTCAAAGAATTCACACAACAATATCAACTCACAGCAGGCGAGTGCAATCCCGAACTGGAGATGCCACTGCCGCTGCTCATGACGCGCATCATCGAGATTGCCACCCTGCACGCCAATAGCTGGGGCGTGGGTTATGCTAAACTCATCGAGGAGAATCAGGCATGGGTGCTCTCGCGCGTGACCATCGAAATGACGCGTTATCCGCGTGTTAACGAGATTTATAGTGTTTCCACTTGGATTGAAGACTATAACCGCCACTTCTCGCTGCGTAACATGGAGTTCAAGGCTGCCGACGGCTCTACGCTGGGCTATGCCCGCACCGTGTGGGTGGTCATCAACCTTGCCACCCGCGAGAGTGTTGACATTTCTAAACTGAGTTACATTCGCGAGAATGTGCTGGGCAAGGAGTGCCCCATAGCGCCGCAAGGCAGGCTCAAGCTGCAGCAGGTGACCCGTAGCCAGGATCACACCTTTGGTTATGTGGAGTGTGACCTGAACCGCCATGTCAACACGGTGCGCTATCTGGAGCTGCTGCTCAATCAGTTCCCGCTTGAAACCTACGATGCCCTCATGGTGCACCGCATGGAGATAGCGTTCACCAAGGAAACCCGCTATAACGAGACAGTTAAGGTGAACATCGACGAGACCAACCCGCACGACTGTTTGCTCTCGATCGACGATAGCGTTGGGGTGAGCCACTGCCGTGGCCGCCTGGTGTTTGCCGAGCGTCCTTCAGAGGGTTGATAATCGGGCTATAACTATTTAGGATCCAGGCTGGCTGTGCCGGGAATGTTCAGGATGCGTGCCTTGATGGCGGGCATTTTGTCGGCATCGCTCTGGATGGTCATCACGCAGTCGTTGTCAAACTGCTGGTTCAGCACCTTCACATCGCTGCTTTTGGTGATTTTCATCACATCGTTCATTGCCAGATAGGGGAAATTGAAGGTGAATGTGGCTTGCTCGTGGCACTCGATGATTTCGCCTGCCGTGATGGCAAGGCGTGCCGCTTCGCGATAGGCCCCGATAAGCCCCGATGTGCCCAGTTTAATGCCGCCAAAGTAACGAATCACCACAATCACGATATTGGTCAGTTCAAACGAGTTGATTTGGCCCAGAATGGGTTTGCCGGCCGTGCCGCTGGGCTCGCCGTTGTCGCTCGACAGATACTCGTTGCGCTGGGTGCCAATCATGTAGGCCCAGCAGCAGTGGCGCGCGTCGTGATACTCGTTGGCATAGCGCTTCACCACGGCCTTCGCCTCGTCGGCGGTGGCCACAGGAACGGCAAAGGCGATGAATTTGCTCATCTTCTCTTTATAGATGCCTTGCGAAGTGCCCTTGATGGTTTTAAAAAAGTCGCTCATGACGCCATGCGTGAAATATTTGTGCAAAGTTAATCAACTCTACAAAGAAATGCAAATGCCGCGGTAATTCAAAATCATTTTGTAACTTTGTGCAAAAATCAAATTAAACCTCAAAATTATGGCAAATCGAATATCTGAATTGTTTGGAATCAAATATCCCGTGATAGCGGGCGGCATGGTGTGGTGCAGCGGCTGGCGACTGGCGTCGGCGGTGAGCAAGGCGGGCGGTTTGGGCCTGATAGGCGCGGGCTCGATGCATCCCGACACCCTTCGCGAGCACATCGTGAAATGCCGCGAGGCCTGTGGCAATCTGCCTTTTGGCGTGAATGTGCCACTCATGTATCCCGAGATCGACACGGTGATGAACCTGCTCGCCGACGAGGGCGTGAAAATCGTGTTTACCAGTGCCGGCAGTCCCAAGAAGTGGACGGGCTGGCTGCATGAGCACGGCATGAAGGTGACGCATGTGGTTTCGTCGTCGCTGTTTGCCAAGAAATGCGAGGATGCCGGCGTCGATGCCGTTGTGGCCGAGGGCTTTGAGGCTGGTGGGCACAACGGGCGCGAAGAGACCACCACTTTGTGTCTGATTCCTGCCGTGCGTCAAGCCACTTCGTTGCCCCTGATTGCGGCTGGCGGCATTGCCACCGGCTCGGCCATCGTGGCGGTGCAGGCACTGGGGGCCGAGGGGGTGCAGATAGGCACTCGTTTTGCCCTCACGCAAGAGAGTTCGGCAAGTGAGGCATTCAAGAAATTGTGCCTGAATTTGAATGAAGGTGATACTAAACTTTTACTTAAAAAGTTATCACCTACGCGACTGGTTAACAATGGTTTCATGTCTGCGGTAGTTGAAGCTGAGGATGCTGGTGCCAGCGTCGATGAACTGCGCGAGATTTTGGGCAAAGGCAAGGCGAAAAAGGGCATCTTCGAGGGCGACATTGTGAATGGCGAACTCGAGATTGGTCAGGTCGCCAGCCTGTTCAAGGGGCGCGGCATTGAGTCGGTCGAGGCCGTAATGCAAGAACTGGTTAGCGAGTATTTTGCAACTCGTAACCAGTTCCAATAAATTCCTATTGAGACAAATGTAATTAGTCTATGTACGACTGTCGGCTATTAGGCTTGCCGATGGCCTGTTGCTGACTGGGGTTAAACCTTGGTCAGTCCTGCTGTGTTCTCCTCAATGACGCTGTCGGGAATGTTGTAGTTCGTCAGGTCATTGGCAAGATAGCGGTCGTAGGCCGTCATGTCGATCAGGCCATGCCCCGACAGGTTGAAGAGAATTACCCGTTTTTTGCCTTCCTCGCGTGCCTTGAGGGCTTCGCGAATGGTGGCTGCGATGGCGTGGCTCGACTCAGGCGCCGGGATGATGCCTTCGCTGCGGGCAAAGAGTGTGGCTGCCTCGAAACTTTCGAGTTGCGGTATGTCGGTGGCCTCAATCAGTTCGTCGTGCTTGAGCTGGCTGATGATGGCGCCGGCACCGTGGTAGCGCAGTCCGCCGGCATGAATGTTGGCGGGCTTGAAGTTGTGACCCAGCGTGAACATGGGAATGAGGGGCGTGTAGCCGGCCTCGTCGCCAAAGTCGTAGCAGAATTTGCCACGCGTGAGTTTGGGGCACGAAGCGGGTTCGGCGGCAATGAAGCGCAGGTCGGGGTTGTCACCGTTCAGTTTGTGACGCATGAATGGGAATGCCAGACCCGAGAAATTGCTGCCACCGCCAAAGCAGGCGATGAGTGTGTCGGGCATTTCGCCGGCCATTTCCATCTGTTTCTCGGCCTCAAGGCCTATCACCGTCTGGTGCAGGGCCACATGGTTGAGCACCGATCCCAGCACATATTTGCAGTTGGGCGTAGTGGTGGCGAGTTCCACGGCCTCGCTGATGGCGGTGCCCAGCGAACCTTGATAGTTGGGCGTGCGTGTGATGATGTCTTTTCCCGCACGGGTCGACATGCTGGGCGAGGCAATCACCTCGGCGCCGTAGGTCTGCATAATGGAGCGGCGATAGGGCTTTTGCTCATACGAGATTTTCACCATATACACGGCCAGTTCCAGCCCAAAGTGCTTGGCGGCCAGTGCCAAGGCTGCACCCCATTGCCCGGCGCCCGTCTCGGTGGTGATGTTGGTCACGCCTTCCTGCTTGCAGTAGTAGGCCTGAGCAATGGCGCTGTTCAACTTGTGGCTGCCCACAGGGCTCACGCTCTCGTTCTTGAAATAGATGTGAGCGGGGGTGTCGAGGGCTTTCTCGAGTCCCTTGGCGCGCACGAGTGGTGTGGGGCGCCAAATGCGGTACATGTCACGCACCGCGTCGGGTATTTCAATCCACCGGTCGGTGGTGTTCAGTTCTTGTTCTGATGCTGCTTTTGAGAAAATAGGGTAGAGGTCCTCGGCCTTGAGCGGCTGCTTGGTACCTGGGTGGATGAGCGGAGCGGGTTTCACAGGCATGTCGGGTATTAAATTATACCATGCGCGTGGAATGTCGATCTCCTGCAATAAAAATTTTTTGCTTTCCATTGTTTTGTTTTGAATAAATATGTATAATTATAAAATAATTGTGAAAAAATATGCGACAAAATTACACTCTCATTTATAAATATGCAAATTTTTAGGTAACAATTTTTCACCGACCCCTCAATATCTACCACATCCAGTAGTCTCAGCTCCCATTCTGTCGCGAGCACTTTGTGGTTCTCACCGCAGGCCACTCCTAAACTCCCGTCCTCCGTAGCGATAATTGTCATCAATGAAATAATTGTCAATTTGATAGTCATTAATTGTCTGAATATAAAGAACCCGCGTCAGTCGGTCACTCCCTTACTCCTTAACTCCCTAGCATTAATTGCCTGAATAGTTATTCGCGCAAGGGTGAAGAATAAAAAAGGATGGGGTGATTGGCAAATGCGAAAAAATGACTACATTTGCAGAGCGAATTGAAGGGGGCTGCGGCTAAGCGCTCGCTGCTTGACAAATGGCTTGTGGCAACTGTGATGCGGCCTGCTCCAATAAGCATCAAAATTACGATTTTATAACGATTTAAACTACAAAGGAATATGACACAATGGTTTGAGACTAAAGTCAAGTACGACAAGACACTTGAGACGGGTGCCGTGAAGGCTGTTCCCGAAACCTATCTGGTGGACGCGCTGAGCTTCACCGAGGCCGAAGCACGCATCACCGAGGAGATGATGCCCTATGTGACGGGCGAATTTATGGTGACAGCCGTGAGAAAGGCTAAATTCGACGATGTGCTCTATCATGAGGGCGGCGACCGCTGGTATAAGGTGAAAATCAACATGATCACCATCGACGAGAAGACAGCTGCCGAGAAAAAGACTCCCTCGCTCACGCTGGTGCAGGCCTCCACGCTCGAAGAGGTGCTGCAAGTATTCCTCGAGAGCATGAAGGGCGTGGCCTTTGACTACGAAATAGCATCGGTGATCGAAACTCCGCTCATGGATGTGTTTGCCGCCGATTTGAGCAAGACACTTGCTGACAAGAAGGAGGAATGAGATGCCAATAGCTGACAATATAACCCGACTGCACAGTGAGTTGCCTGTGGGTGTGAAACTTGTTGCGGTGTCGAAGTTCCACCCGGTGGAGCGCCTGATGGAAGCCTACGAGGCTGGCCAGCGCATCTTTGGCGAGAATCGTGCCCAGGAATTGGTGTCAAAGGCTCCGCAAATGCCCGACGATGTGCAGTGGCACTTCATTGGCAAACTGCAGACCAACAAGGTGCGCATGATTATGCCTCATGTGAGCATGATTCAGAGCATCGATTCGCTGAAGCTGTTAGCGCTGGTCGACAAGGAGGCGGCTCGCATCGACCGCATCGTGGATGTGCTACTGCAACTGCATGTGGCACAGGAAGAAACCAAGAGCGGTTTCACGGTCGACGAACTGCTTGAGGCAGCCACGGCAGGCCAGTTGCAGGGCTTTGAACATGTGCGCCTGCGCGGTGTGATGGGCATGGCCTCTCTCACCGACGATCAGGAACAGGTGCGACGCGAGTTTGCGCGCATCAAGAGCACTTTTGAAACCCTGCGTAGCGGTGTGCTTGCCGGTTGCGATGGCTTCACCGAGGTGAGCATGGGCATGAGCGACGACTGGCCACTGGCAGTGGACGAGGGCTCGACGATGGTGCGCATTGGCACCGACATTTTCGGTCCTCGCGAATACTGATTTTAGTGAATTGACGATAGATATTTGTCATTTACGGGAAATATTGCTTATCTTTGTAGTTTGATAAATAAAATTGACTTGTTCTTTACATGAAACAATGGGTGGCGATCATCATGATGTTCTTCTTGTTCGCGATGATTGCCTTTGTGACCAACCTTTGCAGCCCGATGGCTGTGATAGTAAAAAACCAATTCCATGCATCGAGCTTTGCAGCTCAGCTGGGTAATGCAGCCAACTTTATCGCTTATCTGGTGATGGGTATCCCAAGCGGTATGTTGCTCCACAAATTGGGATACAAGAAGACGGCTTTGCTCGCCATTGCAATCGGTATTCTCGGCGTATTCATTCAGTACATGAGTGGCTGGGAAGGCATCGAAAGCTTCTGGGTGTATTTGCTGGGTGCATTCATCGCAGGTTTCTGCATGTGCATGCTCAACACCGTTGTGAACCCCATGCTCAACACCATGGGTGGTGGTGGCAACAAGGGTAACCAGCTGGTGCAGTTTGGTGGCGTGTGCAACTCTCTGGCAGCTGTGGCAGTGACCATTATCATGGGTTCGCTCATTGCCGATGCAGCTCATGCAGCCATTGAGGACGCTACCCCTGCCCTTATGATTGCTCTGATCATATTTGCCGTGGCATTTGTGGTGCTTCTCTTCACTAAGATTGAAGAGCCTGTAATGGAGGAAGAAGACGAAGACGAAGCCAAGAAGGCTGAGCCTGCAAAGATTGGCGGTGCTTTGAAATATAGGCACTTCACACTGGGTATTATTGCCATTTTCTTGTATCTGGGCCTTGAAGTGGGGCCTCCAACCTATGCTATGCAGTATCTCACTGCCGATACCGAGGAGATGATTGCCAAGAAAGAGGCTGTGCTCAACGAATTTAAGGAGAAGGATGCTGTCGAGGCTGCTCTCGCTTTTCATAAACTTTCACCCAGCTTCAACAAAATCATGTCAAAGAAAGGAACTCCTAACCTGAGCCGTACCGACTCGCTGGCAATCGTTGACCTTGAGGAAGATATCGCATCTACCGCCGAGAAAATTAAAAAAGGGGAACTCACCCCCGAGAAGGTAAGGGCTGAAGAGCCTGGTGTTATGATGAATGCGACCATCGCAGGTGGAATTGTGGCCATCTATTGGTTCCTAATGCTCATTGGCCGACTGCTCGGTGGTGTGATTGGCGCCAAGGTGAGCAGCCGCAAGCAGGTGACTTTCTGCGCAACAATGGCCATCATCTTTGTGCTATTGGGCATCTTGCTTCCTAAAGATCTCACCTTCAATATGCCAGGTATTGATTGGAAAACAATGTCGGTTGTTTGGGGCGAAACCCCTGTAGGCATTATCTTCATCGTTTTGGTGGGTCTCTTCACTTCGGTGATGTGGGGTGGTATCTTCAACATGTCGGTCGAGGGTCTTGGCAAGTACACGAGCCTGGCATCAGGTCTGTTCATGACCATGGTGTTCGGTGGTGGTATCTTGGTTCCCTTCCAAGGTCTTGTTGCTGATATGTTTAACTCCTATATGATTAGCTATGTGGTGGTAATCTTCTGCGCAGCTTACATCTTGTTCTATGCACTGGTGGGTAGCCGCTTGTCGAAGAAGGTGAAAGCAGAGGCCGAATAACCTCTAATCAGACCTAAAGAAACAGGGCGGTTGTCATGAATATGTTGGTAACCGCCTTTTTTATGGCATAAAAATGGAAAAATGGGGCCGAAAAGTTGCAGGGTTGCGAAAAAAGCAGTAATTTCGTAAAGAAAATGTAGGGCTATGGCGATATGGGTTGCCCAAGTGCCATATCAGAGATGTGAAATACTACAAAACCAATCAATATAAACCTTGAAATAAACAGATTATGACAGACAAAGCATTGATGAAACGAACAGCCGACAATGTGCGCATACTGGCGGCAACAATGGTTGAGAAAGCAAAATCGGGGCACCCCGGTGGTGCTATGGGCGGTGCCGACTTTGTGTCGGTGCTCTATTTTAAGCATCTTTTGCAAGACCCTGACAATCCCAGCTGGTTTGTTCGCGACCGGTTTTTTCTGGATCCGGGCCACATGTCGCCCATGCTCTACTCGATACTGTACCTGACCGGGCGCTACTCGGCCAGCGAGATTCAACAGTTCCGTTCATGGGGCAGCGTGACACCTGGTCACCCCGAACTCGATGTGGCTCATGGCGTGGAGAACACCTCGGGCCCGCTGGGTCAAGGCCATGTGATGGCAGTGGGTTGCGCCATTGCCGAGCGCTTTATTGCTGCTCGTTTTGGCGAACTGTTTGCCCACAAGACCTATGCCTTTATCAGCGACGGCGGCGTGCAGGAAGGAATCTCGCAAGAGGCTGCCCGCATAGCCGGTTGCCTAGGGCTGCATAATTTGATTATGTTCTATGACAGCAACAGTGTTCAGCTCTCGACCAATTGCGATGCCGTGAGCAACGAGGACACAGCGATGAAATATCGTGCATGGAACTGGAATGTGATTGAGATTGACGGCAACGATCCTGATGCCATCGACAAGGCGCTCACCGAGGCCAAGGCCGAGAAAGAACGCCCCACCATCATCATTGGCAACACCATCATGGGCTATGGCTGCGTGACGGCCGACGGCGCTAACTTCGAAGGCCAGTGCAGCACGCACGGCAATCCGTTGAGCAAGTCGGGCGCCGACTATGCCAAGACCATCGAGAACCTGGGTGGCAATGTTGAGAATCCGTGGGCTGTGTTCCCCGAGGTGTCGCAACTGGCTCGCGACTACAAAGCTGCCATGCGTTATGCAGCCGATCAGCGCAAGGCTAAGATTGCAAAGTGGCGCAAGGAAAATCCCGAGAAAGCACAAGAACTCGATCGTTATATCAAGGGCGAACTTCCAGCAATCGATTATGCTGCTATTGCTCACAAACCGAATATTGCTACGCGTGCCTCGTCGGCCGATGTGCTTGGTGAGCTCGCTAAGAAGGTGGGCAACATGATTGTGTCGAGTGCCGACCTTGCCAACAGCGACAAAACCGACGGTTTCTTGAAGCAGACCACAGCATTCAAGCGGGGCGACTTCAGTGGTGCGTTCCTGCATGCGGGCGTTTCGGAGTTGGCTATGGCTGCCATCATCAACGGCATTGCACTGCATGGCGGCGTGATTGGCGCTTGTGGTACCTTCTTCGTGTTTAGCGACTACATGAAACCTGCTGCACGCATCGCTGCATTGATGGAATTGCCGGTGAAATACATTTGGACCCACGATGCATTCAGGGTAGGAGAGGACGGCCCCACTCACGAACCTGTGGAGCAAGAAGCTCAGATACGCCTGATGGAAGAACTCAAGAACCATAGCGGCCGCAACAGCATGCTGGTGCTGCGTCCTGCCGACAGTGCCGAGACCACGGTGGCTTGGAAGATGGCCATGGAGAACATTCACACTCCCACAGCCCTGATCCTGTCGCGCCAGAATGTGAACGACCTGCCTGCCATGAATGGCGAGGGCTATGCTGCCCGATTCAACGAAGCACTGCAGGCCGAGAAGGGAGCTTACATTATTTATAAAGATGACGCTCCCGATGTGGTTCTAGTGGGTAATGGCTCGGAGGTGGGCACACTGCTGGCTGCTGCCGCACTGCTCAAGGAACGCGGCGTGAAATCGCAAATTGTGTCGGCTCCATCGATTGGTGTGTTCATGAATCAGGATAAAGCCTATCGCGACCAGGTGATTCCTTCCAATTTGAAAGCATTTGGTTTGACAGCTGGGTTGCCCTCGACTCTGATGCGCCTGATACCAAATGGCAAGGTGTATGGTTTGGACCATTTTGGTGCTTCGGCTCCCTATGGCATTTTGGATGAAAAATTCGGATTTACACCCGAAAACATTGCCTCAGAGATAGAAAAATGGGTCAAATCTTAAAAAAAACGCGGAAAAATGCACTTTTTTTAGGGAAAAGTGCTAAAGATTAAAAAAAAAGACTTATATTTGCACCGTATTTTGTGTTATTACGATTTTATTTAATGTTTTATAATACTAACAAAAAAACGTAAGTCTATGAAAAAGATTACATTATTTGCATTTGCATGTGCAATGTTAGTAGCTCCTGCAGTTAACGCTCAGGAAGTTACTTATGTGGAAGATCCCGCTCAAGGCTACATCTTCAACAACATGAAGGACAACTGGTTCATTCAGGGTGAAGGTGGTGTTGGCGTGATGATGTCTTACAAGGATGCTAACGTGAAGTTTGGCAAGCGTCTTGCTCCTAAGGCTGACCTGTTCATTGGTAAGTGGTTCAGCCCGCTGCTGGGTTTCCGCATTGGCGGTCACTTCGATCAGATGATCGGTGCTACTGATACCAAGAGCGCTATTGGTTATCGTGGATGGGATACTGAAATCATGAAGGATGACGCCGAAAGAGGTCTCCATGGCCAGAAGTTCAATCGCTTCGGTGTAACCGGCGACGTTCTGTTCAACCTGACCAACTGGATCTGCGGTTATCGTCCCGGCCGCTTCTACAACGCTACGCTTTATGCTGGTGCTGCAGTTAGCTGGAACGTTTATCGCGAGAACTATGGTGATGGTGATTTCAAGTATGCTGGTGGCAAGGAAAACAAAGATGGCTCGCGTGCTCACGATCGTAACCTCGCCGTTCAGGCTGGTTTGCTCAACAGCTTCGCTCTTAGCAAACACCTTGACCTGCTCCTCGACCTCCGCTTCGACATGGTTCAGGATCATGTTGATGGCGCTGGCCGCAAGACTTGGATTGAGTATCCTAGCGTGCTCCTCGGTCTTGGTTACAAGTTCGGTAAGACTGAATGGAATGCTCCCGTTGTTCCCGTTTGTCCTCCCGTTGTTGACAACACTGCTCTCATCAACGACCTCCGCAACAAGCTCGAAGGCGCTAACGCCAAGATTGCTTCGCTGCAGAAACAGCTTGACGACTGCCTGAAGCGTGAGTGCCCGAAACCCCACGAGGTTAACGCTCCTCTCGCAACTATTTACTATCCTATCAATGTGTCTAAGATCGTAGGTGTTCAGAACGACGTTGTTAACGCTGTTGCTGAAGTTATGGCTAACGAAAACAGCAACTACAAGCTGACTGGTTGGGCTGACAACTACACTGGTAACGATCAAATCAACGTGCGTCTGCGTAAGGATCGTGTTGCTGGCGTGAAGAAAGCTCTCGTTGGCAAGGGTATCGCAGAGAACCGTCTCGAAACTACTATCGACAACGCCAACTTGGTTGACTATGGTCCCAAGTGCGCTTCTCTGAGCCGCGCCGTGACTATCGTTCGCAAATAATAGATAGTAAGGTAATACTAAACGAAAGAGTCTCGAGTTTCGAGACTCTTTTGTTTTTATATGTATATATAATAATGTGTGGCTATTGCTCATTTCTTAGGATAAAATGTGTGGCTTCTTATACCTTGTCGCAGCTGGTTGTGCTGCGTTGCTAAATCGGGTGGATTTGGATAAGTGGAGAATTTTAGCGAATTTTGTAGGTTGAAAGCGTGAAATTGAACGATGACGAATTCAAGAAGCGATAGATTGATGCTGATGATTCGCAATGGCGAGCGAATGACATTGCGCGACCGGCTGATGCTGGTGGCGCTGTTGAGTGTGCCATCGATACTGGCGCAGCTGTCGTCGATTGTAATGCAATATATCGATGCTTCGATGGTGGGTAAATTAGGTGCTCATCAGTCGGCATCGGTAGGCTTAGTGTCGTCGTCGTTGTGGCTGGTGGGCGGCCTTTGTGGTGCCGTATCTACAGGCTTCACGGTGCAGGTGGCGCACCACATTGGTGCAAAGCGCGATGCCGATGCTCGCAATGTGTTTCGCCAGTCGCTCACGGTAGGGTTATGCTTCGGTGTGGTGCTGGCTTTGATTGGCGCGATCATCAGCCCTTATCTGCCCGTGTGGCTGGGAGGCAGTGCGGCAATCACGGCCGATGCATCGCGCTACTTCCTGATATTCAGCCTGGCTTTGCCGTTGTTGCAGTACGATTTCTTGGCAAGCGGCATGCTCAGGAGCAGTGGCAATATGCGCATCCCGAGCATGATTAATGTGCTGATGTGCGTGCTCGATGTGGTCTTCAACTTCTTCTTGATATTCCCCACGCGCGAGGTAGAGATGCTAGGCATGTCATTCACGATGCCTGGTGCTGGATTGGGCGTGACTGGCGCTGCGACGGGCACGGTGCTTGCCGAATTGGTAGGTTGTGTGCTGATGATGCATTATGCCGTGGCTCGTTCGCCACTGTTGCGTCTGCGTCAGGAGCGCGGCAGTTTCAAGCCCACATTGGCTTGCGTGAAGCGCGCATTCCACATTGGAGCGCCCATGGGGCTGGAGCATCTGCTCATGTGCAGCGCCCAGGTGGCCATTATCGTGATTGTGGCTCCGTTGGGCAGCATAGCGCTGGCTGCTAACTCGTTTGCTGTGACTGCCGAGAGCCTGTGTTATATGCCCGGTTTCGGCATCTCGGATGCTGCCACCACGCTGGTGGGGCAGAGCATCGGTGCCAAACGAAGGGACTTGACCTATGGTTTTGCTCACATCACGGTGGTTTTGGGCATGGTGGTGATGGGCGTGATGGGCGTACTGATGTATGTGGCGGCGCCGGTGATGATGAGCATCATGTCACCTGTGCGTGAGATAGTTGCCCTTGGAACCGATGTGCTGCGCATCGAGGCGTGGGCCGAGCCGCTGTTTGCTGCCTCAATCGTGTGCTATGGCGTGTTTGTGGGTGCTGGCGACACCCTGAAGCCTTGTGGCATGACCTTCTTGAGCATGTGGGGCGTGCGCTTGATCCTTGCTGCACTGCTTGCTCCCACCATGGGACTGAAGGGTGTGTGGATTGCCATGTGCATCGAGCTGATATTCAGAGGCATTATCTTCTTGATGCGCCTGAAGTGGGGGAATTGGACTCATTTGTCAAGAAAAAGAGCGGTCACAGCTGAAAATCATGCCTGAAATTGCGTTATGTTTTGAGAATAACTCGTAATTTTGCATTAACTAATACTGAGTAGTCTAATTCATCTATAAAACAGAACAAACCAAAGGGTGCAAATCCTTTATAAACAGATATAAATCCATGAGATATGATTTTGACAAGCCCACCGAGCGCCTTCACAGCCATTGTGTGAAGTGGGACACGCTGAAAGACGAGAGTATATTGCCCTTGTGGGTGGCCGATATGGACTTTGAAGTGTCGCAACCCATCAAAGACGCCGTTTTGCGAAGAGCTGAGCATGGCATATTCGGCTATGTGGCGGTTCCGCCATGCTACTACGATTCGGTAGTCGACTGGTTTGCCCGCCGTCACAACTGGAATTTCACGCCTGCCGACATACTCTACACCACGGGTGTGGTTCCTGCCGTGACCATGGTGCTGAAGGCGTTGACACAGCCTGGCGACGGCGTGATTATCCAGCCACCGGTGTATAACTGCTTCTTTACTAATGTAAAAAATGCTGGATGCCAACTCGTGGAGAATAACCTGGTCTATGAGAATAATACCTACCGCATTGACTTTGATGATCTGGAGCGCAAGGCAAGTGACCCGAGTGTGAAGGCAATGCTCATATGCAATCCTCACAATCCTGCCTGCCGCGTGTGGAGCCGCGAGGAATTGGAGCGTGTTGTGGCTATCTGCCTGAAGCATGGATTGGCGATTGTGGCCGATGAAATTCATTGCGAATTCACCTATGGCGAGTATCGCTATACTCCCATTGCCTCGTTGAACCCTGAGGTTGCGAAGCATACGGTGACTTGCTGTTCGGCCAGTAAGGCATTTAACATCGCTGGCTTGCACATGGCAAACATTGTGACGGTGAACAGCGAGTGGCGTGAGCGCATTGCCGAACATCTTGCCTGTTGCGAGGTGCATGAGGTGAATCCCTTTGGCGTGGATGCCACAATTGCTGCTTTCAATGAGAGCGAAGACTGGTTGGTGCAGATGCTGGACTATGTGTATGACAACTATCAGGTGCTGAAGGAGTTCTTCGAGAAGAATCTGCCGCATTTGGGCGTGACCAAACTGGAGGGAACTTATCTGGCATGGATCGATTGTCGTAGTCTGGGCAAGACTTCGGATGAGCTGGTGAAAGAGCTTGAGGAGAAGGGCAAGGTGCTGCTCAATTCTGGCAGTATTTATGGCAAGGCTGGCGAGGGTTTCCTGCGTGTGAATATGGCCTGTCAGCGTGCTCGCTTGGTCGAGGCTCTGAATCGCATCAAACCTTATCTGGAGAAATAAACTGGTTATAGAGTTATCAGTTTTTAGTTGTCAGTTTTCAGTTGTCAATTTTCAGTTGAAGGTTCTAGATTTTCTAGACACTCTAGATGTTCTAGCTGTTCTAGATACTTCAATCAAATAATAACAATCAGGGCTGGCGGTGATGCCAGCCCTGATTGGTTTTGAGATAAAAAATCAGTTATTGGTTAACCCCCTCGATGCGAATGACCGAATTGGGTAAAAGTCGGTTCTAGGCTTTTTTCTTGGGAGCGGCCTTTTTAGCAGCGGCCTTTTTAGCAGCGGGTTTCTCAGAGGCCTTTGCCGCCTGTTTCTTTGGCTCTGCTTTCTTTGCTACAGGTTTCTTGGTGGCTGGTTTCTTGTCAGGAGCCTTTTTGGTGGCTGGTTTCTTGGCGGGAGCCTTTTTGGGAGCAGGGACCTCAGCGGGCTTTTCGTCGTCGGGGTTGACGGGGAAGTCGCCGGTGGTGTCCTTGACGATGTTGCGACGCATCATCTCTACCTCGCGGTTGAGCTGCTCGATTTCGTTCTCTTGGTTGCGAATGGTGAGCAGGAGGGAGTTGAGTTCCTCGTTCTCGATGTTCTCGGGGAACTGTTCACGCACACGGGTCATGAAGTCGCTGAGCACATTCATATAGTTGGTGAAGGCTGCGTAGGGCGACTCGTAGGGACTGTAGTGCGAGTGCACTGAGCCGTCGCTGCTGTGCTTGGTGCTCATGTAGAAGAAGTGGTCGCTCGCCTGGAGGTAGTACCAGTCTTGCTTGATGCGGCGGTCCTGGCAGAGGTGCACGCGTTCGGCAATGGAGTAGAGTTTCTTGACTGCCTCGGTCTGGAGCGTGTTGCCGAGCCAAGCGCTGGTGTCGCGTGCCTCGTCGGCCCACGATATGGGGAATGGCACAGCAAGCTGGCTCACGGGTTTTAGCTTGGCGAGCACTTCGCTGGGTGTCCAGAACTCGATGCCCTTCTTGGCAGCGAATCGCGGGAGCGCCTTCATGAAGTCGAAAATGCCACTCTCGCGCGGCTGGAGTTCACCAAAGGTCTCGTAGTTCATGAAGAGGTTGATGATTTGCTCATCATCGGGGAGCTGAGCAATCCAGTCGATGTACTTGTCAGCGGTGAGTGGATAGGATTCCCACTCATGGTTGCTGAAGCGGAAGCTGATGTCGTCGCTCAACTTGGAGTTCTTGAGCATGAGCTTGAGTTTGGGCGCAAGTGCCGAGGCATAGATGTAGTTAGGCGACTTCCAGCCCAGGATGTGCTTGGCGCCATCGGTGATGGCTCCCTTGAATCCCATGGATGCAACGAGTGCCGAAATGTCGTCGCTATAGATGAGCTCGGTGTTGCGGAACACCTTGGGGTGCTGGCCAAAGAGCTGATAAATCTTCTTGTCGTGTTCCTTGACCTGCATGATGAACTCCTCGGGGTCTTCGAGCGAGGCGAGTGAGTGCGCATAGGTTTCGCTGAGGAACTCGACACAGCCGGTCTCGGCCAGTTCCTTCATGGAGTCGATGAACTCGGGCACATAGATCTCGAGCTGCTCAAGCGCCGTGCCGCTGATTGAGAAGGCTACCTTGAACTTGTTGCCATACTGCTTGATCATGTCGAGCAACATCTCGTTGGCGGGCAGATAGGAGCGCTGTGCTATGCGGGTGATGATTTCGTCATTGGCAAAGTCATCGTAGTAGTAGTGGTCGTTACCAATGTCGAAGAATCGGTAGTTCTTGAGGCGGAACGGCTGGTGTATTTGAAAATAGAAACAAATGGCTTTCATTGTCGTATATCTTTAGTGAGTTATTATTCTGATAAAAAAGTGTAGTGCTATTTAACCGATGAGACTGTGATAGATGTCAATGACCTTGGCGCCGGCTTTCTTCCACACAATCTGGTTGACCTCTTCGAGTCCCTGCTCCTGCAGTTGCTTGAACATGGCAGGATACTTGATGATTGAGTAGATGGCGTCGGCGATGGCGTTGGTGTCCCAGTAATCGACCTTGATGACATTCTCGAGAATCTCGGCGCAGCCCGACTGCTTGGAGATGATTGAAGGCACGCCCATCTGCATGGCTTCGAGCGGTGAAATGCCGAAAGGCTCGCTCACCGAGGGCATGATGTAGACATCGCTTGCCTTGAGCATCTCGTAGACCTGCTTGCCCTTAAGGAAGCCAGTGAAATGGAAGCGGTCGCTGATGCCACGGCGTGCCACGAGGCGAATCATCTTCTCCATCATGTCGCCGCTACCAGCCATGACAAACTGCACATTATGCACCTTGCTGAGCACTTGCGCGGCAGCCTCGACGAAGTACTCGGGCCCCTTTTGCATGGTGATGCGTCCCAGGAAGGTGACCACCTTGCTCTTCTTGCCGGGAGGTGCCTGCAGGTTGAGCAACTCGTCGTTGAGTGGTTCCACTGCATTGTGCACGGTTGTGACCTTGTAGGCAGGGATGCCATACTTGTCGATAACCGTTTGCCGCGTGAGGTTGCTCACGGTGATGATGTGGTCGGCATGCATCATGCCATCGCGCTCGATGTTGAACACGGTGGGGTTGACATTGCCTCGGCTGCGGTCGAAGTCGGTGGCATGCACATGAATGACGAGCGGCTTGCCGGTGACCTGCTTGGCGTGGATGCCAGCAGGGTAGGTGAGCCAGTCATGCGAGTGAATGATGTCGCAGTTCACGGTGCGTGCGATGACGCCTGCCACGATGGAGTAGTTGTTGATTTCCTCGAGGAGGTTTTCGGGGTATCGTCCAGAGAACTCGATGCATCCCAGGTCGTTGGTGTGCATGTAGTTGAAGTCGCTGTAGATGTGGTCGCGCAGGTCGTAGTAGGTCTGCGGATTCATCACATTGCCGATGCGGCTTTCGACATAGTCCCAGTTGACATCGCGCCAAGCCACAGGTGTGCAGTTGGCGCCAATGATTTTAGCGAAGTCCTTGGGTTCGTCGCCCCAGGGCTTAGGAATGACAAAGGTGATGTCCATGTCACCATTCTGGGCCATTCCCTTTGTGAGACCGTAACTCGCCGTTCCGAGTCCGCCAAGAATGTGAGGAGGAAACTCCCATCCAAACATTAATGCTTTCATATCTAAGAGTATATAGTTGACTATTAAAAGGTTTCAGTTAAGTTAAGCGTCAAGGTTCTTGAGCAGGCGCAGCACTCGCAAGATGCCGCCCACATTGGCAGCGAAACTCACGGCACCACGGCCAATGAATGGCGGGTTGCCGTCGTAGAGCTCTGAGAGGGTGCCGATGCCGCCTTGTGTCATCTCGTCCTCGAATCCAATCATCATGCGCTCGACAAATGAGAGACCACCGATGCCGAACACCTTGAAATAGGCATGGCAGTAGAATCCCATGAGCCATGGGCGAGCCGAGCCGTTGTAGTAGGCCTGCTGGCGTTCGTCGGGGTTTCCAAGGTACCAAGGCTTGTAGCCCCAGCTCTTGGGACTGAGTGTGCGCAGTCCTTTGGGTGTGAGCAGTTCACGGGTAACCACATCGAGCACGCGCTTGCGCTGACGGCGGTCGAGAGGCGAGTAGTCCATGCCTGCGGCAATGACCATGTTGGGCCTGACGCTGAGGTCGGTATATGTGCCGTTGACATAGTCGTAGAGATATCCGTAGTCGCTCAGGAAGGTTTCGATGAAAGCAACTTCGGCTTTCTCGGCAATCTTGTTCCACTGTGCCACATCTTTAGCGGCTTTCTTGTCGTTCTCATAGAGTTCGGCAAGGAACTTGAGTGCATTGTACCACAAAGCGTTGAATTCGACAAGGAAGCCGGTGCGAGGAATCATGGGCGACCCGTCGGGGTGCGTGGAGTTCATCCACGACATGGGCTTTTTGGTGCCATCGGTGCTCACCAGTCCGTTGCTCTCCACTTTGAGGTTGGGGTGGCGACCGTCGATGATGAAGTTGAGCAGGTTGCGCATGAGTTTGCCATAGCGTTCACGGGCATTGTCGTTGCTGGTATCCTTGGAGTAGCGTTGAATGGCCCAGATGGCCCACAACGGCACATCGGGCAGGTCAAGCCCCTTGAGGTGCTTGTCGAGCTTGCCCGATTCCATCCACACATCAAAGGCCTGTGCAGCGGTGTCCATGATGCGCTCGAAGTCGGGCCTGTGATGGTTCGACAGGGTGCATCCTGGCAGTGCCATGAACTCGTCGCGGGCGCGAATCTTGAACCAAGGATAACCGGCCAGGATGTAGTGTCCGTCGGCATTGGTGATATAGAATTGCTTAGCACTGTTCTTGAGGCAGTTGTAGAAACTGGTGCGCGGGGTGCGCAGCTTGATTTCCTCCTCGTGCATTTCGGCCAGCTTGGTGGTGTCGACTTCGCTGATGCCCGCCGAGAAGATGATGGTCTCGCCCTTCTTGATGTCGACCTCAAAGTAGCCAGGCACATAGAGGTCCTCGGTGTAGGGGATACCACGCTCCTGATCCTTGATGTACTCGATGCCCTTGTACCAGTGCGGGTCGAAGACAAAGGTGGGTTTCTTGCTCATTTGCATGTAGAGGGTGGGGTAACCGTCGTACATGCAAGTGGCGATGCCGTTTTTCACCTCGTGGTAGTCACGACTTGCCACATTGTTCTCCACGCACAGGTCGTTGGCGTTGCGGAAGGCGAGGAACGGTCGGAACTGGAGTGTAGTCTTGGAGTGTGCATCGACCAGGGTGTAGCTGATGAGGATGCGGTTCTCGTTGGTGATGAAAATCTTCTGCCGCTTGAGGATGACGCCACCCACGCGGAAGGTGTGGGTTGGGAGGCGCTCACAGTCGTACTCGCGTATGTACTTGTGCCCGTTGGGGCTGAATACATTGCCCTGATACTTGTGGATGCCCAGGTTGAAGGGGGCATCGTGCTGGATGACGGTTTCGTCGAGTGTTGAGAGCAGCACATGGCTATTGTCATCGAGTTCAGGGATGGGGATGACGAGCAGACCGTGTTGCTTGCGCGTGTTGCAGCCAACGATGGTGGTACAGTTGTAGGCACCTGACTGATTGGTGCGAAGCATTTCCTTGGGAAGTGACTGCTCCAGATTAATCATCAGATTTTTATCGAATTTCAGATAACTCATTGTAGATAATGAATAAGAGTTAGGTTATGCTAGTATTATTATAGTTATTATTAACCTACGAATTTACTGCAAAATCTTATAAAAAGCAAGAAAAAAGCCACATTTTATATTGAATGTGGCTAAAAAAGTGGAAATGATAAGTCGAAAAGGGCTTGTTGCGGGTGTTATGGGCGGTTGTTTTCGCCTTTCTCGCCCACAAAGATGCGAATGCCTCCCTTGTGACAGCGAATGTCGAGGTCGTTTGGCATGTTGATGGGATCGCCATCGATGTGCATGGGTCCGGCAGTCTCGCGGTGTATCTTGATGTGCTTGGCACGGTAGATGCGCACATGGTGGTTCTTGTCGATGTTGCCCATAAACAGGCGCAGGCCCATGACGGGGACCGAATAGAAGCGGAAGGGGGAGATGACGGTGATGTCGAGCATGCCGTCCTGCATGCCGGCATGGGGAGCGATGAAGGAGTTGTTGCCATACTGGGCAGCGTTGCAGCATGCCACGACAAAGGCTTTCTCCTTGACAATCTTGCCGTCGAGGTCGAGTTCAATGTTATCGCCGCCGTAGCTGATGTACTGCGAGAGCGCCTCCTTGACATAGGTGAAAAAGCCGCGCTTGCCGGCGCAGGCGAATTTGTAGGCCACCTGTGCATCGAAGCCGCAGCCACAGGTGCACACGAATGGCATACCATTGAGCGTGCCGTAGTCAAACTCCTTGACGCGGTCTTTGTTGATGAGTTCAATCGCTTTGCTGATCTTGAGCGGCAGGTTCAAGTGGCGTGCCAGTCCGTTGCCCGAACCGCAGGGTACCACGGCCATGGCCACGGGCGAATTGATGAGGGCTGTTGCCACACCGTTGACGGTTCCGTCACCGCCAATGGCGATGGCACCGTCGTAACCTTTCTCAACGGCCTCCTGGCCAAATCGCTTGGCGTCGCCAAATTTCTCGACCCAGCGCAAATCGATGTGAAAACGGGTCTTGTCGATGATTTTATCAATGAGTTCGGGTACCCCGGCCTTGTTGTCGGTGCCCGACTTGGGGTTTATGATAGCCAATAATTTTTTCATAGGAAGAAATTTTTTACAAAACTACAAAAAAACGGCGAAAAAGTAGTGGTTTTTCATAAATAATCAGTAATTTCGGCAAATGAACAATAAAAACCAATCGAAGATGGAGAACAAGAATAATCCTGAGAAGAAATCGAAGCTTGTGCTGATTGTGAATGTAGCAGTGCTGGTGGCAGGCCTGTGCCTGGTGTTTTTCCATGGCAATGTAAATGTCATGAAGGTGATTGTCGTGTTGCTTGGCGTGTGCATTATCATCCCGTCGCTGGTGTATATGGGCATGGTGCTGACAAAACGCAGCGAAGAGAACGACACGGTGCGCAACATAGGCATTGTTCCGGCAGCCGGCGGTTTGTGCTTTGGCATCGTGCTGATGCTGAAAAACGAGATGTTTTTGAAAACTTTGGGAATCATCTTCGGTCTGCTGATTATTGCGCTGGGCGTGTTTCACACGGTGTATATGATCATGATGTCGAAGCGCGCCAGGGTGGAGATGTGGTATTACATTTTCCCGGTGCTCATGATGATAGGTGGCTTGCTCATCCTCGTTGCCTTCCGTGCGCCTGAGCACGCCACGATGGTGGTGCTCATCACAGGCTTGTCGATGATATTGTTCTCGTTCACCACGCTGCTCGAGTATCTGGCCGACCGCAGGGCGGAGAAGATGGCAGCCAGTATGGCCGCCGTTGCCAATGCAGCCAAAAAATCGCCCAAAGTGATTGATGTGGAGTCGGCAGTGGTGCCACCCACCGAATAAATATCAAAGAGATAACGAAAAGCGTGAGCCGCAGTACGCGACCCACGCTTTTTTTGTTTGGTCGATGCCGAATGATGATCTCGAATGATTCATCAGACAACGGCATAAAACCCCATGAGGGTTAATTCTTATTCTTTGAAGCTAACGCTCTCAAGAATAGCCTTCACATCGGGATTGTCGAGCGTGAGTTTCTTGGAGAGGATGATCTCGATCACGCCTTTGGGAGTCTTGCCCACGAGTGAGGTGCCATAGTCAGCACTCTCCAACCATTTCACCTGCTTGTAGGTCTGTCCGCCAAATGTCACATCCTCGGCTGCCTGAACCGAAGCGCCATTGTTCTTGACAATCTCGTCGACATACTGCTGGGGGTCCTGGAAGTCGGTGAACATAGTGGCTGTCACACTTTCAAATTCGCCCAGGTCGGTGCCGGGTTTGAGATTAATGGCGATAGTCTTTTCTGAGTCAACGCCACCATTTTCCCAGCCGGCGGGAATGTTGCCAATCTTGAAGAACTCGTTCTCAGCAACAGTTGCAGCAGCATCGGTCGCTACCGATGCGCTCTGCTCGGCCGATGTTGAGGCAGAACCTTCGGCCTTGTTGTCACTCTTGTTACCACACGCTGCAATGCTCAGGGCTGCTACAGCCACGAAAGCAAATTGAAAGAATTTTTTCATTTCTTCTTGGTTTAATAGAATTATTAATGAATTGTAAATGTATGTAGTTGTGCAAAATTATAAAAAATAATTCTGCCAAAGAATGTTTTAAGACATTTTTAGGGCAAAAATTACCAATAGGGCGCGAATAGACATGATGACAAGCATGTGTCAGATGATAATGAAAAAGAGAGCGGTTCACCGTAGTGGCGAACCGCTCGCGCTATGGTAGTGTTACATGTTCACTAATTGTTCATGATGATGTTGATGAGGGCGGTAACATCGCTCACGTTCACCTTGCCGTCGCCGTTGATGTCGGCCCTCTCCTTGTTGATAGTGGCAGTACCGAGAATCATGTTGATGAGTGTAGTGACATCGCTCACATTCACTTTGCCATCGCCGTTGACATCGCCACGCTTGAGTTCCTCGCCTTGATAGAGCTGGTCAATCTGGATGGTTGAGGCATTGTTGGCTTCTGGCACTTCCAACCAGGCTTGACCGGGCTGGTAGTACTTGTAGCTGGCGATGAGGTCAAACACGTTGGTAGTCGTGTTGAAGTTGTAGTTCGACGCATCGCCGGTAGTGGTTTCCACTCTGACGTTTTGCTGGTCGGCGCCCTTGAGCAAATTAATGCTTGGATTACTGCCGTTGGTGGCTGTGGTGAAACGATACACGGTGCCTGACTGGGCCTTGACGAGCATGCCATTGAGGGCAGCAATCTTGCCGGTGACGCGCACGGTGGTAATCATCTGCTTGCTGGTGTTATAACCATCGGCGATATAGAACTCGGCACTGCCGGGCAGGGTCAATGGCTTGTGGCATGAGATGAGGCTCCACTCGGTCACGGGCTTGATGTAGGGGTGCATCTGTGTGTCGGCAGTAACGCCGTTGCTGGTCCAGGTGGCGAAGTTGCTCTGGCGGTAGAAGGCTGTGAGTGGCACATAGCACTTGAAGCCGCTGGCATTGTTACCATAGAACTGCCAAGCGACTGAACCGCCGGTTGGGTTGCTGATGAATAGCCCGGGCAGGCTCGCACAGTTGTAGAAAGAGCGATATCCTATGCTCTGCACCGTTGCGGGTAGCACAACTTCGGTGTTGAGTCCTGTTCCGGAGAATGCGTTGTCGCCAATGGTCTTGAGGCAGTCGCCCCAAGTGAAGCTCTTGAGGTTGCTCAAGTTATAGAACGCTTGCTCGCCAATGGTCTCCACGTGTGGCAACTCGCACGTGGTGAGATTGCTGCAATCTTTGAATGCCTGAATAGGAATAGTCTTGACACCGTTGCCGCCTCTAATCTTCTGTAATGTCACGTTGCCGTCAAAGGCATGGCGGTCGATGCTGGTGATGATGTAGGTATCTCCGTTGTAGGAATATGCCGTATAAGCCACAACCATTTCTGTTTGGTCGTAAGAAGAGGTGAGGGGATACACAAGCTTGGCTTGACCTTTTGCAGGTTCCGACTGGACATTGGTGTCGGTATATGGCTCTGTGCTCGTCACGGTGTAGTAAAGCCCGTTTAAATATAGGTCGTAGGGGCCACCATCAACTATCGAGGCGAAGGAACTGTTCCACATGTCATTGGCGACAAAGTTGTTGCGACAGCCGCGGGGAACATATAGCTTGGCATCACTGTTTATGTACTCAAACGTAGGGTACGGAAGGTCTAATCCTACGGCAGTTGTGGTTCCATTCAGGATTTCAGGAATGGTATCTATATTGAAATAAAGGTACTTCAGGTTTCGCATATTCCTGAAAGCTGATTGGCTGAAATCAGTCACCGAACTTGGGATCTTGATTTTGTTGCATTTTTCCATGTCAGCAAAAGCATAGGCTCCAATGTAAGTTATACCGTGAGGGATCTCCAGTGTTGTGATGTTGGCATTGTAGCTAAAGGCATAATCGGCAATGCCTTTGGTATAGCTTCGCCAGCTCATTGATGCGTGGCTACTCGCGGCTGGGGCAATCATGAGATAACCATTGCGGGTGTCATACAGACAGTCATTATATATATCATAGTTGGTGTTCAGCGGACTTTTTGTAATAGTCGTGAGATTCTTGCAATTGCCGAATGCGCCGTTGCCAAGATAGGTCAAATTTGTTGGTATATAAAGCTCAGTGATTGCACATCCCCAGAATGCTCGTGTGCTAATTTCAGAAACTGTATAGTCTGCACCGCTATGATTCACTAAATGTACCTCATCGAGTGCGCTGCAATCCTTGAAAGCACCGCTAAGAATCAGTTTTGCGCAGGTCCATAATGTCTTCAGCGATGTGCAGTTATGAAAGCTGTAAGAACCTATAATCTCAAGATATGGAGTTTGGTCGTACATACTGCCCACGCTGGTGATTGTGCTGTTATCCTTGAAAGCATAATCAGCGATACCCTTCAAGTAGCACGAGAAGTTGCTGTTGCCGCCATATTCGCTGTTGGTGCTGTTGGCCATAGAGTTTTTCAGGTCGATACTGGTCTTTTGGTTATGAGCCCCCACAAGCATGGCAAATTTTGTGCCGGTATCTTCAACTGAGCTTGTGATGACATAATACTGGCTGTCGTTCTCAAAGTCAAAGGCATAGCGGCCATTCTCGGTTATTGAACCGTTGCTTGAGAATGCTTTCCATGTATCCTCGTACGATGATTGATAACTTGAATGGAGAACCGGATTGCGCACTATCTCAGGGAGATGTGATGTCATAAACGGAGCTCCGGTCACCGTGGGCATCTTCTTGTTGGTGGCAATGCAGAACCTCACCAGGTCGCTGCAATAGAATGATTTATCTCCAATTGATGAGATGGAGCTTGGCAGATAGACATACTTCAACTTAGAGCCATAAAAGGCATTCTGGCCAATGGTCTCCACGCCCCACGCCACCTTCAGGATAGTGGCTGTGGCGTTATTTGTGAATGCACCATTTGCAATAGTTTTCACACGATAGCCCACACCATTGTATTGAACGGTGCCGGGGATAAGGATGCTTGCCGAGGTGGTTTGTCCACTGGCAACTCCCATGCACGCCACTGTGCCCGAAGGCATATTGTCGGTCGAGTAGGAGTACTTACCCGATGTGAACGTGAGCGCCTGCGCACTAATCGCCGCAAGGGCTAATGTTAATAGTAATAATTTCTTCATAATTATTATATTTGATTGTTATAGAATTCAATAAACTTCAGCATTATAGATACTACTTTTTGCAAATTTATGAATTTTTTTTCCAAATTTCAAAACTTACTTAAAAAAAGTAGTTGTTTCACGCCTATTGGTTATTAGGTTTAATGCTTTTCTGGAACAGTAAAAGAGCGCCCCTGCGGTTAGGGACGCTCTCTGTTATAGAGTGAGAGTATTGACTCTTAACGGATTACGTTGAGTGGGCTCTCGATTAGTCGGCGTTGAGGTTGACGCGCTTGAGGGCAGTAGCCTTGAGGCCTTTGCTGACTTTCTCAAGATACTGAGCGACGGTCATCTTCTCGTTTGTGCCACTGTCGAACTCCTGCTCCATGAGCACATTCTCCTGGAAGAACTTGTTGAGGCGGCCATTGGCGATGTTCTGAATCATCTGCTCGGGCATGGTAGCCTTCTTCTGCTCTGCAGTGTCGTTCATGAGCTTGAGGGCCTTGTCGATGTCTTCCTGGGTCATGTAACCCTTGCGGAGAGCTTCGTCGCGGTGTTCCTCGGTAGCGCAGTAGTAGGGATTGAAACCGGCTTTCTTCAAAGCGTTGTCAACGGCCTTCTGCACCTGCTCGGCTTTGGTCTTCTCGACAGCTACGCTGTACTCTTCGTCGATAGTGGCCTGCGAAATCTGGTCGCGAGTGGCAACCATGGGGTTCATCGAAGCCACCTGCATAGCGATGTTCTTGGCAACTTCCTCATCAACATTCTCCTCGTTGAAAGCAACGATGGTAGAGAGTTTCTTGTTGAAGTGGTTGTAGGCAACAGTAGTGGCGCCTTCAACGAAAGCGTAGTCGCCGAGTTCCATCTTCTCGCCAGTGATGCCGCTGAGGCCCTTGATCTGCTCCTCGACGGTAGCGCCATCGATAACGATAGCCTTCACCTCGTCGGTTGTTTTGGGCTTCTGCTCCATAACGGCGTTGAGAATGTTGTTGACGAGCGTACCGAATTTCTCGTTGTTGGCAACGGGTTCGGTTTCGCACTTCACAGCCACGATAGCTGCAAAGTTGCCACAAGCCATAGCCACGGCGCGGCCTTCGGCTGCATCGCGGTCTTCACGCTTAGCTGCGATAGCCAAGCCACGCTTGCGAACGATTTCGACAGCTTTGTCCATGTCGCCTTCGGCTTCGATCAAAGCTTTCTTGCAATCTACCAGACCTGCGTTGGTGAGTTTGCGCAGTTTCTGGATGTCTGCTATAGTTACTGCCATAATTGAATATGTCTTTTAATAGATTAATAAATTCGTTGAAAATTATTCTTCAGCCTTGGGCTCTTCTTCGGCCTTGGGGGCTTCCTCAGCAGCGGGAGCTTCTTCTTTCACTTCCTCGGCGGGAGCCTCTTCGGCAGCTTTGCGGCGCACGCGGGTGCGGCGGGGCTTAGCTTCGGCGGGAGCTTCTTCGGCCTCTTCGTCCTTGTTGTCGACTTTCTCAACCTTGCGTTCTTCGATGCCTTCGTTGATGGCTTCGCAAACGGTGGCGAGGATGATGTCGATCGACTTAGAAGCGTCGTCGTTGGCGGGAATCACGAAATCAACCGATTCGGGGTCACTGTTGGTGTCAACGATACCGAACACAGGAATACCCAGGCGGTTAGCTTCGGCCACAGCGATGTGCTCTTTCAGTATATCAACTACGAAAACAGCCGAGGGCAGACGGTTGAGGTCGGCGATAGAACCAAGGTTCTTCTCGAGTTTGGCACGCTGACGAGTGATCTGGAGGCGTTCGCGCTTCGACATGTTGTCGAATGTGCCGTCCTTCATCATCTTGTCGATCGAAGCCATCTTCTTCACAGCCTTGCGGATGGTGGGGAAGTTGGTGAGCATGCCACCGGGCCAGCGCTCAATCACGTAGGGCATACCTACTGAAGTGGCGCGGTCGGCAACGACTTGCTTAGCCTGCTTCTTGGTAGCAACGAAGAGAACCTTCTTGCCCGATTTGGCGATGTTCTTCAAGGCAGCAGCAGCTTCTTCGAGCTTGGCCTGAGTCTTGTAGAGGTCGATGATGTGAATGCCATTGCGCTCCATGAAGATGTAGGGAGCCATGGCGGGGTTCCATTTGCGTTTGAGGTGACCAAAGTGACAGGTTGCGTCGAGCAGTTGGTCAAAAGTTGGTGTTTGCATTGTTTTGAATAAAATTTGTTTACTTTCAACTAAATCAATCACATAGTAGCAACCTCGAGAGAAGAAGGTCTATGCGATTTGGATACTAAACTCTCTATTTTTTTTGACGATAGTAGAGCAAGCAGTGAGTTGATGCGACTTATTATAATATAATAATGTGTCGTAAAAACTTGATTAGCGCTTGCTGAACTGGAATCTCTTGCGAGCCTTGGGCTGACCGGGTTTCTTGCGTTCCACAGCGCGCGGGTCGCGGGTCATGAAGCCTTCTTTGCGCAGAGCGCTCTTGTCTTCAGGGTTGATTTTGACCAGTGCACGGGCAATAGCGAGACGGAGCGCTTCGGCCTGTCCTTTGTAACCGCCGCCATCGAGGTTCACCTTGATGTCGTACTTGTCGGCCACTCCCAGCGTGTTAAGCGGTTGCTTAACGATGTATTGGAGAATGGGCGAGGGGAAATAAACGTCGAGACTTCTCTTGTTGATAGTGATGTCGCCATTACCTTCGGTGATGAAAACGCGAGCGATAGCTGCTTTACGACGACCTACTGCATTAATCTGTTCCATTCTTCAATTATTTAATTTTGTTGATATCGATAACTTTGGGTTGCTGAGCCTCGTGGGGATGGTTGGCACCATTGTAGATGTGCACATTCTTGAGCAGCTGAGCGCCAAGCTTGTTCTTGGGGAGCATGCCCTTGATCACGTGCAGATAAAGCGGGTGCATACCAGCTTTGAGGTGCTTGTTGTAAGATTTCTTCATGAGAATCTCGGGAGTAGCATAGCGCTGTCCGCCGGGATAGCCAGTGTAAGAAACATACTGACGATCGGTCATCTTCTTGCCGGTGAGAACCACCTTGTCGGCATTGATAATAATCACATTGTCGCCACAGTCAACGTGGGGAGTGAAGCAGGGTTTGTGTTTGCCGCGCAGGATGATAGCAACTTTTGCGCACAAGCGACCCAGCACTTGGTCGGTAGCATCAACGACTACCCATTCTTTTTTCACGTCTTCAGCCTTTGCTGAAACGGTCTTGTAACTTAAAGTGTTCACTTTTAAATTCCTGATTAATAATTAATTAAAAATCCTCAAGCGCACACAAAAATGCACGGCCAAATGCTATGGCGCGCTCTTGAATAGAAAATTTCGGACATAATCGGACTGCAAAGGTACGGACTTTCAGCGGAATATGCAAGAGTTTCGTTGTTCAAAAAGTGGTGCTATAAGCAGTAATGGCAGTGCTCAAACGAATTTTTAACAAAGTTTAATATTTAAAGCGAGGACAGGTTGTAACCTCGCGGGTGGCACGCAACGACGATTATCACCCGAAGCAGGTTTCATGCTGCCACGAAGGGTTCGCGACCGAGCGGGAGCCCGAAGGGCAAACGCGGCGCGGCAGAGTCGGCTGTCGCGGGTTTTAGGTGGTCGCTTCGCGAGAAATCTTTCAAATCTAAAAACAAATTTCTCATATTTTTTTATCTGTCGCTCCGATGTGGCTAATTTTCTTTGGATAGCCACGTTGCGGGGTTGCGCCTGAGGCTCCACCACCTGTCTGATATCTTGCGCCCCTGATAGGGCTTCATTCGGGTGTCTCGTACTATTTTGGGGCGATTAAAGACCTAATTGTTGCAGAACAGCTTGGGCTTCGGGAAGTCCTTGCTCGGCTGCACGTTTGAACCATTTGACTGCTTCGTTTTTATCTGCATCGACCCCTTTTCCGTGGAAGTAACTATCTGCGACAGTATATTGTGCTTCTGGAAAACCTTGATCAGCAGCCATTTTAATCCACTTGAATGCTTCTATGTCATCAATATCAACTCCGTTGCCATCTCGATAATGTATGCCTATATTGAATTGCGCTTGAGCTATACCTTGTGCGGTAGCTTTTTTGTACCATTTGATGGCTTCAGTTGTGTTTTTCTCAATGGCAATACCCTCATCATAATGGGTTCCTAAATTATATTGTGCTATAGCTGACCCATTTTCAGCACCTTTTTTAATCCACTTCACGGCTTCGGTTAGGTTTCGCTCAACACCAAGACCATCTTGATAACAAATTCCTAAAGATGATTGGGCATCGGGGTCGTTTTGCTCGGCGGCCAATTTGAAATACTTGAATGAAGTCTCGTAGTTTTGTTCAACTCCAAATCCATAGGTGTAACAAACGCCCATATTATACTGGCCTCTTGCATATCCTTGTTCGGCAGCCTTGCTAAACCATTTAATGGCCTCATCGTAGTTTTGCTCAACACCAAAGCCACCTTGATAGCATATTCCTAAATCACACTGTGCGTCGGGGTCGCCTATCTCAGCTTTATTTACAAGTTCCTGAGAGTATTTGGGGTGGGTAAGGAATCTTACTGTACGAGTGTTTTGGCTGGTCTGTTGCTCTTGTTGGTTTTGTTTATTGCAAGCATGTGTGCAAAATGCAATTAAAGAGAGTATTATCGAACTACAAACGAAGGTTATCTTATGAGTGTTCATTTTTTATTGCAATTACAGCTGGGTGTTTTGTGCACTCAACATTATGACGATTGGAAAGGTTGAATCAGGGCACATCTTGTCATGAGATAAACATGTTGTTCCCCAAAAAGAGCTTTATTACTGTAGAAGGTTACTTGACAACGGGGAACAGGCCGAATAGGAGGCTGTCGATGCGCTGGGTGACTTGGTTGAAGTGCTCGGGGTTCTCGCCGAACTTGCAGTTGTCGCCGTCGATGATCATGAGTTGGCCTTTGTAGCCTTTGATCCACTCTTCGTAGCGTCGTTCCAAGCCCTGGAGGTAGTCGAGTCGCATGGTCTGCTCATACTCGCGTCCGCGTTTCTGGATCTGGCCGACGAGGGTGGAGATGCTGGAGCGGATGTAGATCATGAGGTCGGGCAGCTTCACAAGCGACATCATGAGGTCGAAGAGGTCGTTGTAGTTATTAAAGTCGCGGTCGCTCATGAGTCCCTGGTCGTGCAGGTTGGGGGCGAAGATGCGTGCGTCTTCGAAGATGGTGCGGTCTTGCACGATGATATCGTCGGTCTTGGAGATTTCGACCACTTCCTTGAATCGGCGGTTGAGGAAGTAGATCTGAAGGTTGAACGACCACCGCTCCATGTCGGCATAGAAGTCGGAGAGATAGGGGTTGTCGCTCACCGATTCGAAACGGGGCTCCCAGCCGTAGTGCTCGGCGAGAAGCTTGGTGAGTGTGGTTTTGCCGCAACCGATGTTTCCTGCTATAGCTATGTGCATAATCGTAAAGTTGTTATGTGGTTGTTGAATTTGTGTCGATGGGGAAGAGACCGAAGAGTAGGCCGTCGATGCGGCGTGTGACCTGCTTGAAGTCCTCGGGCCGGTTCTCGAAGTCGAGGTTGTCTTTGTCGACAATCATCACGCGGCCCTTGTACTGCTTGGTGATGAAGTCTTCGTAACGGCGGTTGAGATTCTCGATATACTCAAGTTTCATGGTCTGCTCGTAATCTCGTCCGCGCTTCTGGATGTTGCCCACGAGGTGGGAGACCGAGGCGCGCAGGTAGATCATGAGGTCGGGCATCTTGATGATGGAGAGCATTTGCTCGAAGAGTTCCATATAGGTGCGATAGTCGCGGTCGGAGAGGTGCCCCATGGCATAATTGTTGGCCATGAACACATAGACGCCCTCGAAGATGGAGCGGTCCTGGATAATGACTTCGGGCGACTGGGCAATGGCGAGCATGTCGCGGAATCGCTCCTTGAGGAAGTAGACCTCGAGGTTGAACGACCAGCGATGAATGTCGTGATAATAGTCTTCGAGATAGGGATTGTTGTCGACCGACTCGTAGCGAGGTTTCCACCCGTAGTGCTTTGCGAGCAGCCTTGTGAGGGTGGATTTCCCGGAGCCGATATTTCCTGCAATGACGATGTGCATGAGTTGAGTTTATATAGATTGCAAATTTAATGAAAAATCACGAGATTTCCTATATTTTTTGAAAAATGTTTGTTTGATGCGAGCAAGCTTGCGGTTGGGGGGGTGATTCCTGCTTCGCAGGAGGTTTAGGGTTTAATTCCTGCTTCGCAGGAGGTTTAGGGTTGAGGGTTTAGAGTTGAGAGATGGGGTGAAAGACAAGAGAAAGAGCCAGGCTGCGGCGAGGCAGTCTGGCTCTTGGATGTTAGTGTGATTGCTGCGAGAAATGCAGCAACAATCAGTTCTGAGTGATTAGGCGAGGCGTTTCTCGAGGTTGGCGCGGATGGCCTTGATGAAGTCGCTGCTGTTGACAGCCTTGGCATCAACACCTTCCATGAGGTTCACGAGGTCCTTGGTAACGGTGCCAGCGTTGAGCGTGTCGAAGCAAGCGCCTTCGAGCTGGTCGCCAAAGTTCATGAGTTCCTTGATTCCGTCCTTCTCACCGCGTTTGCGCAGAGCGCCGCTCCATGCAAAGATAGTTGCGATGGGGTTGGTCGAAGTCTCTTCGCCAGCGAGATACTTGTAGTAGTGGCGAGTCACGGTGCCGTGAGCAGCCTCATACTCGTAGTTGCCGTCGGGGCTAACGAGCACGCTGGTCATCATAGCGAGCGAACCGAAAGCGGTGCTGACCATGTCGCTCATCACGTCGCCGTCGTAGTTCTTGCAAGCCCAGATGTAGCCGCCCTTGCTGCGAATCACGCGAGCCACTGCATCGTCGATGAGGGTGTAGAAGTATTCGAGACCCAGGCGTTCGAAGTCGGCCTTGTAGTTCTGCTCATAAACTTCCTCGAAGATGATGCGGAACTGAGCATCGTACTTCTTGCTGATGGTGTCCTTAGTCGAGAACCAGAGGTCTTGCTTGGTGTCGATAGCGAACTTGAAGCAGCTGTGAGCAAACGAACGGATCGACTTGTCGAGGTTGTGCATGCCCTGGAGCACGCCAGCACCCTTGAAGTTGTGGATAACAACCTCTTCGTGCTTGCCACTCTCACCGTCGAACACGAGCTTAGCCACACCGGGTTCGTCGGCGCGGAGTTCTACGCTCTTGTAAACATCGCCATAGGCATGACGAGCGATGGTGATAGGCTTCTCCCAGTTGCGAACAGCGGGTTTGATGCTGGGCAGGGTGATGGGAGCGCGGAACACGGTACCATCGAGGATTGAACGGATGGTTCCGTTGGGGCTCTTCCACATCTCGTGGAGCTTGTACTCGTCCATGCGTTTCAGGTTGGGCGTGATGGTAGCGCACTTCACTGCCACACCATATTTCTTGGTAGCTTCGGCAGCGTCGATAGTAATCTGGTCGCGGGTTTCATCACGTTTCACGAGACCGAGGTCGTAGTATTCACTTTTGAGGTCAACGAAAGGCAGAATGAGTTCGTCCTTGATCATCTTCCAAAGGATGCGGGTCATTTCGTCGCCGTCCATCTCCACGATGGGAGTTGTCATTTTAATTTTTTCCATTTTGAAAAAGAATGTTTGTTTTGTTTATGTTTTAAGGGTTATTATTTCTTTTGAGCTGCGTAGTAGTTCATGAGGCAACCTTCGACCAGAATCGTACGCTCGTCGGGAGTGAGGTTCTGGAAGAAGAGGTGGATGTCCTTCACGCCGTTCTTGGTAATCACCTTGGCATCGATTTCTTCCTTGCCGCTCACGATAGCTTCGCGAATGCCGGGAACGAATACGAAGTCGCCGGGCTCGTAGTCAAACTTGGTTTCGGGAGCGATGGTGAAGGGAACGATACCCCAGTTGATACAGTTACTGCGATAGCGCTTGGTAGCATACTCGTAGCAGATGTTGGCGTCACCGCCGAGCACCTTCTGGCAAGAAGCAGCCTGTTCGCGAGCCGAACCGTCGCCAGGACGATTAGCGAAGACGCAAGAACCGAACGAGGTGTTCTTGGCATCGGCGCCAACCTGTGCGAGAGCAGCGGTCACATTTTCGGGTACATTACCGGCACGACGCTCGAGGTCTTGAGCCTGGATGCGCTTGCTGATGCCTACGTACTCGGGAACGCGACGAGAGAGAGCAAACTCAGAGAGCTTGAGCGGGTTAGAGCGGTAGCTCGAGGTCTCGCCCGAAGGAATGAGTTCGTCGGTAGTGGTAACGGGATCGTGGATGACAGCAGCGAGTTCGAGGAGCATGTTGTCTTCCATCTGATACATCTTGGGCCAGTCTTTGATGTTAGGACCATATCTGAGTTCCTCGGCGGGATTGGCCTTGCCGTAGCCGTTGTAAACGCGACGTTCGTAGATCTTTGCGTCGAAGTCGTAAGGAGCGTGTGTGTCGTCGTAGTCAACATCGGTAGCGGCGGTAATGATGCCACCGTTAGCGGCTGTAGCGGCGATTGAACGAGCGTCCATCAGGGCAACGAGCGAAATCTGACCCTGACCGGGCTTAGAACCTTCGCGGTTGGGGAAGTTACGGGTAGTGTGGCGGATGCTGAGGCCATTGTTCGAGGGCACATCACCAGCACCGAAGCAAGGACCGCAGAATGCGGGCTTGATGACGCAACCGGTTTCGAGCAGTTCGGCAACGATACCGCTACGGGCAGTAGCCATGAACACGGGAACCGACTGGGGATAAGCACTCATGGTGAAGTAGTCGTTACCGATTGATTTATCTTTCATGATCGAAGCGGCAGCGCTGAGGTTGTCGTAAGTACCACCCGAGCAGCCAGCGATGATACCCTGGTCGGCCATCACCTTGCCGTCTTTGGTCACCTTGTCGACGAGGTCAACCTGCACCTTGTCGCCGAAACGCTTGCGAGTGTCTTCCTCGACCTGACGCAGAATCTCGGTGGGATTGGCCTGCAACTCGTGAATTGTGAAGGCGTTAGAGGGATGGAAGGGGAGAGCAATCATTGACTCTTGAGTAGAGAGGTCGATGCGAATCATAGCATCGTAGTAAGCAACATTGCCGGGCTTCAGTTCCTTGAAGTCTTGGGGACGGTTGTGAATTTCGTAGTGATGCTTCACTTCGTCGTCGGTAACCCAGATAGAGCTCAAGCAAGTGGTCTCGGTGGTCATGATGTCGATGCCATTACGGAAGTCGATGGGCAGGTTCTTCACGCCAGGGCCAGCAAATTCGAGCACTTTGTTTTTCACGAAACCGCTTTCGAAAGTAGCCTTCACGAGCGAGATAGCCACATCGTGGGGACCAACACCCTTGCGGGGAGCGCCTTCGAGCCAAACGAGCACCACCTCGGGAGCATTGATGTCCCAAGTGTTCTTGAGCAGCTGCTTCACGAGCTCGCCACCACCTTCGCCAACGCCCATGTTACCGAGCGAACCATAGCGGGTGTGACTGTCGGAACCGAGAATCATGTTGCCGCACTTCACCATAGCTTCGCGAGCATACTGGTGAATCACAGCCTGGTTGGCGGGCACATAGATGCCGCCATACTTCTTAGCTGCCGAGAGACCAAAGACGTGGTCGTCTTCGTTGATGGTGCCACCCACAGCGCAGAGCGAGTTGTGGCAGTTGGTCATGGCATAGGGCAGAGGGAATTCTTCAAGACCGCTGGCGCGGGCTGTCTGGATAATGCCTACATAGGTAATGTCGTGCGACATCATAGCGTCGAAGCGGATGCGCATTTTCTTGCCTTTGCTGCCGTCAACATCGTGCGAGCGCAGAATGCCATAAGTAATGGTGTTTTCGCGCGCTTCATCGGGTGCTGGCATACCAGCAGCGTCTTTCTTGATTTCAGTACCATTCAGGAGATACACTCCTTGTTTGATAAGTTCTACCATAATTAGTTTGTTTAAGGAAAAAATGAATAATTATTGATTAAAAATTAAATTGAATTATCGTTGATGAGTGAGGAAATGAAGATGGTGAGCGAGAGCATGTCGGCACCGCCTCCCGGGGAGATATTGCGTGCCGTGAAGTCGCTGTTCATCTTCGACAGTTTCGCAAGACTGAAGTCGTCGAGCAGAGCCCGAGCTTCTTCCTTGACGTGTATCATTTCGTCGCTGCCTTTGCGGTAAGCCACATTGGTGTCGTCGAGCATCGACATGATGAGCAGCAGGGTCTTGTGCAACCGTTGAGGGTCGCCGTCGAGACCGCTGTAGTAGGGCAGCCAGTGGCTGAAGAGCAGTTGGTAGCCGTTTTGGGCCGAGGCAAGTGCACCGTTCACCTTGTTCTGCGCCAGCACCTGATGGCCATGTGTGCCGCTGGGTTGTTCAAAACGCAGTGCAAGTTGGGCGATGGTGGCCTGCAGGCTATCTGCATCGATGCTATTTTGATTGAAGAGCAGGTGGGTAGCTGCAACAATGGCGAGTCCCATCGAGAATAGGGCGCCCTTGTGGGTGTTGACCCCACCAGTTGCAGCGAACATGGCTTTTTCGGCTTCAATGCCCAGTTGCCTCAGGACATTGGCCTGTGGCAGTGTTTTACTGAAGCCAGCGAGTGCCAGCTGTGTGAAATAGGGGTGAATGGCACGGATGCTGCGGCTCATGGTGCCGTAGTCCATGTCGGTGTGTGCACCGCAGTCGACACGGTCCACCAGACCCGGTTTGGGTGTGGTGTCGAGCTCTTGCTGGAGCGCGTCGGCTGCCAGTTGTGACACAAGGTAGGGCACAGTGGTGTGCGGAACCAAACAGAGTGCCTGTGGCAGCGATTGCGCTGCGAGTGCCTCTCTAACGGCGGTAGCACAAACGATGTTGCCGTTTTTCGCGCAACGCTCAATTTCCACGAAGTCGATACCTTGTGCGGGCAGTAACTCGGCCATGAGTTGGTTGTAGCGGCGTGTAGTAGCATCGAGTGGCTCGCTGCCGGCAAAACGCACAGTGGCGCCGAGTGCCGGGGCAATGTGCTTGGCAAACAGGTCAAGATCGAGCGTGATGTGTGTGTCGGTTGCATCGCTCAGCTGCTTCAGGAAATAGGTGGGGAAGGTGGCTGCCGAAATGGCGTAGTCGCTGCCTTCGCACACCACAGCATTGGCGATGTGGGCTACACCTGCCTCGATCATGGCTTTGCGCTCGGCGTAAGAGAAGAGCGAACGGTCTTCTTTGACCACTATAATAAACAATGTGTCGACCTTTGTGGCGGCTTGCTCCACCAGATAGCGATGCCCGAGCGTGAAGGGATTGGCATTCATGACAATCACACCACGATTTTCGCCCTTATCGCGGGCAAGGCCGTTGAGCTGGTTGCAGTAGTTGCGCAGTCCGTTGCCGTTTTCCATAAGAATGGCCTTGGGCGCGGTGGCAATGACATGAAACCCGAAGTTCTCAAAAATGCCCTTGTTTTGGGGTTTTGTGAAGACTTTGAGTTGCTGATGTCCGTGTGACTGTGCCACCGAGAGCAAGTGTGACACGAGCGAGAGACTCATGCCCGTGTCGCGCAACACATCGCTCACAGCTATGCATTTGAGTACATCGCCGCTGAGCCCACCCCCGGCAAGCAGCACATCGTCGTCGCCCGCAAACACGCCAGCATAGTAGTCCACATCCTCAAGTCGCAGTTCGCTGGCTGCCAGAAAATTGACAACCTTCTGTCGGCTCGACTTGAGCGAGAGGGGCACTTGGCGTATTTCGAAGTTATTGAACATAGTCTTCAATGAGTTTGGCGATGCAGTTGTGCAATTCTTCTTGCGTGTGGGAGTGGTTGCGCATGCAATAACGGGCTTCGTTGTCGCACAGCAGGCACTTGCGTGCACTTTGCCCAATGGCTGTGCGAGAGAGCGGTTCGCCCGAGGGGGTGATGACATCGATGTCGAAGAGTCGGCCCAGATGGTGCTCGTCTTCGATCTCGCAGGCGAGCTGCTTGGCTTCGCGTTGCGTCATCGAGGTTATCAGGTAAGCCTCATAGCCCGTGACCAGGTCGCGAGCCTCGAGGTGCAGAATGTGGTCAGAGAAGGCGTTGACCATAGCGGTCATGCCTGCTTGCGCCACAATAAGAGAATGGAAATTGCGCTTGACATTGCCCGGCATGATGACCGTTAGGCACACAAGGGTCGAGGCAGGATACTGCGCAATGAGTTCCATTTGTCGTTTTGACCTTTGTTCTTTGCTTGTCAATAGCTGGTCAAGCGTAATTTCCATTCTTCAAATGAAGTTTAAACGAGCCTATGTTAAAAGTTTAAGTTCAGTTTAAATCAGGTATCAGTCCACGATGTTGCGAATCACATCGAGCACTGAGCCATCGCGGTTCATCACGATGCCCACCACCTTGTCGCCGAAGGGCAGGGGAGCGGCGTCGCCAATGATGCTCTTGGCACGGTCCTTGAGGTCGTGGATGTCCACAATCTTCAGGCCAGCCTTCTTGAGTTGCTCGGCAAGCTCAGGACGGCGGGGGTTGACAGCGATGCCATACTCAGTGACAACAACGTCGACCGAAGAACCTGGAGTGATGAGGGTAGTAACCTCGTCGACTACGCAAGGAATGCGACCGCGCAGCAGCGGGCAAACGATGATAGAGAGAGCCGAGTCGGCAGCGGTGTCGGGGTGTCCGCCGATAGCGCCACGGATAATGCCGTCGCTACCCACGAGCACGTTAACGTTGAAGTTAACGTCGACCTCAAGAGCCGAAAGGATCACGATATCAAGGTAGTGCGTTGCCGAACCGGGTTCGTCGGCGCTGGCATATTCGTTGGCCGAAACCTCTTTGTGCATCTGGTCGGTCTTGATTGACTCAGCAGCCACTTTGTCGAACGACTGCACATCGATGAGGCGCTCGATGAGGCCTTCTTCGTGCATCTTCACCATGTGAGCGGTGATGCCACCCAGTGCGTAGCTGGCCTTGATGCCCTGGTCGATCATGCTTTGACGGATGTACTTCACAGCAGCGAGCGAAGCACCACCAGAACCAGTCTGAATCGAGAAGCCGTTCTTGAAGTAACCGCTGTTGATAATCACCTTGGCAGCCTGCTGAGCGAGGAGGATGTCGCGGGGGTTCTTGGTGTCGCGAATGGCACCTGAAGAAATCTTGGAGCTGTCGCCCACCGAGTCAACTACCACCACATAGTCCACATCGCTTTCAGAGATGGAGTTGGGGGTGTTGGGATAGGGAACGAGGTCGTCGGTGAGGATCACCACCTTGTCGGCATTGTGAGCGTCGGGGAGTGCATAACCCAGAGAACCGCAAATCGACTTGGCGTTCTGTGAACGAGAATAACCCACGGCGTTGCCCAGGGGGTCGCACGAGGGAGCGCCCAGGAATGCTACATCGATGTGGAGGTCGCCATTGGCGATGGCGCTACCGCGACCACCGTGAGAGCGGAATACAACGGGTTTCTCCATGAGGCCGTGCGAAATCTCCTTGGCGAGTTCGCCACGCATACCTGAAGTAGATATTTCAGTGATGACACCATTCTTGATGTGGTCGATGAGGGGTTCGTGCACATCCTGGAGGCTCGATGCGGCCAGGTGCAGGTTCTTGAATCCCATCTCGGCGAGTTTACCAACCACCATGTTCACCACCTTGTCGCCACCGCGGAAGTGGTGGTGGAACGAGATGGTCATGCCGTCTTTCAGGCCTGAGCCCTTGATGGCTTCTTCGAGGGTTGTGACTTTAGAGCGAACGGTCTGATATTCCCAGCGGGGAGTGGTGACCTTGCTCTCGTTAGTTTCTTTGTAAACGGGTTTACCCATGCCGGCAGCTGCGGCTTCGATCATAGCTGCTCTATCTTTAAGATTGCTCATGATAATTCCTCCTGTGTAAGAATGCCCGACGCGATAGCCAGGTCGATGGTACGTTGTGCTCTAATCACTACAGGGCGGTCAACCATTTTGCCGTTGACGGCGATGACGCCCGAGCCGCGTTTCTCAGCTTCCTTGATAGCGGCGATGATTGTCTTGGCTTTCTCGATGGCTTTCTCGGTGGGAGCGAAGACTTCGTTGACGATTTCGATTTGACGGGGGTTGATGATCGATTTGCCGTCGAAACCGAGGGTTTTGATGAGTTCAACCTCCTTGCGGAAGGTTTCCATATCGTTGAGGTTTGAATATACAGTGTCGAGCGCGTCGATGCCAGCAGCGCGAGCAGCGACAACGATGGTCTGGCGTGCCTGGAGCAGTTCCATGCCCTCGGGAGTGCGCTGAGCCTTGAGGTTGGCGCAGTAGTCTTCGGCACCCAGAGCGATACCCATCATGCGCTTCGAGGCAGTAGCAATCTGGTAAGCGTTGATCACGCCCAGGGTACTCTCGATAGCGGCCATGATTTGAGTGCGGCCTACGCAACCGAGTTCGGTTTCAACCTTCTCGATTTCGGCTTCGAGTTCGCGAATTTCGTCGGCAGTTTCGGTCTTAGGCATGCGTATCACATGAACGCCGGCTTTCACCACGGCCTCAACGTCTTTCTTGCCATAAGGGGTGTTGAGGGGGTTCACGCGGACCACCATTTCGGTATCGCCGTAGTCGATAGTTTTCAAGGCATTGTGAACGAGCAGTCGGGCTGCGTCTTTTTCGGTCATGGTTACCGAGTCTTCCAGGTCGAGCATGATTGAGTCAGGCCCGTAGATGAAAGCGTCTTGCATCATTGCCGGATTATTACCCGGTACGAACATCATGGTTCTTCTTAATCGTTGCATAGAGTTTTTGAATTAAGTAGTGTAAATAATCCGTTAATTATGCCCACACATCTTTGCCAGTAGCGCGCACGGCGGCGGCGGTGACGCGAGCTTTGATGGTGCAGTCGAGCGCACCCTTGTCGGTAGCGTTCACCTCCACATTTGTCACTCCAAGGTCGTTCAGCGTCTGGCTGATAACCTTCTTGATTTGCTCTCCAAACTGGTAAGCAACAGTGCTCTTCAAATTGATTTGAACACCGGCTTGCTCGGAGGGACCAATCTGAATCAAGATGTCGCCGGACTCAAGTGTTCCGGCCGAAGCATTTTTAATCTCCATAATGTTTAGAACTGTTTGGTTTTTAAAGCGTTGTGTATAAGTTTGTTAAAGTCGTTAGCGTTCATGGTCGAAGCTGAAATCGGCCGATTTCACGCAAATAGTTGTTTTATAATGTGTCAAAAGTAGGCATTATTTTCCGATTGGCAAAATATTTAAGTATAAATTTCCGTAATGCTTTTTTTGATGCCGAACATGCTGATTTTACAAAACTTGGCACTAAAATGATAAACTGAAATTATTTGTTGAACGAATCCAAAAAATGTGATGAAAATCGTGGGATAAACGGCGTTTTTGTCATATTTCTTGCAGTGAAAAAATATTTTGTTGTTTTGCACTCAAAATGCCAATTTTTTAGAGTGATTCAAGCGTTATATTCTTGATTTTTATCAGTTGTGAATGAAAAGATAAAGGCGAGAAGAATATGGTTGATTCTTCTCGCCTGTTATTAATGCTTGTTGTTGACTCAATAGAGTTTGGATCAGTGAGATGTGGATTAGGGTTCGCGGCCCTCGATGATGGCCTCGGTGTCGTGGGCAATCATGTACTCTTCGTCGGTCATGACCACTACCACTTTCACCTTGCTGTCGGGGGTGCTGATTTCGCCTTCCTTGCCACGCCAGAGCTTGTCGTTGAGTTCCTCGTCGATCTTCACGCCCAGGTAGCTGAGGTTGCGGCAAATGTTGCGACGGGTGGGAGTCTGGTTCTCGCCAACGCCACCGGTGAATGCGATGATGTCGACACCATTGAGTTCGGCAGCGTAAGCGCCGATGTACTTGAGGATGCGCAGCTCATACATGTCCATGGCGAGTTGTGCAATGGGGTTGCCCTTGTCGATCTCGTCGCAAATCTCACGCATATCGCTCGAGATGCCGGTGATGCCCAGCACGCCGCTCTGCTTGTTGATGACGGCGAGCATGTCCTTGGCAGTCATGTTGTACTTCTCCATGAGGAAGAGCAGAGCGCCCGGGTCGACATCGCCACTGCGAGTGCCCATCATGAGGCCTTCGGTGGGAGTGAGACCCATCGAGGTGTCGATGCTCTCGCCATTGCGGATGGCGGTGATGCTGGCGCCGTTGCCAATGTGGCAAGAGATAATCTTCTTGTCTTTCCAGTCGGTGCCAAGCATTTCGCACACGCGGCGCGACACAAAGCGGTGGCTGGTGCCGTGGAAACCGTAGCGGCGCACATGGTCTTGCTCATAATACTTCATGGGCAGCGGATAGAGGAATGCGCTCTTGGGCATGCTCTGGTGGAAGGCGGTGTCGAACACGCCCACCTGGGGCACATTGGGCAGGATTGCGTCGATGGCCTCGATGCCAGCCATGTTCACGGGGTTGTGCAGCGGAGCAATGCCGTAGCACTCCTTGATCATAGCCTTCACCTCGTCAGTGATGAGCACGCTCTTATTGAATTTCTCGCCACCATGCACCACGCGGTGTCCCACAGCGTCGATTTCGTCGAAGCTCTTGATGCAGCCCACTTCGGGATCGGTGAGGCACTCGAGAATGCTCTTGATGGAGCCGGTGTGGTCGGTGAGGCCCAGGTCGATGGTCTTCTTGGAGCCATCGTCAAATTTCAGTTTGATGAAGGCATCGGGCAGACCGATTTTCTCCACGCCACCCTCGGCGAGCACGGTGTTAGACTTGATTTCGATGAGTTTGTATTTTACGGAACTACTGCCGCAATTCAAAACAAGAATGTTCATAGATGATGTGTTATGAATGTTTTAGAAATGATGTTTTATTTGTTACGGTTAATGGCCTGATTGCAAGTGAGCAGCAAGGTCTTGTAGATGTCGTCGGCCGAGCATCCGCGCGACAGGTCGTTGACAGGAGCGGCGAGGCCCTGAAGCACGGGACCCACGGCGGTAGCGCCAGCCAGACGCTGGATGAGCTTGTAAGCGATGTTACCCACACCCAGGTCGGGGAATACGAGCACATTGGCCTTGCCGGCAATCTCGCTGCCGGGAGCCTTGGTGGCGCCTACGCTGGGCACCAGTGCTGCATCGGCCTGGAGTTCGCCATCGATAGCGAGGTCGGGAGCCATTTCCTTGGCGAGTCGTGTTGCCTCGATAACCTTGTCCACATTCTCGTGTTTGGCACTGCCCTTGGTCGAGAAGCTGAGCATAGCCACCTTGGGTTCCTTGATGCCACCCAGGTCGTGCGCTGTCTTGGCGGTGCACACGGCAATCTGAGCCAGTTCGTCGGCCTTGGGGAAGGGCATCACGGCGCAGTCGGCAAGCACCAGGATGCCGTTGTCGCCATATTGCTTGGCACTCTCGGGCAGGAGCATGATGAATGCACCCGAAACCACCTTGATGCCAGGGGCAGTCTTGAGCACCTGGAAGGCGGCGCGCAGCACATTGCCGGTGGTGTTGAGGGCACCAGCCACTTGACCATCGGCTTCGCCGTTCTTGATGATGAGGCAACCCAGGTAGAGCGGATTCTTGGCAGTGGCGCAAGCCTGCTCCATGGTGATGCCTTTGTTCTTGCGCAGCTCATAGAAGAGTTCGCCATATTTCTTGTTCACGGCTTCGTCGTCGGGGTCGATGAAGGTGGCTTTGCCTATGTTCTTGAGACCCAGCTTCTGAGCTTCAGCCTGAACTTTGTCGGGGTTGCCGAGCAAGACGATGTCGGCCAATCCTTCTTCCAGAAAACGGTCGGCGGCAGTGAGTGTACGGGGTTCAAAACTCTCGGGGAGAATGATGCGCTGCTTGTTGGCGGCAGCCTCATTCCTTAGTTTTTCAAATAATGGTTCCATAAAATAGGGTTGTGTTTATTGTAATGGTTTTTATAATGCAAAATTAGTTAAAAAAAAGCGTATACTTCAAGAAAAATCAATACTTTTTTCAAAAATAGTGTTTCCACCCAAGTTTTATTGCTAATTTTGTGCAAAATTTCAACGCACGACAAAAATGCTCAAGATAAAAAGGCTATATCTTTTCATGCTGAAGACCTTCATCCCTCAGTTTATGATGACGTTCTTCATTTGCCTTTTTATTCTCATGATGCAGTTCCTGTTCAAACACATTAATGACTTGGTGGGCAAGGGTCTGGACTTTGATGTGCTGGGCGAACTCTTCTTCTATGCCGCTCTCACCACGGTACCGCTGGCATTGCCGCTTGCCATTTTGTTGGCTTCGCTCATGACCTTTGGCAACCTTGGCGAACATGTGGAGCTCACCGCCATGAAAGCCTCGGGCATTTCGCTCACGCGGGCCATGAAACCGCTCATCATTCTCGTTTCGGCCATATCGGTTGGGGCATTTTTCTTTCAGAACGATGTGTTGCCGCAAACCCAAGTGAAGATGTGGCAGTTGCTGTTCTCGGCACGCCAGAAATCGCTCACGCTCGACATCATGGAGGGAGCCATCAACAGTCAGATTCCCGGCTACAATGTGTATGTGAAGAAGAAGAACAAAGAGACCGATATGCTTTACAACATCATGCTCTATGATGTGTCGAGCGGTTTGTCCTATCCGCGCATTGTGGCGGCCGATTCGGGCAAGTTGAGCATGACCAGCGACCAGATGCACCTGGTGCTGGAACTGTATCGAGGCAACTGGTACGAAGATGTGAAACAGGGCGGTAACTCGCAGTTTGGCAAGGATATGTACCGTCGCGAGTCGTTCCACGACAAGGAGATACTCATTCCATACGACGCCACCTTCTCCAAAATCGACGACGAAGGCTTGAAATCTCAGTATATAGGCAAGAATTACACCGAGCTGAAACATTCCATCGACTCGCTGCAGCTGCGCATCGACTCGGCCGGCAATGTGCTTGCGAGCGAAATGAGGCGGATGCCTGTCATGGGCGTGCCGTCGAATCGCACGGAGGCCCGCGATGGCAAATTTGTGAATGTGCCAGTGAAGCCGGTGCAGATGAAAGCCCCGATCAACATCGACTCGCTGTTCGATGCGATGTCGGTGACCGACCGGGCCAATAACTCGTCGCGTGCGGCCATGATAGCCGTATCGGCCCAGCAAGAACTTAATTTCAAGTCGTTTATGCCCGAAGAAGACGGGAAGGTGCTGAGGCGCCACCAGATTGAGTTGCAAAAGAAGTTCACCTTGTCGCTGGCGTGCCTCATTTTCTTCTTTATCGGTGCTCCGCTGGGTGCCATCATCCGCAAGGGCGGCCTAGGGACACCCGTTGTTGTGTCGGTCATTTTGTTCATCATCTACTACATGATCGACAATTCGGGCTACAAACTTGCCCGCGATGGCCACTGGCCCGTGTGGCAGGGAATCTGGCTCAGTTCGGCTGTGTTGCTGCCGCTTGGCATCTTCCTCACCTACAAGGCAGTGAACGATTCGGCTGTGTTCAACCCCGACACTTACCGCAATTTCATCCGCCGTCTGTTCGGTGCACATCAAACCCGTTCGCTCACCATCAAGGAGGTGATTATCGACGAGCTCGACCGCGCCACCGCCATCGCTCACATCGAGAATGTCAAGGCACGGTGCAACGAGTTCTTGCAGGCCTATCCGTCGCGGCAGTCGTTCCTCGACTATTTCAAGAGTGGTTTCGACAAGCAGCGGTTGCGTACACTCTCGTCAACAATCGATGACACCGTTGAATATCTCTCTAATTCTCGAGAAAAGATTGTGCTCAACAAGGCGATGGACTATCCTGTGGTGCGCCAGTTGCTCACTTATCACATTACCAACTATCCCAAGTTAGGCATGGCTCTGGCGGTGCTCTTGCCCTTGTCAATACCTATATATATAATAGGCACACGCCACCAGCATAACTTGCGTAACGATGTGTCGACGGCCATCAAGGTGAGCGACGAGCTGATTGAACTCTTAAATAAAGGACAATAAAATCAAAGAACAATAGAAAAATGAATTCTCAAGAAATCAAGTTAAACTCAGTTGAAGAAGCCATTGAACAAATCAAGAATGGCGGCTTTGTGATTGTAGTTGACGACGAAGACCGTGAAAACGAAGGCGACTTTATCATAGCCGCCGAGAAAATTACCGAAGAACATGTTAACTTCATGCTGCGTGAGGGCAGGGGCGTGCTGTGTGCACCCATCACCTCGCAGCGCTGTCATGAATTGGAACTCAATATGCAGGTAGAGGACAATACCTCGATGCTGGGCACTCCATTCACTGTTACAGTCGACTTGCTCGAGGGTTGCACAACTGGCGTGTCGATGCACGACCGTGCATTCACCATCAGGGCACTTGCCAATCCCGACCTGAAACCTTCGGATTTGGGACGCCCTGGTCATGTGAATCCGTTGCGCGCTAACGACAAGGGCGTGCTGGCCCGTGCCGGACACACCGAGGCATCGGTCGACCTTGCTCGTCTGGCCGGACTGTATCCGGCTGCTGCGCTCATCGAGATTATCAACCCCGATGGCACCATGGCGCGTTTGCCTCAGTTGAGGAAGGTTGCCGACAAATTCGGATTCCCCCTTATCTCGATCAAAGATCTCATTGCCTACCGTCTGCGTACCGAGCAGGTGGTAGAAGTGGGCGATGAGGTTGACCTCCCCACGCAGTACGGCCACTTCAAGCTTATCCCGTTCCGCCAGATTAACAACGGACTGGAGCACATTGCTCTCATCAAGGGCGAGTGGGAAAAAGATGAACCCATATTGGTGCGCGTGCACTCGTCGTGCGCCACTGGCGACATTTTCGGTTCGATGCGTTGCGAGTGCGGCGAGCAGTTGCACCTTGCCATGCAGATGATTGAGAAGGCGGGCAAGGGCGTGCTCGTGTATATGAATCAAGAGGGCCGTGGCATTGGACTCATGAATAAAATCAAAGCCTATAAGTTGCAAGAGAATGGTTATGACACTGTCGACGCCAATGTGCATCTCGGTTTCAAACCCGATGAGCGCGACTATGGCGTGGGCGCCAACATTCTGCGTGTGCTGGGCGTGTCGAAGATGCGGCTCATGACCAACAATCCCGTGAAGCGCGTGGGGCTCGAGAGCTATGGCCTGGAAGTGGTGGAGAATGTGCCCATCGAAATCTCGCCTAATCCTTATAATAGGTATTATATGCACACCAAGAAAACCCGCATGGGGCACGACCTGCACAAAGTGGATTGATCAAGATTGGTGACAGAGCAAAAAAATCAAATTTTTTCTTGATTTTTTAAGTGCCTGATACACAATAAAATTAATTTTTTCCGCATTTTTTTTGAAAGAAAAAATCAAAAAAAGTGCGGAAAAATTTTGGAGGTTTCGGGAAAAGCCGTAACTTTGCACCGCTTTTCGGGAAAACACACCCGAAACAGTAGCTTAAAAAAGCTCATTGACATGCTTGCAATTCTGACAGGTTGCCCCCTGTTTGTGGTGAATGCCAGCAGGGGTGCATCAGGTAGTACAAGAGAACAGGGAGTGAAAACTCCCGTCAAGTTCCACGATAAGCGTCCAATAACAAGAGAGCCGGGGAGACCGGACAAGGCGTTGCGTGTCTTTCAATTAGAAAAAACAAAGAAACAAGATACAACAACGAAGAGTTTGATCCTGGCTCAGGATGAACGCTAGCGACAGGCTTAACACATGCAAGTCGAGGGGCAGCATGAGGGTAGCAATACCCTTGATG
>CACXLJ010000032.1 GCA_902768435.1 uncultured Bacteroidales bacterium | reverse complement strand
TACTAAATCAGGTCAAATATCCTTCAAAACAAAGAACAAGACAAAACAAAAGGCACCCGCCCTGTAGAACGAGTGCCTTGTTATCCTAAACCCTTTACTATTAAGGGCGGGTCGTACAATGATAAGTGATGAGTCCAGGCAATGAATTATTAACGATTTTCCTGATGGTTGCGCCATATTTTGCAGCCACCGCAAGCAGAATTTCGCTATACAGACATGCCACCGAACCCATGAAGCACACCGGATAATCCTGATAATTCTCATATTGCATGATGTTGCGCTCAAAGAAACGAGATATCTCATTGAAAATCAAGTCATGCACATATTCGTCATCGAGATGCTCTGACAAGAACAACGAATAGGAACTGAGATTACGGTTGGCATAAGTATTATTATAGATATCGTTCATGATATCGTCGGGCGTGACACGCATCTTCTCGAAGAATTCATCGGACAAATGCTTAGGCGCAAGATCCTTAAGCACATCGCCCAAAAAGATGCGACCCATCGCGGCACCACTGCCCTCGTCGCCCAAGATAAAACCTAACGAACGAACATTTTTCACAATTTTCTCGCCATCATAGAAGCATGAGTTTGAACCTGTGCTCAAGATGCACGCCAAGCCTGCATCATGCACAAGCAAACCGCGAGCAGCGCCCACAAGGTCGCTCTCAACCGTGACAGGAGTCTTGAACTGAGCCACAAGCGAGGCTTCGACTATCATGTTCTTTTCAGGACTGGAACAACCTGCACCATAATAATGCACATGCTCCCAGCGGCGCTTGAAGAACTGATGAGGTAACTCAAGCCTTATGCTATGACTGATTTCACGACGCGACTGAAAAAAGGGATTCAATCCCTCGGTATAGGCATGTTCCTTTACATCCGAACCCTCCACCAGCATCCACTCGGTACGCGTAGAACTACTTTCTGCGATAATTTTCATAAATAATCATTTAGTGTTTTTTACACTTCAATCAATAACAAAAACTGTATTTCTATTATTATTTTGCAAAAGTAATGCATATTTCTTAACATCCAAAACACATACACCCGTTTTTACACATAATTTAACACACAAATATTTTAATTAACCATCATAAGCGAGAACACAAAAAAAGTGTGAAGAAATCTTCACACTTTTTTATGCATTCACGCATCAAGCCGATGCGCTTATTCAAAGATAATCAGTGCTTCTGCCATCAATGAGCAACAGCAACCTTGCGTGTGGTGACCATTTCACCTGTGTACACTCTAACAAAGTACACACCAGCTGGTATGTCGCTCACATTAATGTAGTTCGAGGCATTGCGCACAAGCACCTGTCCCGATGCGTTGATCAATTCAATGCCGGTAATATATCCATCGGCGGTTGCCACCACATAGTCGCTGGCAGGATTTGGCATCACCTTGACCGTTGAGTTGGCAGTTACCTCCTCTACACCTACCGGCTTTTCGACCAGCAGGTTGTCGAGCCTGATAGCGCCAGTGCGGCCCATAACAGTTTCGTTCTTCACAAGCGAGATGCCTGTCAGTTGATACTTGTCGCCTTCAGGCAGCGCAGTCAGCGGCATAGACACATGACGCCATCCGTGGAAGGTGAGATCGGCTACAGGAACACTCACCACAGCCCTGCTCTCACCCGTGAACAGCAAGTTCAGGTGATTGAAACTCATGTCACCCATGATGTGCAAGTGAATCTTGTCGAGCGAACTGAATGTGGTTTCAAGCGTCTTGTCAACATTCACCACCGCCTCGTTCTCCTCGTCATCGGGGAAAGTATAGCTCAATTGCAGAGATTTGCTGCCAAAGAGTTTATCGGTATTAGCCGAAACCGATGCAGTGAGCCCATCTACCTCCGACGGAGCCGCCGAGAAACCATCGGCCGACTCAAATTCCTCAACCACATTGGCCTCGGTTGTTTGTGCCGATGCATCAACAGCCGTGAAATTGAAGGTGAGAGGCTCGGCTAGATGAATGCCCACAGTGTCTGAAACACCCTTGTCAACAACCACCTTGTATTGCTCATCGGGATTGAGTGCCTTGAGCAGCGAGAGCCTGATATAGCCATAGGCATCACCCTTCTTGTTGTTCTTGATGTTGCGTTTGTTTATCTCGACATCGTTTCCATCCTTGTCATAGATATGGAAGAAGGTGTACAGGTCTTTTGCATTCAGGAGCGAGTCGCTGCGGAATTCCACATAGGCGCCAGCCTTATAATGCACCTGGTCGCCCTCCTCGGGGAACATGGCTAGTTTGTTGATATGGTTGCGGCTGGTGGTGCGGAAGTTCAACACAAAGTCCTCTTCCATCTCGATGCCGCCGCCATGCTTGGCAGTCTTCTTGAGCGTGAGTTTGTAGTCGGTGTCAACATCATAGGCATCATCGGGGGTGAATATAAGACGGTAGTTCGTGTCTTCCCATTTGATAGTTCCTTCTACTGCAGGTTCCAGTTCAAAAGCCTCTTCCACACTCTCGGTGTCCATATCCCAGTTGAATTGCAACACAATGGGAGTGCTGCAAAGCACAGGATCATCACCCTCGCTCCATCGAGGCGAGTATTCCACTACCATGGGTGGAGTGTCGCGCACGCGCTTCAAATCAAAATTCTGATATGTCTTGGCATTAGCCGTAACCTGAACCTGAGTCGACTGACTGAAATACTTGGGGTGAGAAACCTCGACAGTGTAAGTGCCAGGCTCCACATATTTAAACAAATAAATGCCGTTGCGAATAGTATCGCACTTGTAGGTCTGCAGCACATTGCCGTCGGCATCCTTGAGTTTGACTTCGGCCTCGTTGACGGGAAGTCGCTTGTCGGCACCCAGCATGCGCAGAATGTCGACGCGCTCCACACGGTCGTCACGAATAGTGCCGGTAATCATGCCCAACCCATACTGGTCAAGACGGCCAAAGTAGGCATCAGCACCCAGCGAGAAACTCCAGCCCTCAACCCAGCAATACTCATGATTGATGAGTCGGTAGGCCTCGGGATAGTAGTCGTGGAACGAGCCCTCGTCAAGGATGGCCGGGATATTGTTGCCGCGAAGCACACCATAACCCTGCGTTCCCCATTCGGGCCTGAAAGTCCAGTCACCATAAATAGCATAGTTCGGACTGCTCCACACCGTACTGCTGTTATCAATGATATAGGGTGCCAGCGCGCCGAGCAGATCGGCTGCGCGTGGAATCACGGGCTGACCCGTGTAACCACGATAGAATCCCATAGGGAAATTCACCAGAGTAGCACCACCACTGCCCGAAGCATTGCTGTGAATGGAATAGAACACATCGGCGCCGCTGTGGTTGCTCAAGTACACAATGGTCGACAATGCCAGGTCGTCGGCAGTAGTGTTGGAGATGCGCGATATGCTGGTCTGGTAACCTTTCTTGGTCAAAATCTCCTTCAAAGCAAATCCTTTCCACAGATTTGAATTTGATTCCCAGAAGCCCAGGGTATCGCCTTGAGCAAAGGGAGGAATCACCACATTGCGGTCGTCGCTGTCGTGGCCACCATGGCCTGGGTTAATATAGACATGAGGCACTTCTTGAGCCATAGCCCTACTAACGCCAAAAACTGCTGCAAGCAGCATGAAAGCGAAACTTAAGATATTCTTTTTCATATTTGTAGCATTTTTAATCGTTAATAGATATTTCCATCACATAAAGCAAACCGTCGACGGTTGTGTAGACGATTTTTCCGGCAGCCGAGGTGGGTTGCATCGACATCGAGGTAGACTTGGTGAGTTCATGACGGAATGTGCCGTCGGCCTTGAGCAACATGATTTGCGACGAAGTGAACTGGTGTCCATCGTCGGTTGCATTCTGAGCCACCACATAGTCGTTATTATACCAGCAAGGCATCTCATAGTTGCCCAGACTGGCAAGCACCTTGCCGTTGAGATCGGTGACAAATGCCCCTGCTCCAGCTGCAAAAAACAGCACCTTGGTGCCATCGGGCGAAAGCGAGGGCCACAAGTAGCCAGCATAAGACTCCACGGGCGAATAACTGTGCTGTTTGCCGTTGACGGTGATAAGCAGATTGGATCCTTGCACATCGACCGCAGTTCCAATATTGCGGGCCGAAGCATAGTTCTTGCGAGGGCCGCGCATCGCAACGCCACGGGTGCCCACGGCATGAGTCACAGCACCATGTTGCGCTTCAAGCACAATGTCAATCGATGCCTTGTTCACATCAAACTTGTAACCTGTGCGATAAATGAGATTGTTTTCATTAATCTTCTGACCCACATAGTAGACATTGCCGTCATTTCCAAAAGTGGCGTCAATGCCCGCGCAACGCTCGTTGCTCACGGGAGTCACCGCACCAGTGTTCATGTCGTAGAGCTTCAGACCATACTCCACACCGCTGGCAAACAGCAGCCGAGCGCCCGTGCGGTCGAGCACAGGATAGTAGGCAGGGCCTTCTACTCCCTGGAGAAGCCGTTCTTGCTTCACCACAGTCACCTGCTGCGCGCCGGCAAGCAGCGAACAGCAGCCAAGAATCGAGAGAAGTAACTGTTTCATATCATTCAGTTTTAGTTGGTTTTTTAATTCTATGTGGCGGTCCATCAAAATCATCGACTAAGTCAAAGTCCTGATAATTGAGATAGGTCACCTTGTTGGCCTCTACTTTCACCTCCTGATAACTTCCAGCATAATTCAAATAGTAAATTCCAGGCTTCAAGTTCTTGAACAGATAGAAACCATTGTCGAAGTTATCGGTCACATAGGTGGCCACATGTTTCTTGTCGGCATCAAAGAGTTGCATTTCATAGCCGTTCTTTCCTCTCCTGTCATCATCGCCATAGAGCTGATAGCCATCCTTCTTGTAAGGACTGGCTTCCCCGCTGCGCAACAAACCGGCAATACAACCCAGTTGAATTTTGGGTTCATGGTCAAAGTACTTGTCCATTGCACACGACTGATTCCACGCCTCAAGCCAGCAATAGTCGGGGTTCTCAAGACGGCATCGTTCTCCTATGTAGTCGTGGAACGAGCCCTCGCACAGCATGCCCGGCAATTTGTTGAAGCGCAACACGCCTAGGCCCACCTTGTAGCCCCAGTCATAAAAGGTCCAGTCGCCCGAAATTTCGGGAGTTGACGACCACTGGGTGGCTTCGTTGCTTCCCAGGGCCTCCATCATAAGCTTGGCTATCACATCGTTGCCCTCCACTGCAGGTTGGCCGGTAAAGCCGCGATACAGCGCGAGCGGTGCATTCATGCTGCGCTGTATGCCGGTGGCGTTGCTGTGAATGGCAAAGAACAGGTCGGCACCGCTATTGGCGGCAAGCGACATGATTTCGAACAAGTCGAGGTCATCTTCGGTAGTATTGTTCACACGCGAGATGGCAGTCTCGTAACCCTTCCGCTGCAAAATGCCAACCAAAGCGTTGCCTTTATACCAGTTAGAGACCGACTCGTAGTACGACACTGTGTCGCCCATGCCATAACAATAGAAGGGACAAGGACGGTCGTCGCTGTCAAGGCCGCCATGTCCTGGATTGACAAACACACGCGGGCGCACCTCAGGTTTGGCCTGAGAAGTCATGCAGCAGCAAAATGCCGTTGCCAGCATCACCAACGGGAGAAAGTATTTTTTCATTGTTCAACTCCTCCTTTCATAACATCTTGAATCGACAGGGTCATGACATGAACCACTCCTGCCTTGGTCGTAAACACAATCTTGTCGCCGCTCACCATGGGCTGTATAGCGGCAATTTTGCTGTCGGTAAGTGGCTGGGCAAAGCTTCCATCGGCCTTTAGCAGATGAATGTTGGAACCGCTGATGCGTATATTGCCAGCGTTGCTCATCGCCACCAGATAGTCGTTGTTATACCAGCAAGGCATGAGATACATGCCAAGCGAGGTGAGATGGTTGCCATCGAAGTCGCACACATACACGCCTTTAGTGGCAGCCTCAAAGGCCACACGCGTGCCATCGGGCGACACCGAAGCCCAAAGCAGACCCACAGTGCCCTGCACAGGCCGCAACTGGCGCACCTTGCCGTTGACCGAGATCATAAGCCTGTCGCCCTGCGTCCACGCCACAGTGCCTGCCTTCTTCAAGTCGCGGCTCTTGCTCTCCCCTATCAGCGCCAGCCCTTTAGTGCCCTTCACAATGTGCACAGCGCCATGCTGAGGTTTGAACAGTTGCTTGATTTTGCCTTTTTTCACATCATAACGGCTCACACCGCGATACAACAAGCGGTTGTCGCGCTGTTCAATCGTCATGAACACAATGTTGCCTTTGTTGTCAAACACGGCGTCGAAACCGGGCAAGCCCTTGTCGCTCACAATGCGGGTGGCGCCAGTGGCCACATCCTGCATGATGAGCGGATGAGCATCGGTGGGAGCATAAATGAGATTCTTCCCATCGATGCTGAGTTGCGGAAAATAGGCAGCGCTGTCGGTCAACATCACATCTGATGTGACCGTCACCACTTGAGCATTCAAGCTCAACGCAACCAAAACAGTAAAAATAGTGAGGAAACTTCGCATTATAACATTTTGTTTTTATAGTTGACCATAAAGCAAGAAAACATTATAAATGCACTTGCATAAATATCCAGATACAAAGTTATAAAATAAAATTAACACACAAAAACAATTCTTTTGAAAAAAATCTGTTCCACCCAAAAACAAAGAGGCCGCTCCCATGAGAGCAGCCCCTTGATTGTTTTATTTCAGAATCGGATTGTAACCGATGTTGACTTATCGTCTTTAGGATTACATGCCAATGTTGAACAATGCGCTCGAATTCTCCGACACACCGTTCAAGAATGTATAGATGCAACTCACAAGACCAATGAAGATGATGCCAAGTGCACACAGAATCATACCAGTCTTCTCGCTCCAGTGCGACTTGAGCGTGGGAATGGTGCATTCGTCCTGACGGATGAACATAGCCTTCACCACAAGCAGATAGTAGTAGAGCGAAATGATGGTGTTGATCAATGCGATGAGCACCAGGATGTAGATGGCAGTGTCGCCAGTCTTGAGTGCGCCAGCAAAGACGAAGAACTTGCTGAAGAAACCTGCAAACGGCGGGATACCTGCCAACGAGAACATGGCTATCATCATGGTAAATGCCAGCCACGGATTGGTCTTGAACAGACCGTTGTAGTCGTCAATGGTCACCTTATCGGTCTGTCGCTCAATCACGGCAATCACGGCAAATGCACCCAGGTTCGAGAAGATGTAAACCAGAATATAGTACATCATCGAGGTCATGCCAAGCACATTGGCGCCAACAATGCCAAGCATAATATAACCTGCCTGTGAGATTGACGAGAATGCCAGGAATCGCTTCAGATTGCGCTGACGCACGGCAAACAGGTTACCGATGGTGATGGTGAGAATGATGATGGCATAAAGCATCCATTTCCACACCTCGGCATACACGGTACCAAACACCTGCACCAGTATCACCAGGAAGGCAAAAGCAGCTGAACCCTTGGAGATAACCGACAAATAGCTGGTCACGGCTGTGGGAGCGCCCTGATAAACATCGGCGGTCCACAGGTGGAAGGGAACGAGCGAGAGCTTGAATCCCACACCTGCTATCACAAAGGCAACTGCAGCAATGAGCAGTGCCGAATGCTTGTCGCTCAGAGCGCTTGCCAGAGTCATATAGTCGAACGAACCGGCAAGACCATACACAAACGACATGCCAAGCAGCAGAATAGCCGACGAGAAGATGGCTGTGAACATATACTTGGCCGCAGCCTCATGCGACTCGTAGTGATGCTTCTCAAAGGCGGCCAAGGCAGCCAGCGGCAGCGATGCAGTTTCAAGACCAATATAGAACAGCAGCATATTGCGTGCCGACACCATCAGGAACATGCCAAACAGCGTGAGGAGCAGCAGCTCGTAGAACTCACCACGGCGCACTGCAACAAACTCGCTGTTGGCCCACTTGATTGACTGCAACAGCACAAGCAGCATGCCCACATTGAGGATGGCTTTCATCGCCCAAGTGGCATCGGACGACTCAAACATGCCGGCAAATGCCATTCCCGAGTGAACCGGAAAGAAACTGAACACGGTATAGAGACCGAAAAGTGCCGTAGTAAATGTTGGCAATGCTTTCTGGCACCTATCGGGCATAAAAGTGTCATATATGAATACTAACAAGAAGACCACCAGCAGGCCAATCTCTTGCGGCATAATTAAAAACTGAGAATAATCCATTGTGTTATATCTGTTTTTTTAATTCAACACTTTCATTATTGTATCACAACCGGGAAGAATTCGCCAAGCGCTTTCACAACTGGAAGAAAACTGTCGCGAATGATGTCGACGAAGAAGTTCGGGAAGCAGCCGATGATGGCAACCGATAGCATGAGCGTTGTGGTCGACAACCGCTCAAACCAGTTGGCATCGGTCAATTGCTTGTGATGTTCGTTTTGCACAGCACCAAACAGCAGCTTGCCCACCACGCGCAGAATATACACTGCCGTGATCACAATCGAAGAGGTTCCCAGAATTGTGAGCACGCGGCGGAACACATCGGCGTTCTCGTAAGAGCCAATGAATATCGTCATCTCGGCAACAAATCCGCTCAAGCCCGGCAGACCCAGCGAAGCCAGACCCGCTATCACATAGCCCACGCCCAGGAACGGCATAATCTGCATCATGCCGCCCATGTCGCGAATGTCGCGTGTGTGGGTACGGCCGTAAATCATACCGATAAGGGCGAAGAACAAGGCCGTCATCAAACCGTGCGAGAGCATCTGCAGCACAGCACCGGTCATTGCAGTCTGGTTAAACATGAGAATGGCGAAGAGCACCATACCACAGTGGCTCACCGAACTGTAGGCATTGATATACTTGAGGTCGGTCTGCACACAGGCGCTGAATGCACCATACACGATGCTGATGCCCGTTAGTGTGAGGAATATCCACGACAACTCGCTTGCGGCAAAGGGCATGAGATAGATGGCAATGCGGAAGCAACCGTAACCACCAAGCTTCATGAGCACACCTGCATGGAGCATCGACACAGCTGTGGGCGCCGAAGCATGACCATCGGGCGACCATGTGTGGAACGGGAACATGGCTCCCAGCACACCGAAGCCCACAAAGGTCATCGGGAACAGGAACAACTGCCAGTTCTCGGGGATAGCGTTGTTATGAGCAATTTCAAGCACATTCATGGTGAGGTTGCCATCGGCCGATGAATGGAAGTAGATGCCCAGGATGCCCAGCATCAGGAATGCCGAACCACCCATCAGCATCAGGGTGAGCTTCATGGCCGAATAGTTCTTGTTGCCACTGCCCCACACGCCAATGAGCAAATACATGGGGATAAGTGCAACCTCATAGAACATGAACATGGTGAACAGGTCTATCGAGATGAAGAAACCGAACACACCGGTCGAGAGCAGGAAGAACCACAGGAAGAACTGCTTGGGCAGCGGATCCATCTTCCACGAGGCAAACACGCCCGCAAAGACGATGAACGCCGAGAGCAGTATCATCACCACCGACACGCCATCAACGCCCAGCGCGAGCTTGATGTTGAGTGGCGCATACCAGGTCCAGCTTGCCGTGAGAATCATCTCGGCATCGTTGCCAGCCCCTCTCTCTTGCAAGAACATCACAACCAGTGTGATGGCAAGTATCATGAGCGCCGAAGCACCTGTAACGGCAACGGTTCTGATGGCACCGATTCCCTTGTTGCGGCACAGTGCCAATCCCGCCAGCGTGAGCAGCGGAACAATCACAAAGTAGATTAAGATATTACTGAAAATTTCCATCATGCTTTCATTTTTAAAAAACCGTTGACATTAAATTAATACAATCACCATAGTTACTGCAGCCAGCAGAATCGCGCCCAAGAAGTACACGAGCACATAGCTCTGAATGCTGCCCGACTGCAATTTGCGAATCGCAAACGAAGCCGAGGTAGTCATGTCGGCAAGCAGGTTCATGGTGCCATCGATAATGTGACGGTCAAACCATGCAATGGGCTTGCACACCTTCTGGAAGATAATCTTGTGCGTGATGAACTGGTAGAGTTCGTCCATATAGAAACGGTTGTAGGCAGCAGTCCACAAGCCATTGAACTTGCTCTTGAGCTGTGCCGGCAACTTGTTCTCTTTATAATACATCTTAGTGGCCAGACCGATGCCCACCAGCGCGATGCACACACTGGAGATAGCCACGGGCCAGTTGGTGTGTGTCTCAAGTGCCTTGCCGTCGACAGTAACGAAATTGCCGAAGGGGATGAGACCAGCCACACAAGAGATAACTGCCAAAATAATGAGCGGCAGCGTCATGGTCCACTGCATGTCGTGCGGAGCATGGTGGCCTTCTTTCACCTCATGTTTCTTCCAGTGGAAGATGAGGTAATAGATGCGGAACATGTAGAATGCCGTCATACCGGCAACAATTGCCATCCAAACGCCCCACAGCGGGCTCTTCTCGTAGCATGCCACCAGAATTTCGTCCTTGCTGAAGAAGCCTGCAAATGGCGGAATGCCTGCAATGGCAAGACAGCCAATGAGGAATGCGATGCTGGTGATAGGCATATACTTGTGCAAGCCATGCATGTGCGAGTTCTCGTTGCTGTGAACAGCGTGAATAATGGCACCGGCGCACAAGAAGAGCAACGCCTTGAACATGGCGTGAGTGAACAGGTGGAACATTGATGCCATGTAACCCAGACCACCCTCGTGAATGCCTTCGCCCACATTGCTCGACACGGCCAGCGCCGTCATCATGTAGGCAATCTGCGAAATGGTTGAGAATGCCAGTGCTCGCTTGATATCGCTCTGCACACAGGCAATGGCGGCAGCATAGAGCGCCGTGAAGGCACCCACCACAAGCACAATGTTCATGGCACCCTGCTCAAGCACATAGAGCGGGAACAAGCGGGCCACCAGGAACACACCGGCAACCACCATGGTTGCAGCGTGAATCAGTGCCGACACAGGAGTGGGACCCTCCATAGCATCGGGCAGCCAAATGTGCAGCGGGTACATGGCCGACTTGCCGGCGCCACCAATGAAGATGAAGGTCAATGCCCATGCCATCACCGAGCAGCCCATGAATGTCTGTCCGTGTGCACTGCTCAGTGCCGACTCGGGACTTGCCATCAGGGCATTAAAGTCAAAGGTATCGGTGTAATACGACAGAATCATGATACCCACCAGGAAGAACAGGTCGGCAAGGCGGGTCACAATAAATGCCTTCTTCGATGCATGAATTGCGGCTGGCGAGGTATAGTAGAAACCAATGAGCAGGTACGACGAAACACCCACCATCTCAAAGAAGATGAACATCTGGAAGATGTTGGTGGCTACCACCAGGCCCAGCATCGAGAAGGTGAACAGCGCCAAGAATGAGTAATAGCGCTGGAAACCCTTCTCGGGTTTGCCGTACTCGTCGCTCATGTAACCCAAACTGAACAGGTGCACAAGGAACGAGATGGTCGATATCACAATGAGCATCATGGCCGATATGGGATCGAGCAAGATACCCAGTTTCACTACCAGCTTATCGGTGAATGTGAGCCAATTCCAGTCATAGGCTAAAATACTCTGACGCACGCCGTTGACCACCTGACCCTGATCGGTACCGAAGAAATAGGTCAACGCTATGCTGTAGCAAATGAAGAGTGTCACGCCCATGGCTATGGTGCCCACTACGCCAGTGATTTTCTTTCCCATTTTCACCCCTACAAGTCCCAGGAACAGGAACATGAACAGGGGGATTGCTAAAACTAATATCGAAAAATCAAACGCCATAACTCTTAGAATTTCAATTTAGTGATTTCACTGATATCCACCTTCTTGGCAACGCGATACACATTGATGATGATGGCGATTGCTACAGCTGTCTCGGCCGCAGCAATGGCAATGGCAAACAGCGCGAAGAACATGCCGTCGAGCTGTTCGGGATACAGGAATCGGTTAAACACAACAAAATTGATGTCGACCGAGTTGAGCATCAGCTCGAGCGAAATCAAGATTGCAATCATATTCTTACGGGTAATGAAACCGTAGACACCGCAGCCAAACATGATAAGGCTCGGAATCAAATACATGAAGATATTGCTTTCCATTTGTGTCTCCTCCTCTCTTTAACGGCGGCGCGCTATCACCACGCCTCCTATTATACATGCCAACAACAAGATACTGATAGCCTCGAAAGGCAACAGATAACCGAACTTGTCGGTATCGAGAAGAGCGGTACCAATCTCCTTGATATCAAAATTGGCACCCGGGAGCAACTTGGCGCAACAGAACTTGCCATAACTGAACAGGGCTACGGCACATACCACGGCACCGGCCACTGCTGCACCTATACCCAACCATCTCTTGTGCGAGGTAAGCGGCTCAGCATCCTTGCCAGGTTTGTGCGTCAGCATGATGGCAAAGACAAAGAGCACCACAATACCGCCTGCATACACGGCAATTTGCACTGCACCCAGGAACTCATAGTCCATCTGGAAGTAGAACATTGCAGTGGCCAGTAGTGCAAACAAGAGGTAGGTAGCCGAGCGAAGAATCTTCTTCGTGGTTACAGCTAAAATCGAACATGCTATTATTGCAATAGCAGCAATAGCATAGATAATCATATTTCCTACTGAATCCATCTTTATTTGTTTTCGTTATTTTCTGAATTGGGTTGAGGTGCCTCAGGCTTGTCAGCGGGGGTAGGCTGAGTAGTTTCCTCTTTCTTTTCAGGCGCAGCAGCAGGCTTTGCCGCGGGTGCGGCGGCCGGGGCAGCCGGCTTTGCGGCTGGCGCTGGAGTGGGTTTGATCTTCTCGGGCAGATAATTGAGTTGTTTCTGCAACACACTGCGACGGAACACCGACTGCTCAAAGTCGTTGCTGAACTCAATGGCCTGAGTGGGGCATGTGAGCACACACAAGTCGCAGAATGTGCAGCTGCCCAGATCATACATATACTTGTCGAGCACCATTTTCTTCTTGCCGTTGTCAAGGTCTATCATCTTGGTGATCACCTGTATCGTGCCGTTAGGGCAATTGCGCTCGCACGACTTGCAGGCAATACACTTGTGATAACCCTCGTCGTCATAGATAAACTGCAAAGTGCCTCGAAAACGCTTCGAGATTTGCAAGGTGTCTCTGTTCTCGGGATACTGTTCAGTAACCTTTTTGGTCACAAGCTCTTTTCCCGTAACCTCCATTCCTTTTATCAGGCTGTGCAAGCCTTTGAAAAGAGAAGAGAAATACTCTGTTATTGTCATAAGTATATCTTATTAAATTTCTATGCCATTATTTGTTTTTGAACAACCATCCAACCGGCATAGCTTTGCATGGTTGTCAATCACATTATAATATAAGAGCGACAGATTTACCTTACCGTTGTACCTGACCACCCAATATGTCGAGCAGCTCGGTGGTAATGCTTTGCTGACGCAACTTGTTATATTCCAAATTCAACGTTTCGAGCAGTTCCTTGGCATTGTCGCTGGCGGTTTGCATGGCCATCACGCGCGATGCCTGTTCGCTGGCCGAACTCTGCGTGAACACATCCTGCATCATGGAGCGTACAAACAACGGCAGCACACTGTTGAAGATGCTGTTGGCATCGGGTTCAAAGATGCAAGGACTGTTGGCCTGCTTGGCATCGGCTTCATGAGCGAGTGCCTCATAGCTCACCGGCAACAGCTGCTCGAGCTGAAGCACCTGGCGGCTGGTCGACTTAAAGTGCATGTATAACACATCCACCTTATCAAACTCACCATCAAGGAATCGCTCGCGCAACGAGGCAGTGAATCGACTCAAGTCGTCGCTTGTGCTACGGGTGCTCATGTAGTCGGTGGTTTCAATGTTCACGCCAGTGGTGATGCTTCTTTTCACCGACTTGACCACCTTGCGGCCAATGGGGAAAACAGTCACATTCACCCCCTTGCCATAGTGCTTGTCGACATGGCTCAATATCTCTTGCAGACGCTTCACGATATTGATGTTGAATGCACCGCAAAGTCCGTCGTCGGAGCCGAACACGACAATGGCCACATTCTTCACCTCGCGTGTTTCGATGAGCGGCGAGTCAAATTCCACATCGGTGAGAAGCAGATGGCTCAGCGTGGTCTGCACCATGTCGCGATAAGGCGACAGGCGCTGCAGCTGACCAGTGAACTTGTGCATTTTGGCCGAAGATATCATCTTCATGGCGCTCGTGGTCTTTTGCGTCGAGGCTACCGAACCAATTCTGCTTTTTAATTCTCGTAACGTTGACATATCAATGCGTTAAATTCAAGCGGTATATTTGCCAGTAATGTCGTTGGCGGCGGCTTTCAGTTTTGCCATCACATCATCGTCGATTTTACCCGACTTCAAGACATCGAGCACATCTTCCTGATGCTTGCCATGCAGATACTGGATATAGAGTTTCTCAAATTCAGCCACTTTATCTATGGGCACATTCTGCAACAGGCCGTTTACTCCACAGTAGATAAGAGCCACCTGCTCTTCTACAGCCATGGGGTTGTATTGAGGCTGAACCAGCAATCGCTCGTTCTTGCGGCCGGTGTCGATGGTGCGTGCAGTTACGGCATCGATGTCGCCGCCAAACTTGGTGAACGACTCCAGCTCACGGAACTGAGCCTGTGCAATCTTGAGCGTACCGGCTACCTTCTTCATGCACTTGATTTGGGCATTACCACCCACACGCGACACCGAGATACCCACATTCACTGCCGGACGGATACCGTTGTTGAACAAGGCTGTTTCCAGATAAATCTGGCCGTCGGTAATCGAAATCACATTGGTGGGAATATAGGCACTCACATCGCCTGCCTGAGTTTCGATGATGGGCAATGCCGTGAGCGAACCGCCACCTTTAACCATGGGCTTCAAGGCTTCGGGCAGGTCGTTCATCACCGAGGCCACATCCTGGTTCTCGTTGATTTTAGCGGCACGCTCAAGCAAGCGGCTATGCAGATAGAAGATATCGCCAGGATAAGCCTCGCGGCCTGAAGGTCGCTTCAAGATGAGCGAGATTTCACGATAAGCCACAGCATGCTTCGAGAGGTCGTCGTAGATAACCAGAGCATCGCGGCCAGTGTCACGGAAATACTCGCCAATGGCTGCACCGGCAAAGGGTGCATAGTAGCGCATCGACGCCGAGTCGCTTGCAGTGGCTGCTACCACTATGGTATAAGGCATTGCGCCATACTCACGCAGCTTGTTAACCAGAGCGGCAACAGTCGAAGCCTTCTGACCAATAGCCACATAAATGCAATAAACTGGCTTGCCTGCTTCGTAGCACGAACGCTGGTTGATGATGGTATCGATAGCGATAGCAGTCTTGCCAATCTGGCGGTCGCCGATGATGAGCTCGCGCTGGCCACGGCCAATGGGAATCATCGAGTCGATGGCCTTGAGACCCGTCTGCAACGGTTCCTTCACAGGCTGGCGGAAGATAACGCCCGGTGCCTTGCGCTCGAGTGGCAGACGAATGCGGTCGCCCGCAATCTCGCCATTGCCGTCGATAGGCTCTGCAAGCACATTCACCACGCGACCCAGCATGCCCTCGCCCACCCTAATGGAGGCAATCTCGCCGGTGCGGCGCACCTTCATGTTCTCGGTGATGGAGTCCACCTCGTTAAGAAGAATGACACCCACATCGCTCTCCTCAAGGTTCATGGCAACGCCTGTAACGCCATTCTCGAACTCCACGAGCTCGTTGGCCTCGACATTCTCCAGGCCATATACATGGGCAACGCCATCGCCTACTTCCAGCACTGTGCCAACTTCCTCGAACGACACCTTATGCTCCACATCGCTCAACTGTTGTTTCAGTATGTCGGATATTTCACTTGGGTTGATCATATCAGTGATTTATTTCCTTTGTAATTTTAAACGCAATTGTTGTAATTCATTCTTGACCGATGCATCGAGCACAAGCGAATCGATAACCACCCTGAAACCGCCAATGATCTCGGGGTCGATAAGCTCCGATATTTCAAGGGTCATGCCCTTGAGCTCACGCTTGACTATATCGGTAATAGCCTTGATCTCGTCGGCTGGCAACTGGGTTGCCATCACAATATCGACCTTGGCTATATTATGTTCCTCCCGGTAAAGACGAACATAGGATAGCGCTATGCGGCGCAAAAATTCAGCACGGTTGTTCTTAAGAACCAGCAATATGAACCTGTCAAGCGAACTACCCGGCTTGGCACCTGCGGCAGCCAGCAAAGTCTTGCTCTTGTCGCTATCGGGAATGAGCGGATTCAACATCACCTTTTTCAAGGCATTGATTCCCGAATAACTGAAATTGAGCACTTTCAGCTGCTCATAGATGACATCGGCATCACCGTTCTCCAAAGCATACTTGTAGAGCGCCTTGGCATATCGGCGTGGTATGAGTCCGTCGTTCATTTTCGCTTAGTTTTTAGTCTCAACCTCGTTCAACAGTCGGTTCACAAGTTCCTTCTGCGCCGTGTCGTTGCTCATGTTCTTGCGCAGTATCTTCTCGGCTATCTGCAATGCCAGTTCCGACACTTCTTCTTTGAGCTGTTTTTCCGATTCACGACGCGCCTGTTCAATAGAAACTTGTGCGGCCTCGGTCACTTTCTGTGCTTCGGCCGAAGCTGTTACTTTGGCATCTTCTATTATCTGGGTCTTCATTTTGGCAGCCTCGCGCAGGATTTCGGCCTGCTGGTTGCGTGCCTCGGCAATCACCTTGTCGGCCTCGGCCTTAGCGTTGTCAAGATTGGCCTTAGCCTGCTGGGCATAAGCCACACCTTTGTCAATCAGGTCGGCGCGCTGCTCCAGACTCTTGACAATAAAAGGCCACGCAAATTTAGCCAAGATGAAATACAGGCACAAAAATGCCAGAAACATCCAGAAGATTAAACCAAATTCAGGCTTAAAAAGTTCCATTGATAAAGGTCGTTATGAATTAAACGAAGAGCGCAAGAATACAAACAATCAGTGCAATGAGGGCAACACCTTCGATAAGGGCTGCGATCACAATCATGTTGGTACGAATGTCGCCTGTCGATTCGGGCTGGCGGGCTATTGACTCCATAGCCGAGCCACCAATCTTACCAATACCTATACCAGCAGCGATTGCTGCGATTCCTGCACCGATGCAAGCACCTAATGTACCAAGTGTTTCAGCTAAAATTAATCCTAACATAGTTTTAAGTTTTAATTGTTATTATTTTTTGTTTTTAATTTCTTGATTTATTCTTTGTTCACTTCAACTTTCACATGGTGTTTCACATGTGCCATCGAAATGAAGATGGTCGACAACAGGGTAAATACAAAAGCCTGAATGAAACTGATCAAGGTGTCGAGCAGCAGCATGAACAGCGACAGCAGCACCGATATCACAGCCGTGCCGGCACCCACTGCGGCACCAAACATCTCGGTGAATATCATGATCAGCAGCACCAGTACCAGCACCACCATGTGGCCACCAAGCATGTTGGCGAACAGACGGACCATCAGCGCCAAGGGTTTGGTCAAGATGCCAAGGAACTCGATGAGCGGCATCATGGGCACCGGGCACTTGAGCGCCACAGGAACATCGGGCCAGAAGATTTCTTTCCAGTACTCCTTGGTTCCCGTCAGGTTAGTCACCAGGAAGGTGCACACAGCCAGCACCATGGTCACAGCCAGGTTGCCGGTGAGATTGGCGCCACCCGGGAATATCACAATCAGACCCAGCAGGTTCATCGTGAGAATGAAGAAGAACACTGTGAGCAGATAGGGTGCATATTTCGGGGCTTCACGACCCATAATGGGCCGAATGGTGTCGGTGTACACAAAGTCCACTATCAGCTCGAGCATGGCTGTTCCCTTGCGAGGAGCCTTCATGCCATGCTTCTTGTACCAGCGCCTGATGCTGAACACCATGAGAATCACCAGCACAGCGGCAATGAAGATGCCAAAGGCATTTTTCGTGATCGAGAAATCGAGCGGTCGAGTACCGTCAACACTCACCACCTTGCCTTTATACTCGCCTTCAGTGGCAATCTTGAAACCGTCATACTCCTTACCATCGGCCAGTCGGCTCGACAGGAAGCAATGCCAGCCCTGATTGTCGTGAACAATAATGGGCAACGGAATGCGGTAATGATGAGAAAACGGTATCTCCCACCCGTAGGCATCGCCCAGGTGCTCGAAAATCACCTCTTTCGGGTTGAGTTTCGATTCGTGGCCCTCGGCTGAATGATGCGATGCGTTCATGTATCCAAATGCCATGAGCGCTACAATCACAAGAGCCACTATTGCGGTTATAACCTTTTTCATCATCAGTTTAATATAGACATACCGACACCACATTATGCTTTATATCAGCCACGCCTCCCAGTATCTCACGCGTGTGAGTCTCGCCCTGCGACACATAGGTGATTGTTCCCTTGTCCAGAGCCGAGATGAGAGCAGCATGATTCTTGAGCACCTGAAACAGTCCACCCACACCAGGCAGGGTGACCGAGTCAACAGCACCTTCAAATTCAATTTTCTCTGCCGATATAATCTTAAGTGTCATATAAATATGATGTTAATATTCAGTTTTAATCTCTTCATGAGGCAACATTATGCCTGAGCTTGAGCAAGCAGTTTCTCGCCCTTGGCAATGGCATCGTCGATGGTTCCCACATTCAGGAAGGCCTGTTCGGGCAAGTGGTCCACTTCACCGTCAAGAATCATCTTGAAGCCACGAATGGTCTCGTTCAGCGGAACCATCACACCCGGAACGCCTGTGAACTGCTCGGCAACAAAGAACGGCTGCGACAGGAATCGCTGTGCACGGCGGGCACGCGACACCACGAGTTTGTCCTCGTCGCTGAGTTCATCCACACCCAGAATGGCGATGATATCCTGCAACTCATTATACTTCTGAAGCAGACCAATCACTCGCTGAGCCACATTGTAGTGCTCCTCGCCAATGATGTTGGGGTCCATGATGCGCGAGGTCGATGCCAGCGGGTCAACTGCCGGATAAATACCCAGCTCGGTAATCTTGCGGCTTAACACCGTGGTGGCATCCAGGAAGTTGAAGGTTGTGGCTGGAGCAGGGTCGGTCAAGTCATCGGCAGGCACATACACGGCCTGCACCGAGGTAATACTGCCACTCTTTGTCGAAGTGATGCGCTCTTGCAACTTACCCATTTCCGATGCCAACGTAGGCTGGTAACCCACGGCCGACGGCATACGGCCCAGCAGAGCCGATACCTCAGAACCTGCCTGAGTGAAACGGAAGATGTTGTCCATAAACAGGAGGATGTCTTTACCGCCACCATCCTGGTCACGGAACTGCTCGGCAACGGTCAATCCCGACAGTGCCACACGCAGACGGGCACCGGGAGGCTCGTTCATCTGACCGAACACCAGGGTTGCCTGCGACGAGTTCACAGCTTCCATGTCAACATCGTTCAGGTTCCATTCGCCCTTCTCCATGCCTTCACGGAATTTCTCGCCATACTGGATAACGCCGCTCTCGATCATCTCGCGAAGCAGGTCGTTACCCTCGCGGGTGCGTTCACCCACACCAGTAAACACCGAGAATCCGTTGTGACCGTGAGCAATGTTATGGATGAGCTCCATAATGAGCACCGTCTTGCCCACACCAGCACCACCGAACAGACCAATCTTACCACCTTTCGAGAAAGGCTCGATCAAGTCAATCACCTTGATACCGGTATAGAGAATTTCCTGAGAAATCGACAGGTCGGCAAACGCAGGAGCTGGCTGGTGAATGGCACGGCGCTCGGTGGCCTGTAGCGGAGCAAGGTGGTCAATGGGCTGCCCTATCACATTCAGCAGGCGGCCTTTCACCTGTTCACCGGTTGGCACCGAGATGGGGCGACCCAAGTTGGTAACCTTGGTGCCGCGTTTCAAGCCATCGGTGCTATCCATTGCCACACAGCGCACGGTGTTTTCACCAATGTGCTGCTCAACTTCCAGAATCAGATTCGTGCCGTTTTCACGAGGCACCGAAAGCGCGGTATAAATCGCCGGACGGGTAACGCCTTCGCCTTCAAATGCAATATCGACAACAGGTCCGATTACTTGAGTGATTTTTCCAAAACTTTCAGCCATAATCACGAATATATTTTTAATGTTTTAATGTTTCAATTTTTAAAATACCCAATTAAACGATACACACAGGGCCATCACCACAAGGTTAACCAGACCAATGGGCATCAATATGCGCCATTCAAGAGCAAGCATCTGGTCGATACGCACACGCGGGAACGACCAGCGAATCCACATGAACACAAAGGTCATGAAGAACGCCTTGCCCAGGAACCAGAAGGTCGACGGGATGAAGTCCATCACCTTGTTGAAGCCTTCCCAGCCCGGAATGTGCAACGGCATCCAGCCGCCCAGGAACAGCAATGCTGCTATACCGCTCACGATAAACAGGTTCAGGTATTCGGCCAGATAGAACAGACCGTAGTGAATACCCGAGTACTCGCTGTGATAACCAGCGGTGAGCTCGTGCTCGGCTTCGGGCAAGTCAAACGGACCACGGTTGTTCTCGGCATTGGCAGCAATGATATAGATCACAAAGGCGATGATGGCAGGCAGATGCCCCTTGAACAGGAACCAGCCGTCGTTCTGAGCTTCAACAATGCCGCTGATGCTCATGGTGCCGGCAAGACAAACCACGGTGAGAATGGAAATACCCACCGAGAGCTCGTAACTCACCATCTGCGCACCGCTTCGCATTGCACCCAGCAGGGTGTATTTGCTGTTACTCGACCAGCCTGCCAGCAAGATGCCAAGCACGCCAAGCGACGACACGGCGATGATGAAGAACACGCCTATGTTGAAGTCAATCACCTGCATTCCCTTGCCCCACGGCAAGCAAGCAAAGGTGAGCACCGATGCCGTCACCACAAAGAAGGGGGCGAGCCAGAACAGGAACTTGTCGTTGTGCCACAATGTCACAATCTCCTTGGTGAGAATCTTGAACACATCGGCAAAAATCTGCAGCAAGCCGGCAGGACCCACGCGGATGGGGCCGCGGCGGCACTGAATCCACGCGCACACCCAGCGCTCATACATGATATAGAACATGGCTATCACCGTGTAGGCCAGCAACAGGCCAACGGCAACCAGTATGCATTCGATGGTTGATGTGAGCCAGCCCGGACACGACAGCGTGTTGCGCAGCAAATTGTCAATCCAGCCTGTAACTATACTAAAGTCAAACATAATATATTAATGTGTTTGTTATTGTTCTTGTTATTTATCGGTCGATATCGGGTATCACATAGTCGATTGATGCCGTGATGCTGATCAAGTCGGCAAACAGGTTGTCCTTGCAGGTCAAGTCCACCACGCCCACCAGGTTGAAGCAAGGCGACTGGAAGTGCATACGATAAGGTTTCTGGAACGGTTTGGCATCGCCATCGCTTTCGATATACACGCCAAACGCACCACGGCTTGCCTCCACCTGCTGATACCAGTGACCGGCGGGCAGCTTGATCATCTTGGGCACCTTGGCGCAATACTCGCCCTCGATGCCTTCTTTCTCGAGCATGTCGCAGCACTGTTCCAGTATCTTCACGCTCTGCTCCATCTCTTTCATGCGCACCATGTAGCGGTCCATGCTGTCGCCGCCTTCAAGCAGCACCTCGTCGAATTCCACCTCGTTGTAGAGCGAGTAAGGATGGCACTTGCGCACATCGCAATGCACGCCCGAGGCACGGCCCGAAGGACCGGTAATGGCGTAGTTGATAGCATCTTCCTTGCTCAGGATGCCCACACCCTTCATACGGCCGACGGCAATCACATTGCCAGTGAACAGTTTGTGATACTCTTTGAGTTTTTCAGGCATCACAGCGCACAGGTGACGAACATCCTTGATAAAATCGGGGTGCACATCCTTCACCACACCACCTATTGTGCTGTAGCTCATCGACATGCGAGCGCCGCAAGTCTTGTCAAAGATATCATAGATGAGTTCGCGTTCACGGAATCCGTAGAAGAATGCCGTGGTAGCGCCCTGGTCCATCGTCAAGCAACCGTACGACAACAGGTGCGACGAGAGGCGCATCAGCTCGTCCATCATCATGCGGATGAGTTCGGCGCGGTGAGGCACCTCAATGCCAAGTGCCTTTTCAATGCACAGGCACACGGCATGGCGATTCATGTGCGCTGCCATGTAGTCGAGTCGCTCAGGATAGAGCAACGTCGACAGGTAAGGCATGCCCTCGCACAGTTTCTCGATGCCTCGGTGTATGTAACCCGAGACCACATCGATCTTCTTCACCAGCTCGCCCTCAATCGAGGCACGATAACGCATCACCCCATGAGTCGAGGGATGCTGAGGACCTACATTGATAACATATTCTTCAGGACCAAACACCTTCTTGTCGATGCGCTTCAGCGTGCCATCGGCCTCTTCAACAAGGCTAAAGGTGTCGTCTTCGTTCTCTTCGGGATTAAGACGCAGGGGATTCAGTTCAGGGCTGTCGTCATAGTCTTTGCGCAGGGGGTAACCCACCCAGTCGTTGCGCAAGAAGAAGCGACGCATATCAGGATGATTGATAAACACGATGCCAAAGAAGTCATACACTTCGCGTTCCTGATAGTTGGCCACTGCCCACAGGTCACTCACCGTGTGCAGGCGGGGATTCTCACGGTCGGTTGTCGCAACTTTCACATGAAGCATCTCCTGGGTTGCCGTATTCGTCAGGTAATAGATACATCCCAGCGAATCCTTCCAGTCCATTCCCACTATTGCGGTGAGATAGTCGTAATGCAGTTCTTCTTTGAGCGCTTTTGCCAGCGAATGCCAGTTCTCGTCGGCAACCGTTATCAGCAGCATGTCGTCTACTGTCTCAAATTGTGCTTGCGGACACAATGCGCCGATTTTTTCTTGAATGTCTGCCATATAATTAATGTGTATCCTTTTTATCGGTGTTGGGTTAATGTTTGTTATTCAAGCACAGGGGCCTTCGACTCACGAGCCAGGCGCATTTGCTCGGCACGCATTGCGGCATCCTTCTCCTCGGCTGCCTTAGCCTCGAAGAATTTCTTGCGGTCTTCCTTGCGGTTGTCGCCACCCAGGAATTTTGAAACCTTGATTTTGCGCTGCAGCTGCATCAGTCCATAGAACATGGCCTCGGGACGCGGAGGACAGCCTGGCATATACACATCAACGGGAATGATCTCGTCAACGCCCTTCACCACGCAATAGCTGTTCTTGAACGGACCGCCCGAAATAGTGCAACCGCCACAGGCAATCACATATTTAGGCTCGGCCATCTGCTCATAGAGGCGAAGCAGTGCAGGAGCCATGCGATAGGTGATGGTTCCCTGGCACATGATGTAGTCGGCCTGGCGGGGTGAATTGCGGGCAACTTCAAAACCAAATCGTGCCATATCGTAGCGAGCTGCACCCAAGCACATGAACTCGATGGCGCAGCAGCTTGTACCAAAGCAGAATGGCCACAACGAGTTGGAACGGCTCCAGTTCAGCAACTGGTCGAGCTTGCCTACAGCCACATTGGTGCCAGCGGCATTCAACTCGGCAACGAGCTGGTCAATGTACTCATTGTCCTTGAAGTCTTCAAACTTCATGCTCTTGATTTTCGGACGCTTTATTTCCATCTCAACGCTCCTTTCTTCCAGGCATAAGCCAGACCTAAAATTAATATCACCAAGAAGGTGCCCACAGCCAACAAGGCAGTGGTGCCTATCTGCTTGCAGATAGCTGCCCACGGGAACAGAAACACCGTTTCCACATCGAACATGAGAAACAGAATTGCAAACAGATAATAACCTACATGAAATTGCGACATGCTCTCGCCACGAGTGGGAATACCGCACTCATAAGGCTCGCCCTTCATCTTAGTATAGGAGTGAGGTCCTATAAGACTCGCAATTACCAAGGCACCCACAACAAGCACAATACCAGTGATTGCCGCCGTAACTGCCAAGGTTGTACTTTGAATAGCCATTAAAACCATAAATTAAAAATATGCTGTTTTATAAATTTCTTGTCTGTGAACAACAACAAATAACTCAAACACCTTACTGACAGGCACTCAAGCCACAGAAATTATTAACAATTCCAGATTTAACCAAACTTTTATCTCACTTCACCTCATCCCCACAATCACGAGGCGGCACCGGTTTTCCGATGCTGCCATGCCTTTCTTTTCCTTGTTCCCTAAACTCTCAAACTCGCCCTATAGGCGAACCATCAACCATCAACTCTCAACCATTATCTTGCGTGTCAACTGACACCCAAGATAATGTTAATCAAAGCAGTCACATCGCTCACATTCACCCTGCCGTCGCCGTTAACATCACCACGAATAGCAGGTGGCGTGTCGTCCATCTCCTCCCATTTATAGTTTACGAATTGATAAAAATGGATTTTCTTGGCTTTTGCTTGTGACACTTGCTGATAGGTGGGTGGCTCGTTATTCTCCATCATCGAAGGATAGTAGCAATACACATCAAGCCTGGTGCTCACCGCTGGCGCATTGGCAATGAACTCGTCCCAACCATCGCTCTTGATCTTGTTCCAATAACAATACAACAAGGTCAGCTTAGAGTTTTGAGAAAGATTCAAAGTTGTGAGTTTATTCTGGTAGCAATATAGGTGCTGAATATTTGTGAAGCCCTCAATTCCCTTTAAGTCAGAGATGTTACAGTTTTTAATGTCAAATCCATTGATTTTAGCATTTTCGCTATCATAAACCACGGCATCATAGCCTTCGCCTGTGCCATAAAGGTAGGTTCGGAATGCATCGTCGGGGAAATGATCGTAATCGATGGGCCAAAAGTCCTCCATTGCATTGAGCTTGTAGGTTCGGTCTTCATTTTTCACGATGAAGTCATAACCTTTGTTCAGCAAGAAACCCAACTGAGAGCGGGTCGGGAGCGGATTGTGCTCAGCCGCCACAGTGTTGAAGCCCTCAAAAACAGCCTCTTTGCCACTTGGTGCCTTGAGGGGAAGGGAATTAATCAATATTCCCCATTGTATTCCCACTGGATTGTCGTAACACTTCAAGTGATAGAACTCTTTAGATCCCAATGGCAGTTTTTTTGTTCTTCCGCCCTGGTCCCACAGCCGCCTAAAGCAGGTGAAAAATCTAATGCCGGTCCAGTCTTCAACACGATTCAAGCTTCCATTGCCCGATGCTTCGATATCGATTGTGCGTTGCCCAAAAATCTCGTAGGTTTCCAGGGCTGTGCCATATTTACCTGTTAACCAGGTTCTAAAGGTTGCATCAGGGAAGTTTGTCTCGTCGATAGCAATACGCTGACTTATGACGATGTCCTTGCCTGGCAAGGGCTGGTCCGATGAGTCGACAAATGTGAGTTTGCTCGTGCTGAAGGAAGCCGTGCCACTATAGGAGAAACCCGTGAGACTGCTGATGGAATTGTTGTAACCCACTATCAGATTCGAAAAGTTTGTTATGTGTAATGAATTCACACCACTAACGGCATAAGCCGTCTCGCTGCCAGTGCGGAACAACAATGCCGAACCATCACAGTTCACACTGGAAAAACGCGTGAGAGCACTCCCGTTGGCACTGCGAATAAACATCCGTGAGTGGTGAAACACTATCGACTCGTCGGTTGTGGAGCTTGCCGAGATGGCAGAGTTGGAGTTTCCTGTGAGGTTCATCACAAATGTGGCATGGTCAAAAGTGACAGTGGCGCCATTGGTGGCATAGAGACAATTGGCATCACCATCACTGCCATAAACATTGGCTTGAATCAGTGCCGAGCAAGTGAAGGTAGTGCTCGCATTAAGCCTTATAGGTGCGCATGTGGTGGAACTGAGGTAACTGTTGGCCCCTTCAAACAAAACGGTCAACCCCTCGCACTCCTCATTGAAGATGCAACGGTTGTCGTTTCCAGTGCGTTCAATCTTCACATTATTAAGCGTAACAACATTTGTTTCAGGATCATAGCTAACCGAGTAGGGTTTATCGGTATCGTTAGCTTTGATGTTTGACCCTCTCACATTAAAGTAATTGTCACTATTGACCGCAACACCGCCAATTTTAAAGCCGTAGTAGGTTGCGGCATGGGCCCCCACTGTTCCCAGAAATAGTAATGTGGCCAGCAAATGTTTCATAACAAAATTCATTATTTTTTTCAAAACAACTTTCAATCTACAAATTTAGTAATATTTCCACAATCAACCAAATAGAAACTAACATCACCATTAAATCACTACAATTAGCGATTGTGTAAGCATTAATAATTTCATAACTTTGCACCCGTGTTAAAAGGTTTCATTATAATATTAGTAGCTGGTTTGCTGTCGTTGCACGCGGCAGCATCTTCTGAGATTTCGGAGGCCTCGGAGTCCTCCGAGAGCTTTGGTGTCGACACCCTGCCCGATGTCACCCTCGAGGGTGTCACTGTCACTGCCGTGAAACAAGGCAGCGACCTTAGCAATCAGGGCATTGCTACCACCAGCTTATCACGACCCGCTCTTGAAGCCAACAACATGCTCAGCGCCAAGGCTGTGACCAGCGCTATACCCAATGTATTCATTCCCGACTACGGCAGCCGCATGACCAGCACCATCTATGTGCGCGGCATCGGTGCACGCATCGATCAGCCCGCCGTGGGGCTCACCATCGATAACATTCCCATCCTGTGCAAGGAGAACTACGACTTCGACTTGCTCGACATTGCCCGTTTCGAGATGCTGCATGGGCCGCAGAGCACCCTCTTTGGCCGCAACACCATGGGCGGCGTGATGAATGTGTTCACCCTCTCGCCCTTCAACTACCAGGGCACACGCATCTTGCTTGAAGGCGCCTCGCACATGAGTTTCAAGGGCGGACTGAGCCACTACGCGAAGCTATACAACCAGTTAGCACTCTCAGCAAGCGCCTATTACACAACGACCAACGGCGCCTACACCAATGAGTATAATGGCAAGAAATGTGACTGGGAGCACCAAGGTTCAGGTCGCGTGAAACTGGAATGGATGCCCTCGCCCACGCTCTTTGTGAGCAATGTGTTCTCATTCTCGGTGAGCAAGCAAGGCGGCTATCCCTACCGATACCTTGACACAGGCAAAATCAGCTACAACGACACTTGCTTCTACCGCCGCACAGCCATCCTCGACGGCATCACTATCGTGAAACGGCTGGGCGACATCAGCCTGTCGAGTTTCACCAGTTATCAGTATATTGATGACAACATGACGCTCGACCAGGACTTCACTCCACTGCCCTACTTCACCCTCACACAAGCACGCAAGGAGCACGCTGTGACACAAGACCTGATGCTACGCAACACCGACTCCAAACGCTACAACTGGCTCGCAGGCATCTTCGGCTTCTACAGGCGCTACAAGATGCAGGCCCCAGTCACTTTCAAAGACATCGGCATCGGACAACTCATCGAGCAACACCGCAACCAAGCCATTCCCAGTTACCCCATTCAGTGGGATGCACGCGTATTTGTGCTTGGCAGCGACTTCACCTGCCCCACCCACGGACTTGCCGCCTATCATCAATCATCGCTGCAACTGGGCGACTTCACGCTCACGGCAGGCATCCGCCTTGACTACGAACACTCAAGCCTCGACTACCATAGCGAGACTCACACCGGCTATCGCACCATTGAGCATGCAACCCAGTCGGTCTACGCACACGAGTCTATTGATATCGACGACGGCGGCCACCTGAGCCGTCACTTCGTGCAGGTGCTGCCCAAGTTCTCGGCCACCTATCACATCAACGACCTGAACAATTTGTTTCTCAATGTGAGCAAGGGCTACAAAGCAGGCGGTTTTAACACCCAGATGTTCAGCGATGTGCTGCAGCAGCGTCTTATGCGCATGCTGGGCATCGGTGCAACCTACAGTGTCGACGAGATTGTGGGCTACAAGCCCGAGGTGGCATGGAATTTTGAATTGGGCTCGGCGTTCAGCACCACCGACAAGAAGCTTTCGGGACAAGCCAATGTTTTCTACCTCGACTGCCGTGATCGTCAGCTCACCATCTTCCCCGACGGCACCACCACGGGCCGTGTCATGACCAACGCTGGCAAAACCCGCAGTTGGGGTGCCGAAATCAGGCTCACATTCAACCCGTGGACCCACACCACATTCAATGCAAGCTATGGCTATACCAATGCAAAATTTGTAAAATATAACGATGGCAAAGCCGACTACAAGGGCAAGTTTGTGCCCTATTCGCCCGAGCACACCCTGTGGCTCGAGGCGCAGCACGCCATCGACATCAATCGCCAGTCGCGCTGGTGCCGCCAACTGCTGCTGGGCGCCAACCTGAGCGGTGCAGGACGCATCTACTGGGACGAAGCCAACTCGCTCTTGCAACCTTTCTATGCCCTGCTCGGGGCCAATGTCACGCTGGTGGCCAAGGACTTCACCCTGCAGCTGTGGGGCACCAACCTCACCGGCACCAGCTACAGCACCTTCCGTTTCGTTTCAATTGGGCACGAGTTCCTGCAGCAAGGCCGCAAGCGAATGTTGGGTGCAACACTTAGAATTAACTTATAACAAACTCATAAATTATTTTAAAAATGAAAAAGCTTTTATCTCTCATGGCACTCGCAGCCATCATGTTCACCTTCACCGCCTGCGGTGGCGATGACGACGATCCAGTCGAAATGATTCAAGCCAACGAGCCAGGGTTAATCGTCAAGACTACGATGGGCGGCAATCCATTCTTCCTGTCGACTTGCGACCTCGCTTTCAACATCGAATTCTCAAGCAAAATCCTGAATCTGGGTATCAACCAAATCACATTTGCACCCCGAATGCCCAAAATCAATTTCGAGGCCAACGGACTTAAAGTCACCAACAACAGCCGCACTGACTTCACCTTCAGCGGCACAGGTGTGAAGGTTATGGAAGGCTACACACTTAACAATGTAACAGGTCGATATATCAAAGACTTATCGTCGCTGATTTTAACCTATACTGTAAGCGCTGAACGAGGAGAATATGAGGTACTCACTTTCTCGCCCGTCCTCTACTCAAAACTGGCTGATGGCAGTTATGACTACGACAACACCACCGATCGATTCTACAAATTCAAGTCACGAATCGACGATGACAACAACTTCATCGCAAGCATCTGCATCGACAACATCCAGTTCGTGCCACAAATGCCCAAACTCGAGGAAATTGTCATCCCGCTCGACGATGCAACCATCGTGCAGACTGCTAACGGCTATAAAGCAACAGCAACCACCATCATTCCACTGTTCAAGCAAGGCGACAAGTATATTCCCTTCCCCGACCGCACCGTGTCAAACCTCAACTATGAGCTGAATGTTCTCAACAAGTCATTCACCATTGAATTTGACTGCTTCGGACTCCACTATACCGACAGCGGAACGATAAACAACTAACACATAGATTCATCCCACACAATTTAAGCCGTCGTGCACCTCGCATGGCGGCTTTTATCATTTTAATTTTGATATTTGATACACCTAGTCTTGTTCTTCTATTTAAAAAAACTTAAAAATAGAAGTTTTTAACTATGCAAGTTTCAATTATAGTTCAAGCAACTGTAATGGAATGCCAATTATTTGTATATTTGCATTCGTTTTTTAGAACTGAAATTTAAAATTATAACATAATGAATAAACTACTCTATTTAATAACTCTCACTGGATTGCTTTTCACGGCATCATGTGGAAGTGATGACGACGAGCCCCAACACAGCTCAATTTACAACAGGTCATACACCCTGCTCAATCATGTGACCGATGCTTCAACCGGCAATGTGCTGGCTGTCACCAAAGGCAACATCAAATACACGCTCGATGTAATCAACATGACGGCCGATGCCGAATTTGGTGTGAAACTCGACGGCAAGACCGAGACACCTTTCAGCTTCAAAGGTGTGAAAATCATCAATCCTTCTTACGGCTTCTACCGTTTCGACAACAAGACTCCAACCTCGTCAATCACCGACTTCGTCGGAATCGTCGACCTCAACGAAGAGGCCACACAGTTCAGTTTCACTTCGGGCGGCAAATACCGCGTCTGCGCCACTCTGCCCGAGATTTTCTTCCTCAACTGCAACACAGTCACCGCCTATAGCGACGGCAGCTCATACGACCACAAGGACGACAAGCCCATGTATCAGTTCGATATCAATCCTGAGACCATGACCGCAAAAGTCACAATTATGACCTTCAACGACACCAAGCAATACAAGTTCATCAACAATTGCTCGGGCAATGGAGCCCAGGTGGTGGCCACTCCCGACGGTTACACCATCACTGCCGACAAGATCATCACAACCACCTACTACACTCAAGGAACAACTGTGACTAACGACATCGACGCCGTTGAAGACGATGGCAGCGAAGCCAACAAGGATAAGCCCAAAAAGCAATACATCATCTATAACCTCAACGCTAAACTCAACATCTTTGCCAACACCATTCAGGCTACATTCAAGTTGGGCTCAAAAATCGACAAGAGTTTCAGCGTTACGGTCAACGGCACTGTCTATTAAAATAGCATCTATAAAAACATATTTGACATGAAAAAATTCTTTTCTATCACAGCCATTTGCTCACTGCTGCTCATTGCTAATGCCTGCAACGACGACAACAAGAATCCGCAGTACATTTTTGCCGACATGCAGATGATTAACCATGTGTGCAACACCAGCAGCGAGGCCGACAAAGCCGTGTGCCAATATGGTGAATATGAACTCACCATCAACCTCGACGACTACACCGCAAGCCTCAACTCATTTGCTATTCTTGACGAAGACGGTTTTAGCGGCAGCATCGATGCCACGGGGCTACCCGTTACCTACAACAAGACTATGGGCGGTTATGTGATCAAGGCGGGCACCATCAACAACAAAGGCACCCTCAAGGGAGTCTTTGACCTGAATTTGTTCCTGGATTACCGCTCTACCGAGAATTCCACCTCGCGTGTTTCCTTCTCGGTGGGCGACTATCGCGTCTATGCTACTGGCAACATACTGAAGGTGGCCAATCCCGCAGTCGAAGTCACTTCGCTCGTCAACGGTGAAACCCGTAACGAGAATGGCGCATCATTCATCGCAACCATCAACCCCGACAACAACAAGGCCACGCTCGTCATCAAGAACCTCACCATTGGCAACAACACTCTGAACGAAATCACCTACGCCAATCTCGACTTAAACATCACCAAAGAAGGCTACAAGATTGTAACCGATGGCGACAGGAAACCATCATCACTCAACGGCGGCAACCTGGGCGACCTTGATAAATATGTGATGAAGGCCCTCGACTGGAAGTTCAATCTCGGCCTCGAGACTGTCACTGCCACCTTCACCATCAAGGATATGGCCGATGTTACTGTAAATGGTTATTTCTAATTCAACAACATATCAAATCAAGCAAACTATGAACAAGATTTTCAATATTTTCGCTGCACTCACATGCATCTTTGCCTTTTCGGCTTGCAGCTCTAACAGCGACTCTGAGTACAAATTCGAAGAACAGACCTATTATAGAATAGTCGACAACACCAACATCGGCGCAACTCCCTACTTTTCCCGTTCTTCGGGCAACTTTGTGCTCAACCCTGAAGACAAGACCATCAAGGCTACCACCACCATCAACCTGAATGGCAGCACCATCACCGTTGAGACGGGCAATATGACCTACACCACACTCGATGCCTACACCTACAAGTTTGCCGGCAACGCCAAGGCTTCGGGCCATGATGTGACCAACCTCAGTGGCTACTACGACCGTGCTACCAATGCAGTATACCTCGAGATGACCATCGATGGCAAGAACAATGTCTACATCACCTCCATTCCGCTGTTCCCCTACACAACAACCACAGTCACATCGGTCGACGACTCGACACAACCCCTGGTGCTCGATAACGCCATGTACGGACTTGCATTCGACAACTCGCTGTCTAACGGGCTCTTTGCCATCATGAACTTCCAGCTCACTAGCATTGAGTCGCCCTACGGAGAAATCGACTACAAGGGATTCAATGTTGTGCCTACCGCTGTGGGATACTCGGTCAATGTTGAAAAGCTCACTCCCAACATTTTCGACAAATACACCATCACCAACCTGAAGATCGACATCACCCGTCAGGGACGAGCCATCTCGGGTTCCTACACCTGCGACGGCAAGAATGTGACCTTCACAGGCACCACATTTAATATTAAAGAGTAATTTTCAGCCACCTGCACTGATAATGGCCAAATCAAAATACACCTACGACGAAGAGGATGTAGTTGAACAACTGCATCACCAAGAAACCGCACGCAGCGCCTTTGCCAAAGTGGTCGAGCACTACACGCAACCGCTCTACTGGCAAATTCGTCGCATGGTTATCGACCACGACGATGCCAACGATGTGCTCCAGAACACCTTCATCAAGGCCTGGACCAGCATCGACAATTTTCGAGGCGATGCCAAACTCTCGACATGGCTCTACAAGATTGCCATCAACGAGTCGATCACCTTTATTAATAAAAAGAAGGTACAGAACAACATCGCCCTCACCGACGACAATGCTTTCCTTGTCAATAACCTTGAGGCCGACGAGTACTTCAACGGCGACGAAGCGCAAATCAAGCTCCAGAAAGCCATCGCTACCCTGCCCGAAAAGCAGCGCATGGTATTCAACATGCGATACTACGATGAAATGAAATATGAAGATATGAGCGAGATTCTCGGCACCTCGGTCGGGGCGCTCAAGGCGTCATATCATCATGCCATCAAGAAAATCGAGTCGTTTTTTTCCGAAACCGATTAAACCTTTGTGCTTCCCGTTAGTCAAATCGATGCAATGAAACAAGAAGAATCCCCCATATTGAAAAAACTTGGCAAGGATGCAGGCTTTGAAGTGCCTGAACATTACTTTGCCGACTTCAGCAAGAATCTCATGGATTCGCTCCCCGAAGTCACAATCACTGAAGAGGTTAAACCCTCAAGGTGGGTCAGGATAAGGCCTTATGTCTATATGGCGGCCATGTTCGCTGGCGTGTGGTGCATGATGAAAGTCTTCACCGGTTTTGGCGGCGACCAGAAAAAGGCAATCAAGACCGAGATGAGAGCCGACTCTCCCACCAGCGGCGACAAGGCCATCATGCAAGACAACAGGCGAATCAACGACAACGCCATGCTCAACTACCAAGACAGCATCAATGCTGGTACTCAAAAGACCGATATCAACAGGTAACTCAATCATTTTCCATATAATCTCATCAAAATCTGGTTAAATCTTCTCATCAAGATTGCAAACCAGATTTTTTTTATTGACTATTATTGCTTAAATTTGCATTTGGCATTCGTTTAATCTGTAATCATTATCGACTATTTAATTTCTACGACTATGCATACCTTATTAAAAAGTTTATTAACTGCTATTTGCATTATGGCTATTTTCCCATTGAATCTTTGGGGTGGCGATAGCGAACCCGACTTCGACTACCCTAAAACGGTAGCAGAAAATGCCTCGAAGGACCTCAAAGCCGCCCTCAAGACAAGCGACGGGCAAAAGGCCATCGATGCAATCATCCGCTATTCGATTGCTCAAGGGCTCATCTCCGACGAGAACATGCCCGACATCATCAAGAAGATCGAAGAGGTCATCGCCAAGGAGAACCGTCCTCAGTTCAAGTCCATCCTATACTACTTCGAGGCGCTCGCTTTCAAGTCCTACAGCGAGAACTTCTATGTTTTTGGCCGTGATAATGCCGACGACGAGACACCTGCCAACGATTACTCGGAGTGGGACAAGGACCAGTTCGATGCCAAAGTCGACGAACTCATCACCCTCGCGCTGGCCGATGCGCAGGCACTCAAGCAAGTGCCCATCACAAGCCTCAACAAGATTATCTCTTGCGACAAGATGGGAGCCACCTATGTGCCCACCCTCTTCGACTTCCTCTCTATGAAATGCAGGCGGCTGACCGAGACCCCGGCTTTGAGAAAAAGCATCAGCAACAATTGGATCGAGGCCGAAAAGGACAATGTCCCAGCCTATCTCTTCGCCATCAAAACATGTGACATATATTCTAACACAAAGGAACTTTACGAAAAATTCAAGGATAACGAGCATAGTGGACTCATTCTCGAGGATGCCAATTACCATAGCGATTATGCGATGCTCAAGGACTACATCAGGCGATTCCCCAACTCCTTCTATGCTCCCGAAATCCGCAACAACATCAACCGCATCGAGAAGAAGCGTGTCGATATCAATTACATCGAGCATGCACATTCTACCAGCCCCATAACTGTCCAGGCCCATGTAGATAATGTCAACGCCTACAAGATGAACCTCTATCGCGTGCCCGACAAAATCCTCAACGACAAAAAACGCACATACAATATTGAGACATCAAATCTCGAACTTTGTCAATCCATCACGGTAAATAAAAACGATGTCATTCCCTTCAACCGAACCGACACCGTCACATTCAATCCGCAGAGGTATGGCATCTATGTTGTTTTGCCACAGTTCGAATCGTCAGATGGTGAGAAGATCATGAACAAGAGCTTCGACATGAGCAGCACTGTTGCAGTTCACGACCTCACCATGTTCACAGTCCAGAAAGGCAATCAATGTGCCGTGTTTGTGGTCGACAGCAAGACAGGCCAGCCTGTTGAGGGCGCTACTGTGAGATATGATGTCTATGAAGACAAGACCGACAAAGAGGGTTGTTTCATCCTACCCGAGAAAATTAGCAATTGCGAAATCAAGGTCAAGAAGGGTAGCGACATCTATGGTCCTGCCATGAACTATTATCGCTCAGATTTCAGACAATCCAAAGGATTAGCTCTCAACTCGTTCACCGACCTGAACATCTATCGCCCGGGCGAAACCGTGAAGTTCTCAGCCATCCTTTACCGCACGAGTTCCGAAGTCGAGCAGCACAAAGTGGTTCCCGATGCCCCCATTCGGGCCACCTTCTTTGATGCCAACAACATTGCTCTCGACACCCTCGAGCTGGTAACCGACCAGTTCGGACGCGTCCAAGGAGAGTTCAAGATTCCCACCGGCAGGCTCAATGGCGAGTATTACATCAGGTTCTACAACAAGTCCTATGGTAACTTCCGCAGCCACTATGTGAATGTGAGCGAGTACAAAACACCCACCTTCGACATCACCTTCAACAACGACCGCTATGTGTTCACCGCCGACCAGCCCGTCGTCATCTCCGGCAAAGCACTCACCTATTCGGGCATGCCGGTGGCCAATGCCGAGGTCAGACTCACCCTCGACAAGGACTCTTGGGACTGGTGTTGGTGGCGCAAACATGCTAAGTCCAACGAGCACATTGCCGACACGCTCGTGACTACCAACGAGAAAGGCGAATTCTCTTTCACCTTTGACAACAACCTCTTTGAAGAGAAGAAGGACCGTTATTGCCACAACATCTACAGCGTTAATGCCATCTGCACCAACTCCACCGGTGAGTCGCAGGAAAACAGCACCTCGTTCATCATAGGCGGTAACCGCGACATTGAGTTCACGCAACACGACTTTGACTTCATCAACACCGAGCCGCTCAAACTGCCGCTCATCCTCAACACTACCGATGAGAACGAGAAGAGCGCTGTATGCATCTATCAGGTGACCCCTGTCGACGACGAGAACAACATCCTCAAGACGGGCTCATTCAGCACCGACAATCCTGTTGTCGACCTCACAAGTCTGCCATCAGGTACCTACAAAATTGGGGCAAGACTCGCCGAGGAGAAGAGCACATACTTCACCAAGGCCAAAGTCACTCTCTACAAGCCCACCGACAAGCAAGCGCCCATCGACGACTGCCCCATCTGGATTCCCAGCACAGGTCGCAAGGTTGATGCCAAGAATGTGGCACACATCACCATTGGCACAAGTGCTCCCGTTTCACACATCTATTATGTGGCCTCGTCGCGCAACAAGGTGCGAAGCGAAGGCTGGATCACTTACAAGCCTGGCATCCACGACTTCCAGATTCAGATTCCCAACGAACCCGAGGAATACATCACAGTCGAGTTCTTCAATGTCTACAAGGGCGAGAGCTACAACAAGACGGTGAGAATGATTTCAGAGGCCAACAAGGAGCAACTCAAGGTGAAAGTCGTTTCCTTCCGCGACAAGCTTGTGCCGGGCACTCATGAGAAGTGGACCTTCCAGCTCGTCGACAAGAAAGGCAATCCGCGCAACGGCGCCATGATTTTCGAGATGTTCGACAAGGCGCTCAACACACTCAGCGACAACACCTGGAGTTTCTACCCCAGCCTGCGCAGCATCACCTCCTACGACCTCACATTCAACGGCCTCAAGGGCTACAATTACATCTACACCAACTGGTCAAAGAAAGATGAGCGTACTGGTGACTTTGAACTGCCCGAACTCAACACCTACGACATGGACATCTTCTCCTTCAACGGTGGCATTGTGGCACTGGGCGCAGCCGCTGGCGATAGAGTTTTAATGAAGACGGCCTCAGCTCGCATGCTAGAAGACAACTATGCCTCGGCCGAAATGGCTGAAGACAATACAGCTCTCGGAGTATTGGAAAATGGCATGGCAAGCGCCGATGAGGAGGAGGCCAAAGAAGTGAATCAGAGAAACCTCGACAAGGTGCAGATGCGCGAAAACGATGTCAAGACGGCCCTGTGGATGCCCAGTCTCGTCACCGACGCCAAGGGCAATGTATCGGTCGAGTTCGAGGCGCCCAACTTCAACACCACCTGGCTGGTACAGGCCGTGGCCTACTCCGCCGACCTCTATGCCGACAAACTCAGCCTCGAGATGCTCACCCAAAAGCCGCTCATGGTCAAGGCAAGCCTGCCACGATTCCTGCGTCAGGGCGACAAGGCCACCCTTGCCGCTCAGGTGCAGAATGCTACCGACAAGGAGACCAAGTGCGATGCCGTCATCGAACTCTTCGACCCGCGCACCGGCGATGTCATTGCCTCGCGCAACTTCAACGAAACGCTGCAACCCATGGGCACCAACCCCGTCACCATCGACTGGACCGTGCCGCAGGATATGCCTTTCGTCGGATTCCGCATCAAGGCTGCCAACGATGTGTTTGGCGATGGCGAGCAGGTCATGCTGCCCGTACTCGAGTCCATCTCGCCTGTGATTGAGACTAAGCCCTTCTTCATCAATCCCAGCGATCCCACCTTCAACTTCAAGATGCCGGTATTCCCCAACGATGCCCGCGTCACCCTCGAATATTGCGACAATCCCGTGTGGTATTGCATCACGGCACTGCCCACCATCTTCAACAACAACTATGGCATCTCCACTTCATTGGCTCACAGCCTCTATGCCATCACGCTGGCACAAGGCGTAGCCAAGTCGCAGCCACAAATCAAGGAAGCCATCACCTACTGGAAGCAGCACAACGAAGACTCTACCCTCGTGTCGATGCTCGCCAAGAATGGCGACCTCAAGATTGGCACACTGCTCGCTTCGCCCTGGCTTGAGGAATCTGACCGACAGACCCTGCGCATGTCGAAACTCGACGAACTCTTCGACGAGGTGAAGATGAAAGATGAGCACGACCGCATCGTCGAGTCGCTCCGCGACCTCCAAATGCCCGACGGCGGCTGGACATGGTATCGCTACCCGCAGTGCAAATCATCGCTCTGGGCTACTGAGACCATCCTCGAAATCATCGGCGAACTCAACCACTTGGGTTACCTCACCGACGATGATGCCATCAACGACATGGTGAAACGCGCTATGGTGTACTATGACAAAGAGTATGTCGAAATCCTCAAGGAACGCCAGAAGTACGACAAGAACGACTACACCGGATTCTCCAGCTATGTCTATGTCCGCTCGCTCTTCAAGGGCCTACCGCTGAGCAAGGACAACGCCGACCTCATGAAGAAGGCACTCAAGGCTATGAAGAAAGAATGGAAGGGACTCTCACTGGGTCAGAAAGCATTCTTCGCCATGGCTCTTAACCGCAACGATGATCAAAAGACGGCCAAGGACATCATGGAATCAATCCGCCAGTTCTCAATCGTCAAGCCCGAATTGGGCATGTACTGGGACAACCTGCAGAACGGAGGCTGGTACTTCTTCGACAAGGTGGCGGTCACTTCAGCCATCGTCCAAGCCTTCCACGAGATTGACCCACGCCAAGAAGAAATCGACCTCATCCGCAAGTGGATCCTGCTCATGAAGCAGTCTAACGACTGGGGCAGTTCAAGCCTTGCCGCCGACGCCATCTACTCACTGCTCGCCACAGGCTCACAATGGCTCTCGCGCAACGAGATGCCCGCCATCACCCTCAACGGTCAGCAGCTTGAGTTCGACAAGGTGGCTCAATACCTGGGCTACTGCCGCACACAGATTCCAGCCGTTAGCAATGCCGAACTCGTCATCGACCGCAACGGCAACAATCCCGCTTGGGGTGCCGTTTACTGCCAGTACAAGGCTCCCATGGAACAGGTCAAGGAATACAGCATCACCGAGATGTCGATCACCAAGGAGTTCTATGTCTACGCACAGGATGGAACCCTGCACACAGCCAACGAACTCAAGGTGGGTGACAAAGTGCAAGTGCGCACCGTAATCAAGAACAACAAGGACCTCGACTATGTGACCGTGACCGACGAGCGCGGCGCTTGCTTCGAGCCCGTTGACCAGAAATCGGGCTATCGCTATCAAGACAGGTCATACCTCTATCTTGAAACAAAGGATGCCTCTACCAACATCTTCTTCGACGACCTGCGCAAGGGAACACATGTCATCACCTACGATGTATTTGTGACAGCTCCCGGACAATACAATGTGGGCATCGCCACGGCTCAGTGCCAGTATGCACCACAAATCTCAGCCCACTCGGCCGGCCGTGTCATCACCATCAAGCCCTAAAATCTCACGCGACATCGGTCGTGAACAACAACGAGGGAGCCGCTTCACCGCAGCTCCCTCGTTTATTTACCTCACCACCATTTTCCTATTATACTATTCACTATTTTACTTCTTCTCTATTTTACTATTCTACTATTATACCATTCTATTACTCTACTACTATACTACTATACTAATCGCTGTTAAAAACACTTAAAAAACCCACCACAACTCACCATTTTCACTGAAAAAACCATTGATTTTACACTAATTTTCAGTAAATTTGCACATATTTTTAAATTAAAATCTATATTTATTCATTTTTTACTAACATTTAAATTTTCTCTTATGAAAAAAATTTTTACTCTTTTTGCTGTAGCAGCTATGACACTCGGTGCTGCTGCTAACGAACTTACAGTTGGTGATGGTTTATCTTATACTAATCACATTCCCATATGTGGACTCTATGCCGATACCGAAGGTACCATGGCACAGACCATCTATCCTGCCAGCATGCTAGCTGACATGAACGGCAAGAAAATCACCGGAATCACTTTCTACACTGTGAACCAGTATTATGTTTCACAAGGACAAGGCAACAGCTCCGATGAATCCGACTTCATCAACTTTAGTGGTTCTACCTACCAGATCTCATTGCTCGAAGTTTCTCAGAATGGTTATGATGTCGATGCTCCTGCACCTGTGACTGATGCAACTCCCATTGCCACAGTTACTCCCATCCAGGGCGACTATATTGTAAATATCGTCTTCGACCAGCCCTATGAATACAATGGCGGCAACTTGCTCGTCGAGACTACTTTGATTGCAACAGAAGGTGATTGGGGCCAAACCTATTTTTTGGGTGAAGACTACGACCTTGGAGAGAATGTCAGTTATTCCTTCGTCGATGGTAATCACAATGCTTTGAATTTTATTCCTATGACTACATTCACCTACGAAGATGTGGCTACTGCCGTCAACGACATCAACGAGGCCACTACCGTCAAGAGCGTGAAGTATGTCAACCTCAACGGCCAGACCAGCGACAAGCCTTTCAATGGCATGAACATCAAGGTTTCGACCCTTAGCGATGGCACTACAACTACTTCAAAGGTTGTGTTCTAATCGACTAATTATTGCTTCATTCATAATCGACCGCCAGGTTCTCAACAAACCCGGCGGTCTTTTATATATAACAACTTCATCCGAAAATAGTTTTTCTCTCCCACTCCACTACTCTACTAATCACTTTTCCCTATTCTACTATTCCCTACTCCACTACTTCCTATTTCCCAATTTTAGCAAAATATCGCCACAGCGGGGCGGCCATGAGCGCCTGCTTCATCTCGTCATGCTCCAGCATTGCAAGCACCTCATCGGCACTCATCAGCACCACCTCTATATCCTCGCTGGCATCAAGTTGCTGGTCACCGAGCCGTTCCACGCCCTCAGCCAGAAAGCAATAAGTAAGGTTATCGCAAGTACTCGGATTCTGCCCAATCGTCATCACCAGGCTCCACTTGCCGCCACCATAACCAGTCTCTTCAAGCAGTTCGCGTTTGGCGGCATCAAGGGGTTCCTCCCCGGGCTCGCTCACACCGGCGCACAGTTCGGTGAGCACCTCGTCGAAGGCATGGCGGTACTGCCTGATCATTACAAACTTACCATCCTTGGTTATGGCAGTCACATTCACCCAGTCGGGATACTCCAGCACATAGTGTTCGGGGTTGATGCGTCCGTCGGGCAACTGCACCTTGTCAACACGCGCCGTGAGCCACGGCCGCCGTATCAAGTACTTCGTTTCAAGGGTTTTCCATTTCTTGATTTCCTTTGCCATATCTGTTCTGCATTTATTATTTCACCTTATTTTTAAAATACGAGGCAGCACGCAAAGCCATATTCTCGCGCACCGGCTCGCGGTAGAACCATAACTCACGAGTGTGATAATTGCCCTCCTTGCCAAAGAGTGGTAGCACATAGTTGGTGCCTGTGAAGCCATCCACCAGCAGCAGATGCGTAGCTGGATCAAGGTGTACCGTCAGGGTATCGGCTCGCTGCACGCCTTCTTGCTGACCAGGCGAGGGAACCGTCACCAGTGTGGCTGGCGTAGCGTCAGTGCGCCAGTTCACAGGATTTATGGCCACCGCATTGTCATCGCCAAGCAAGTGCAGCACGCAGCCAGGGTCGCGCACCGAGTTGTAGCAAATGGTCACACCCGTGTCATCGGCACCCTGCGCTGGCACAATCTTGTCACAGCTGTCCACCAGCCGTTGCGGCACATTGGCCCCTATCACATAGGCAGCTATCATGCGGTCATAGGTCGCACTGTCCATTTCCTGCAACAAGTGCAGCACCAGCATCGCCCCTTGGCTGAAACCGGCAAGAATAAAAGGCCGACCTCCGTTCATGTGCTTCAGGTAATGACGGAATGCCCTGCTCACATCTTCCTCGGCCAGTGGCAAACGCATCGACAGCACACTGTCGGTCATGAATGCCTGCATCGTGCACTGGCGGTAGTAAGGCGAATAATAGTTGAGATTGCCGCTATACAGATAGTCTACACCAGCCATCTCGCCATAAAAAGCCTCACGCACCTGTTCGTTGTAGGTATCGGCAAAGTGGAACACCGGGCTACCAGGCAACTGATAGTCGTCAGTCTCGGTCGATATCACATAGAAAATATCGGCTTCGGCATTACGGTCTTGCATATACCATTGCGTCATGTCGTTATAGTCGGGAGCTGCGGGCAGCGCGCCATCAATCACATGCCAAGACTGAGCATTTCGAGCGCACAACGGCATGGCCACACACACCATCATCAGTAGGCACAACAGCCTCTTTATTGCATCGTTTCGTTTCATCTTTTTGTCAATATTAGTTTTACATGACAAACTTACCACTTTTTCCTGAAAGATGTGTCGTTTTACCTTGAAAAAAACTGCAAGGTTGCAGAAAAATAATGTGCCTGTTTTTCCATTGTAAATTTGCATCAAGAAACCAAATTATTCACTTTTAAAACAATTACAATAATGGGAACTACAAACAAAACCAAAATCTACAATGTGATTATCCTCGACAAGAGTGGTTCTATGTCCTCCATTGCAAAGCAAGCCGTCGATGGTGTGAACGAAACTTTGGGTGGCATCCGCTCAAGCCAATTAAAGGACCCCACACAAGACAACTACGTGACTCTCGTCGCCTTCTGCGGCTGTGAACTGCGCACCATCTACGACAACACACCCATTGCCGAAGTGAGCAACATAACTCCTAACGACTACCGTCCCTGCTGCTGCACCCCACTCTTCGATGCCGTCGGCACCACCATCACACGTCTCTACCCTATCGTGAACGAGAACAAGGGTGCTGCAGCGGTCACCATCATTACCGATGGCTATGAAAATGCCTCACGCGAGTACAGCGGCAAGGCCATCAAGGACCTCATCGAGCGCTACAAGAACGAAGGCTGGATGTTTGCCTACATTGGTGCCGACCACGATGTGGAAGCCGTCGCAGCACAAATGTCTATCGACAACACACTGGTATTCGACAAGACCGAAGCAGGAACAAGAGAGATGTTTGCAAAGCATAAACGCTCACGTTCACACTGGGCTTTCCTGAAATCTAGTCTCTCTAGACAGGTCTTTGAAAGCGATGAAGATCGCCTGCAAGCCGAGCGAGAAGCCAACAAAGGATTCTTCGACCTCTAATCGCGTCATCTCGACAAATAATTTGAATAACGTGAGGGTTTTGGCATAAAAATTGCTTTTCTTATAGGGTGACACTTCGGTTTCACCCTTTTTTCATCTTAAATATCTCATTATGGACCCCCAACAACTGCTATTCGGCACCATATACTATGCCATCAAACCCGATTCCTTTCTTTATGGCATAAACTCATTGCGTTCTAACTATAGCGAGTTCACTATGCTGAGCGAATACATCCACGGATGCAGACGCTCAAAATCAGTCCCCGATTTCACCATTATCCCAACCCGCTGGGATAATGTTCCGGAAAAATACCAGAAGCACGAAGCGGTTATCTTTGCCAAGCGCTTCAACATCGGTAATATCGACAATGAGGCCTATGTCATTTTCCTGTTGCCGCCCGAATGGAGTTTCATGGCTTCTGGAGAGCTTGTCAGCTACATCGACAAGTTCTTCCTTGCTGTTTCTGATGTTACCAACACCGACAGCGGTGACCTCATCATCACACCCCAGCCCAATATCTTATATGACAGTAAAGAGGAAACTGACTACGGTGAAGTGAGTGTCCTGCATAATCTTGAAGTACCTGTGCCTTCATTCATGCCCGAGAGCACCGAGACCAAAAAACGCCCTAAAAAGTTAACTCGGTGGTTAAAGAAGAGAATACCAGGTGGCCTCTTAGAAGAAACTGATGAAGCGAGCGAACCTGAAGCCCACCTCGACCTTCTCACCCTGAATGAGCAAAAGGAACTTTCTGACATCGATAGTGAACAGCAACGGGCCCTCGAAGAACTTAAGCAGGCGGTGCTCAACTATGTGCTCACCTATCACACCGATCCATCAAAAATCATTCAAGAGCACATCAGCGGCAAGTTCATCATCGCCCCCGACAAAATCAGTCCCATTGTTGTCAACAACGACACCGACATCGTGCTGCCCCACTACGACGAACTCAATGTGAAAATGCCCGCCTTGCACAAGGCCATCTACATTCTCTTCCTCAACCATCACACCGACGGCATCGTGCTCAAGGACTTCGACCACTACCGCGACGAACTCATGAACATCTACTCGGTGGTGAAGCCCGGGCGCGACGAAAAACTGGCAAAGAACACCATCGACAACCTCTGCAACCCGCTCAACAACACCCTGAGCGAATACATCTCCAAAATTAACAGGTGTTTCAAGACGGTCATCAAAAAGCAAGACATTGCCGAGAACTACTGCATCAAGGGCAAGAAAGGTCAAGCCTACAAGGTCAACATCTCACCCGAGTTGCTCACACTACCCTCATGGGTATCCTGATTCACACTCAAAATTCCACTTTTTCCCCGTTTTCCCAAAATTCCCAAGATTCCCAAAAGAATCATTTATCCAAAAAGTTGCTTGGAGTTTCTCATACTGACGCATTTTTCGTATCTTTGCATTTTACAAGAAATTCATCAGCATTATGAACGACAATAATCAGAAGGTGGCCCTCATCACGGGCATCACAGGACAGGATGGCAGTTACCTCGCCGAGTTCCTGCTCGAGAAAGGCTATGAAGTGCACGGCATCATTCGCCGCAGCAGCAGTTTCAACACTGGCCGCATCGAGCATCTCTACCTCGACGAGTGGGTGCGCGACATGAAACAGAAGCGGCTCATCAACCTGCACTATGGCGACATGACCGACTCCAGTTCGCTCATCCGCCTTATCATGGAGGTCAAACCCGACGAAATCTACAACCTCGCCGCACAGAGCCATGTGAAGGTATCGTTTGAGGTGCCCGAATACACGGCCGAGACCGATGCCGTGGGCACTCTGCGTCTGCTCGAGGGTGTGCGCATCGCCGGCCGAGCCCATTGCACCCGCATCTATCAAGCCAGCACCAGCGAACTCTATGGCAAGGTGCAGGAGGTGCCACAAAACGAAAACACCCCATTCTATCCCCGCAGTCCCTATGCAGCCGCCAAACTCTATGCCTACTGGATCATGCGCAACTACCGTGAGGCCTATGGCATGTATTGCGCCAACGGCATACTATTCAACCACGAGAGCGAACGACGAGGCGAGACCTTCGTGACTCGCAAGATTACCCTCGCCGCAGCACGCATTGCCCACGGCAAGCAAGACAAGCTCTACTTGGGCAACCTCAATGCCAAGCGCGACTGGGGTTATGCCCGAGACTATGTCGAGTGCATGTGGCTCATACTTCAGCAGCCGGAGCCCGACGACTTCGTAATTGCTACTGGCGAGTATCACACCGTGCGCGAATTCTGCACGCTCGCCTTCAAGCATGCAGGCATCAACCTGCAGTGGCAGGGCGAGGGCATCGACGAGAAAGGCATTGATACAGCCACTGGCAAAGTACTAGTGGAAGTGGACCCGAAGTATTTCCGTCCCACCGAGGTCGAGCAATTGCTGGGCGACCCCGCCAAGGCCAAGGAAAAGCTGGGATGGAATCCTCGGCAGACCACATTTGAACAACTCGTGAAGATCATGGTCGATGCCGACATGAAACAAGTCACACAATAAAATCGAATCACATGATGAATAAAGACAGCAAAATATATGTAGCCGGCCATCGCGGACTCGTCGGCTCTGCCATCTGGAACAACCTGCTCAAGAAAGGCTACAATAATCTTGTCGGGCGCACCCATCACGAACTCGACCTCATGGATGCCGTTGCAGTCAAGCAGTTCTTCGACGAGGAACAGCCCGAGTATGTGGTCCTCGCCGCGGCCCATGTGGGTGGCATCATGGCCAACCTCAAGTACCGCGCCGACTTCATCTACCAGAACTTGCAGATTCAGCAGAATGTCATCGGCGAGAGTTTTCGCCACAATGTCAAGAAGCTGCTCTTCTTGGGCAGCACCTGCATTTATCCCCGCGAGGCCCCTCAACCCATACCCGAGGACGCTCTGCTCACAGCTCCGCTGGAGTACACCAACGAGCCCTACGCCATCGCCAAGATTGCCGGGCTCAAGATGTGCGAGAGCTTCAACCTTCAGTATGGCACCAACTACATTGCCGTGATGCCCACCAACCTCTACGGGCCTAACGACAACTTCAACCTCGAGACGAGCCATGTGCTGCCTGCCATGATTCGCAAGATGCATCTGGCACGCCTGCTCAACGAGGGCGATTTCGAGGCCATCCGCACCGACCTCCAGAAACGCCCCGTCGAGGGTCTCGACGGCACTGCCACCGAACAGGAAATCATAGCCATGCTTGCAAAATACGGTATTGACCGCGACAGCCTCTCGTTGTGGGGCACAGGCAAGCCCATACGCGAGTTCCTATGGAGCGAGGACATGGCCGATGCCAGCGTCTACTGCCTGGAACACATCGACTTCGACGATGTGCGAGGCACCGACCCCGAGGTGCGCAACTGCCACATCAACATAGGCAGCGGCAAGGAAATCACCATCTTCGAGCTCGCACAGCTCGTCAAGAAAGCAGTGGGTTATCAGGGCGCAATTAAGTGGGATGCCTCAAAACCCGATGGCACCCTGCGCAAACTCACCGATGTTTCCAAACTCCACGCGCTGGGCTGGCGCCACTCCATGGAAATCGAAGATGGCGTTCCTGCGCTCTACAACTGGTATATTTCTCATTAATCCCATTTTTCCCAACCCCGAAGGGCTCGGGAAAATTTCAAAGCAAAAGTCGCCTTTAGGCGGTGTGCGGTGCCCGAAGGGCATTGAAACTTTTCCCAATCTTCCCAACTTTCCCACTTTTCCCAACCTTCCCGGTTTTCCCAAAAAACTCACAACTCACAACTGATAACTGACAACTCATAGGCATGGCTAAAAAACGAACCTCCAACAGCACCAGCACAGGCGCAGACGTAAAAGAACTGAGCAAAGCAAAAATCGATGAGCCGCTTCAGTTCCATGTCATCTTCTTCAACGACGATTTCACCACGACCGATTTTGTCGTCTCGGTGCTCATGGTGGTTTTCAACAAACCGCAGGCCGAGGCCACTGCACTCATGCTCAAAGTGCACCACGAGGGTTCCGCAGTCGTTGGTTCCTACTCGTTCGACATGGCGATGTCGAAGGCTAACAGGGCCACAGCCATAGCACGCCACGAGGGATTCCCGTTAAAAATCACAGTAGAAGAAGCCTAAAATTGAATCAAAATGAACTTTTCCAAAAAACTACATATTATCTTCGACGATGCTACCCAACTTGCCCAACTAGAACGAAGCGAGTTCATCACACCCGAGCATGTTGTCTTTGTAATGCTAGATGACAAGAAATTCACCAATGCCATTATGGCTTGCAACCCTGATGCCGACATCCAGTCAACCAAGGATGCCATCTGGCAGGAAATCCAAAAGATGGATAAAGTGCCCGAGGGTCAATCTTACTTCCCCGAGAACTCTTATCTGCTCGATCAGGCCATTCACCAAATTCTCGATTACGAAGACTGCTGGGCTGGCTTCTACATCATGCTTGCCATCAATGGCGACGATGCCACCTTCTTGAGAAAACTCATCGACAACTATCACACCTCACCTGCTTCCCTGCCTTTAGAACCGGCGGTAGGTGCTGCACCGAAACAGGCTGGCAGCAGCAACTGGAAAGACTTGCTCGTCTGCATCAACGATAACCTCTCCAGCCACAATCCGCTCATTGGACGCGACGACGAACTCGAACGCACCATTCAGGTGCTCTGCCGCAAGGATAAGAACAACCCGCTGCACATTGGCGAACCCGGTGTAGGCAAGACGGCCATCGTTTATGGGCTTGCTCAGCGCATCGTCGATGGCAAGGTGCCCGATGCGCTCAAGGGTTTCCGCATCTATCAACTCGAACTCGGTTCGCTCGTGGCAGGCACCCAGTTCCGCGGTGACTTCGAGGACCGCATTAATCGCATCATGAAGGGCATTGAACAGGAAGAGAAGGCCATCGTCTATATCGACGAGATTCACAACCTGGTGGGTGCGGGCCAAACGGGCAGCGGCTCGCTCGACGCGTCAAACATGCTCAAGCCCTATCTCGAGGGCGGCAAGGTGCGCTTCATTGGCGCCACCACCTATGAGGAGTATAACCGCAACCTCGCCAGGAGCAAGGGCCTGATTCGCCGCTTCCAGACCATCGACATCGTCGAGCCCTCGATCGACGAGACTATCAAGATTCTGCAGGAACTGAAACCCAACTACGAGGCGTTCCACCATGTAAAATATAACGATGATGCCATTGAGTTTGCCGTCAAGGCAAGCGCTCGCTACATCAACGACCGCTACCTGCCCGACAAGGCCATTGACCTCATCGACGAGGCAGGTGCCTTTGTCAACATGAAGGGCCGTCGCAGCAAGACCGTCGACAAGCAACTCATTGCCGATGTGCTCGCCAAGGTGAGCAAGATCGATGCCCTCGCCATGAAAGAGAACGACAACACCAACCTCGAGAATCTCTACCTGCGCATGAACAGCGTCATCTATGGTCAGGACGAGGCTCTGCGCAGTGTGGTCGAAGCAGTCCAGTTATCCAAGGCCGGACTCACCGACGAGACCAAACCGCTCGCCAGCCTGCTCTTCGTGGGACCCACAGGCGTGGGCAAGACCGAGGTAGCCAAAGTGCTCGCCAAGGAGATGGGCGTGCAGCTCATTCGCTTCGACATGAGCGAGTATGTCGAAAAGCACACCGTCGCCAAACTCATCGGTTCCCCTGCCGGCTATGTGGGCTATGAAGATGGCGGACTGCTCACCGATGCCGTGCGCAAGTCGCCCGACTGCGTGCTGCTGCTCGACGAAATCGAGAAAGCACACCCCGATATCTTCAACATCCTGCTCCAGGTCATGGACTATGGTGTGCTCACCGATAACAAGGGACGCAAAGCCTTCTTCCGCAATGTGGTGCTCATCATGACGAGCAATGCAGGCGCACAGTTTGCCGCACAGGCCTCGGTAGGCTTTGCCTCTACCGTCACCACGGGCAGCGCCATGCTCAAGCAGGTGAAAAAGACCTTCAAGCCTGAGTTCATCAACCGACTCTCGGGAATCGTGGTGTTCAACGACATGGACCGCAACATGGCAAGCCTCATCCTTGACAAGAAATTGCGTGAACTCTCTACAATGCTCAAGGCCAAGAAGGTGACCATGAAACTCTCGAAGGACGCTCACGAGCACCTGCTCCAGCAGGGCTACTCCAAGGAATTCGGCGCCCGCGAGATGGACCGCGTCATTTTGCAGCAGCTCAAGACCCTGCTCATGCGCGAAATCCTCTTCGGCCGACTCAAGGACGGCGGCAAGGCTACTGTGAAACTCAAGGACGATAAACTCTACATCGCATGATTTTCAGACTTGACGAGAGGCTTATTTTCCCCGATCCACACCTGGGACAACGCGATGGACTCTTGGCTGTAGGTGGTGATTTGAGCCCTGAAAGACTCACCCTCGCCTACTCTCTCGGAATCTTTCCCTGGTACCCGTTTGAATGGTGCGACGAACCCGAATGGTTCTGCCCACTCCGTCGCTTCGTCATCTTCCCCGACGAGATTCACATTTCCCACTCCATGCGCACCCTCATCAACAAGGGCATTTACTCCGTAACATTCAACAAGGCGTTCGACCAAGTCATTGAGAACTGCAGCAATTTGCGCATCGACATGCATGGTGCATGGCTTGGCCCCGACATGGTCGAAGCCTATAAAGAATTGCACCGGCTTGGTTATGCCACAAGTGTGGAAGTCTGGGACAAGGAAAATAACTTGGTGGGCGGACTCTATGGCGTCACCCTCAAAGGGTGCTTCTTCGGCGAGAGCATGTTCTCACTGGTTCCTAATGCCTCTAAACTGGCACTCATCACACTTGCCCAGTCAATGCAAAAGAGTGGAGGCAAACTCATCGACTGCCAGTTCAAGACCCCGCACCTGCGCTCCATGGGCGGCCGCCACATCCCATACGACGACTACATGCAAATCCTCAACACCCCCACCAGCACTGCCCCCGACACCAACCCCAACACCCACACCCAAGAATCCAGATAGTCCCACATTTCATGCACCTACAAATTGTTTGAGCCACCCATTTTTGAGAACAAGAAAAAATATCATGGCTACTGGTTCTAAATCATCCATGTTCGAGAAATAATTTGTACTTTTGTGAATCTAAAATAACAGATATGAAAAATTATATTTCTTTTTATTTCCTTTTGTTTGTTGTTTCTTTCTTTGTATTAGCAAGTTGTAGTTCAAATAATAAAGAAACAACAGCAGATGTATCTTTTTATAAAGTTGTTGAATACCAAACCTTTTTAGATTCTATTAAACAGAAAAATGGCGGCATGAATTGGGCGAACATTGAATATTCGCCAGAATCATTAATTGGCAAACTTCAAAGGAAAGGCCCTTTTACTGTTGAAGATACTACAATGGCTAATGAGTTCTTAGCAAAGGATAGAATGCCTCAAAATATGAGCTATGCATGGATTGCACATGAAGATGATGCTAAATCATGCGTATTGGTCATATACTACTCTACGCCGATATATAACAAGAATTTGAAAATTGGTGAAATCACAAAAAGGGAAGATATTGGAGAAATGAATGTCCCTGTCATTTTTGAAAACAAGAAAGATTTGTATGACTTGACAAAAAACAATATCGACCAAGAATTAGCATATAGTATTAATGGTAAAATAATTACTAAAGCTAAGATTACTGCCCCAATAGAAGGCGGTGTCATATCGGGAACAACAACTGAGACAACGCTTAAACAAATTTTCAAGCAATAATATTGTCTTTTACGCATAGAGGCGGTTACCGTACTTTTGCAGGTACGATAACCGCTTTTTTATGCAACAAGACAAAACAACAATTGACCTCATACTTCCAAAAATGGGAAGATTTAACCGACAAGCAACTAGCAGAACGAAAGTGCGGCAACGCCGCAAGTGGTTCAGCCGAAAGTATTACGCTTCGGTGATGAATATCAAGGAGTTCTACGAGGATAACATCGGCAAAACTTTTACAGGCATTTTGAGCAACGCCCTCAATAAAAATTTCGGGCGACAATAGCTTAATTAACCCTTTCTAATAAATGAAAGCAATGCACCAGGTGCGCCTATCAAAATAATCAAAGGAATCAGGCTGAAATTGAAGAATGTGAGGAGTAAAAAAATGACAAGGAGAACGATTGTACTAATAGCGATGAGTTGAAATATACTTTTATTGTTTGGAAAATAACTAACTTTATTTTTTATCTCGAATGTTCTATCTTTTATACTCCTGACAAACCCATAGCTAATTAGTTTTTTTGCACTCTCAATGTACTTCGGTTTATATTCTCTATATCCATTTGTATCAATATTATAAGGAGAAATATGATTAGGAGCATCGTCTACGATATCAAGCAAATTTTTAAGCTCTTCTACTACAGATTTTACATTATCTGAACTTTTAGAAAGTATCGATTGGCGTATTTTACTACAATTATAAGCATTTCTAACATTAATGAAACAAGCTATAGCTAAGTCATCTGAATAATCTTGTGAATTAAATAGTCTCTCTATATTCTCATTAAGAAAAACATTCAATTCTTGCCAATACTTTCTTGTGTCTATTGACAAATCGTCAATATTGTACCATGTTTCTGAAACAAGTTCTTCTTTACCAATACCATTATATCTTACTATAAATTTCCAAAGAACTTTATCGTATATACCTATTAAACCTTTAATACTATTTTCTTTGAGCATAGTCAAGAGATACTGAGCATAATTAAGACGTTCAGTATCATGCTCGTACCAGCTATCAAAGTATTCTAATAGGTGAGAGCAAGAAAAAGAATTGAAATCTGACATATAAATTTTTTTATTGTAAATTACAAAAGAACATACAAAGGTACAATATTTTTCGCTTTCAACGTGTCTTTTGCTGAGCAACTGTATCAATCTACTTTTGCAACAAAAACGCAAAAGATTATGATTGATACCAACCAACTATCAGCACTCATCTCGGCGTTCCGTGTCGAGACAGAAAAGGAGTCCATCTCGCCTGGCATCGCAATTGTCTGCCACACTGCCCTAGTCACCCTATCCCTATAGACACAAGAATTGCCGTCACAATCAGCTTGCGCTCGATTGCAACGGCTATAAGTCTTTGCCGGACGATTGCTCCGGCTACCGTTTCAATTAGTTTTTGTAAACGGTGTCGCTAACGGTCAGGCTGTAACGGCCTTTTGCACGACGGCGAGCAAGAACCTTGCGGCCATCAGCTGTTTTCATGCGATGACGAAAACCATGCTTGTTAGCTTTCTTTCTGTTCGAGGGTTGGAATGTACGTTTCATTGTCTATCTTGTTTTTACGTTTATTTTCGCTTTTTGCGGTGCAAAATTACTCACTTTTTTGAAATTATACAAGTTGATGAGCATTTTTACACCACTTTTTTTGCAATTTTTCTCCTTTTCTCTTAATTTTGCACTTGCTTTTCATTTTTTGGAACTCATTATATAATAACATATACATTTATTTTTTATGATTAACGCTCAAGACATTAAAAACGGAACTTGCATCCGTCTCGACAACCAACTCTACTTTTGTATCGAATTCTTGCACGTGAAACCCGGCAAGGGCAACACTTTCATGCGCACTAAACTCAAAAATGTCGTCGACGGACGCGTACTTGACCGCCGATTCAACATTGGCGAAAAACTCGAAGACGTCAGAGTTGAACGCCGCCCATTCCAGTTCCTCTACATGGACGGATCTGAAGCTATCTTCATGAACCAAGAGACTTTTGACCAGATTCCTCTTTCAAAAGACCTGATCAGTGGTGTCGACTTCATGAAAGAAGGCGATATAGTTGAAGTTGTGACCGATGCCTCTACCGAGTCGGTGCTCTATGCCGAGATGCCTATCAAGACCGTTCTCGAAATCACCTACACCGAGCCTGGTGTGAAGGGTGACACTGCCACCAACTCACTCAAGCCCGCTACCGTTGAGACCGGTGCCACCGTGCGTGTGCCCCTGTTCATCAATGTAGGCGAGAAGATCGAGGTCGACACTCGCGACGGCAGCTATGTAGGCCGCGTTCGCTAATCAAGCCTCTCGACAGTCACCCCTTTGCGGGCGACTATCCCAAGCCATCACCCTCCTTTGTGCCATCGGCATGAAGGAGGGTTCTTTTTCACCCACAATCGCTCTAGTTTCTGACAGCAGGGCACTCCCTAACTCCTCCCCACCTTGAACTTTGCGCGCGCGATTTGCAATTCTTACACATTATTTATATATTTGTATCAGAATTCATAAACCCTATAGCAATCTTAAAGACATGAACAAAAAGCATACTGAAATGACACGACGCAAGTTCTTGCACAAGCTGGGACTCGGTGCCGGTTCGGCATTTGCCATGATGGCCATGGAGCCACTCTCCATGTTTGCCGATGACCACAACAAGGATACCGTGCCCGACAAGAACCCGATGACCTATCGCGTGCAACATCGCACAGGCGACAAAATCTCGCTGCTGGGTTTCGGCATGATGCGACTGCCCGACAGCCAAGACGAGATCAATCGGCTCGTTGACTACGCCATTGCCCATGGTGTGAACTACTTTGACACCGCTCCCATGTACAAAGGCGGACAAAACGAGAAGCAGACAGGCATTGCCCTAAGCCGATATCCCAGAGACAAATACTTTGTAGCCACCAAAATGTCGAACTACAACGAACGCCTGTGGAAACTCGACGAGGCAGTGAAGATGTACGAGAACTCGTTTCGCGACCTGCAGGTCGACTACATCGACTACTACCTGCTGCACGGCGTAGGAGGCAGCGGCATGGACGACCTCAAGGCTCGATTCCTTGACAACGGACTGCTCGACTTCCTGCTCAAGGAGCGTGAAGCCGGCCGCATTCGGCACCTGGGCTTCTCCTACCATGGCAATGTGGAGGTATTCGACTGGTTGCTCAACCATCAGGACAAATATCACTGGGATTTTGTCCAAATCCAGATGAACTATCTCGACTGGCGTCACGCCTCGCTCAACAAAGAAGGCTGGAAACAGGATGCCGATGCCGAATATCTCTACGACAAACTCGAAAAGACCGGTGTGCAGGCGGTGGTCATGGAACCGCTGCGTGGTGGAGCACTGGCCCGCTTGCGCGACGACCTAGCAGGGCGACTCACCACAATGCGTTCTGCCGACAGTCCTGCCAAGTGGGCATTCCGCTGGGTAGGCTCGCATCCCAACATCCTCACCACCCTAAGCGGCATGAACCGCATGGAGCACCTCGTCGACAATGTAGACACTTTCTCACCGCTTGAGCCTTGCACCGAGGCCGAGAATGCCGTACTGGCCGAAATCGCCGATGTGATGGCAGGGTTCCCCGTCATACCGTGCACCGCGTGCCGCTATTGCATGCCCTGCCCCTACGGGGTGGACATTCCGGGCAATTTTGCCTATTACAACGATGCCGTCGAACAGCAGATACTGCCCCTGCCCGACAAGCAGGCCGCCGACTACATGACGCGCAAGCAGCAGTTTGCCGATGGCCTTCGCAAGGCGCTGCCCGATGCCTCGAAGTGGGCAAACCATTGCACCGACTGCGAAGCCTGCCTCAAAAAATGCCCGCAACAAATTCGCATCCCCAACCAAATGGCGCGCATCGTCGAAATCCTGCGCCAGCGTTGACCCAATATTTATAGACAAAACAATGATGAAAAAAGCAAGAGGGTGTGTCATAATTCAGTTATGGCTCACCCTCTTTGCAAATCAACCGTCTGAGAATGCGATATTTTTCAGGCGGCTGATTTTTCTGTGTTTAGC
>CACXLJ010000031.1 GCA_902768435.1 uncultured Bacteroidales bacterium | reverse complement strand
CCAAATCACGCTGATGAGCGCGCTGGTCGGCAGTGATATATTTCATCTGCCTGAATTCCTTCTCGGCCCTTGTGTGAAGGTCGAGATAATGGGCTGTAACCTTCACCTTCCTTTGATTCTGCGGGTCCCGCTCCACATCACACACGATGCTGCTGCGTGTGCTGTGCGCGCTCATCACCTCGATGCGTCGCTTGAAGTAGTAGCCCTCGTCAAGGCTCTGCATGAACAAGGTGTAGCCGGCCAGCGTGTAGCTGCCCTCGGCGAGCTGAGGCGACAGGGCAAGGTAACCCTGCATCACACCATTCCTTTCCTTGATTTTGATGCGCATTTCAATGCTGTCGAAAGGATTGAGAAGTTCCACATAGCAGTATTTGCTAGCGTCAACAGGCTCGTGAGTGGCGGCATTCACCACGAAGGCTCGCAGCCAGATGGTGTCACCGGCCATGTACCGTGACTTGTCGGTGGTGATGTGCAGTTTCTCCTGCGGGAAATTGTAGCGCTGCAGGGCCAGCCGTTCACTGATCACATCGAAGTCGTCAGCCAGCACGCTCATCCCACCCATGAGCATCAGCAGTAGGCTTGTCAGTTTAAATAATTTCTTTTCCATAGTTTCTCATTTTAGTATTAAACTTTTTGCAAAAATATAACTTAATTTCCTGATTTCCAAGTATTACCCCCCCTATTTGTTAAATAATGTTAAATTATTTACTGGGTTTGATAAAGGGAGGGATATGACCTATAGGCGTTTCATTGCAAAATATATTGTCCGTTTTAAATAATTAACGAAAAACCGTTAGTTTTATTGTGCAGCTCTAACAAAAAAACTGCGCTTCGGTGTGAGGGGTGAAGCGCAGTGTGTTGTGGGGTGAAGTGGGTGATGGGGTTATTTCTCGAAGGGGAGGGGGCCTTGGTCCTCGGCCTTGATGATAACGGGCATGCCCACATAGGCGTAGTTCTCCTTGAGGGTGATGATGTCGGCATCGCGCAAGCGGATGCACCCCTCGCTGGCACGGCCAGGCACGCTCTCCTCGTTGTTGGTGCTACCGTGAATGCCGATGCCGCTGAATGGGGTCTCGAGGCGCAGGAACCAGTTGCCGTAGGCAAGGATGTTGCCACGGCCGTCGCCAAAGTCGTGATGCCAGTCGCTGGCATTTTGAATCTGCTTGATGGTGAACGGTTTGCCTGGTTCGCTCTCGGGCGTGCGCATGTCACCGCCTTTCTCCTTCTGGCCCTTGTTCTTGCTCAGGCACACGGGGAAATGGGCGATGCGTGTGGTGTCGCCGTTGACCACGGCATAGACATAGAGCCGCAACTCCTTCTTGGAGATGACGATGAACGACTTGTCCTGGTCGAACTTGGCATCGGTGTAAATCTTGGCGGCATCGTTAGGTGTGCCGGCCACCGACTGTGGCGCGGCCTCGGCGCTACGGGCGCTGCTGTCGTCGGTCTTGCTGCCAGCGCATGCGACCAGCATGAGCGCTGCGGCAATGAATAATAGATGTTTCATAACAGCGGTATTACTCTAAGCGGCTGAACTGCTTTGAGATGTAGAGGTAGTTGCCGTTGTAGTTCACCTTGTAGAAGTCGCCAGCATCTTCCATGTATTTGATGCGCTCGCCCTTCTTGGGATAGACGGGGGCTTGGTTCACCGTGTAGATGGCTCCCTTGATGGATGGCGACTTGCGCAGGCGCACATTCACGCCGGTGACCACCACATAGCGCTGGCTCTTGTTAGCAGCAGGGGTTGCGGCGGTCTTGTTGCCGGTGCTCACGGGTGTGGCATACTGCTTGGCGATGTACACTTTCTGTCCCTTGTAGATTACCTGGTAGAAGTCGCCGGTCTTGCCGGTGCAGGTGAGTTTCTCACCCTTCTTGGGGTGAATGTTCACGCCGTTGCTATAGGTGAGTGTTTGCGAGTTGAGCGACGGGGCTAAGCGCAGGCGCACATTGTTGCCGGTGACCACCACCTGAGCGTCGGCCCATGCCATGACGCTGCACAGACTAAAGGCAGCGACCAGGAGAAATGATTTTAGACTTTTCATAATTGCTTTATTATTAATGGTTAAGAAATGATTCTTTGTATTTGACTTGAAAAACGGGTCAAGGTTTATTTGAGGAGCGTTTGGAGATGTTTATTGTTCCAGACGAGCCTCGAAGGGGAGGAGACCCTCGTTCTCGCCTTTGATGATAACGGGCATGCCCACATAGGCGTACTTCTCCTTGAGGGTGATGATGTCGGTGTCGCGCAGGCGGATGCAGCCCTCGCTGGCGCGGCCTGGCACGCTGTTCTCGTTGTTGGTGCTGCCGTGTATGCCTATGCCCGAGTGGCCCGGCGTGAGCAGACGCAGGAACCAATGCCCGTAGGCCTTGATATTGCCTCGGCCATCCTTGAAATCGTGGCGCCAAGTGGAGGCGTCTTGAATCTGGGTGATTTTAAACGGCTTGCCGGCAGGCGATTCGGGTGTGCGCATGTCGCCCTTGCGCTGCTTGTTGCCCTTGTTTTTGCTCAGGCAGGCATCGAACTGCTGCACCAGTGTGGTGTCGCCCTTCGCTGCCTTGTAAACGCGCAGGTTCATATCCTTCTTGGAGATGACGATGAAGTAGGGCTTTGCCTCCTTTGCAGCCTTGACGGCTGCAGTCTTGGCAGTGGTCGCGGCTTTCTTGGCTGGTGCCTTTTTGCGGGCATTCATGGCAGGAGCGATGAGCATGAGTGCCATGAGAAGAATGAGAAATTTTTTCATATTGAATTAGGTTTGTTTATTTGTATCGTTTAGCCATTTCGTAGATAGCGGTGTAAATCTCGCGGTCGGCATCGGTGAGCACCATGTTGCGTCGTGCCATGACCCGCTCGGCCAGGGCAAAGAAGGCATCGAGTTTCACATTCTTGAAGCCTGCGGTGCTGCCGCCCTCACTGAACGATGCCACAAAGTTGCGCGGGAAGCCTGCACCGTGAATGTTGACGCCCACGCCCAGCACGGTGGCGGTGTTGATCATGCAGTTGACGCCCGTCTTGCAGTGGTCGCCCATGATGAGTCCGCAGAACTGCAGCCCTGTGCGCATGAAACGCTTGGCACCGTAGTTCCACAGCTTGATTTCGGTGTAATCGTTCTTGAGATTGGAGGCAGTAGTGCCGCCGCCAATGTTGCACCACTCGCCAATGACGGCATCGCCAATGAAGCCGTCGTGTGCCTTGTTGCTGTAGCCAATCATCACGGTGTTCTCGACCTCGCCGCCAATCTTGCAGTGAGGCCCCAGTGTGGTGGCGCCATAGACCTTGGCGCCCATGCGCACCTTGGCATGAGGACAGGCGGCAAATGGAGCGCGGATGCAAGCCCCCTCCATGACTTCGACATCCTGACCGATGTAGATAGAACCCTCGCGGGTGTTGAGGAAGGCTCCCTCGACGCTTGCCCCCTCTTCGATGAAAATGCGGCTCGGGTCGCCCACCACGGTGTTGGTGGGTGAGATGGGTGCCGACTGGCGGCCTTTGGTGAGCATCTCAAAATCCTGTTCCAGCACTTGGCCGTTGGCCTCGAAGATGTGGTAGAGATACTGGATTGAAATGGGCGCTTTCTTGGGTGAGATGACCTTGGAGAAACGCCTTTGGTCGAAGTCGCGTGCTGTGCCATAGAAGGCGATGAGCTGGTCGCCATAGCAAATGGCTTCGCCCAGATTGAGCTTTGAGGTGAGTTCGGCAATCTCGGGGGTGGGGACGATGTGCCCGGCAATCATCAGGTTGTGCCTCTTGGCCACCAACGGGAACTTGCACTTGAGATAAGGCGCTGTGAAATAGGAGTATTTGGTGGCGCCCGTCATGGCAATCCATTTTTCTTCGATGGTGGTGATGCCCAGCCTGATTTTGGCGATGGGGCGTGTGTAGGTGATGGGGAGGAGGTTTTTCCTCACATCGTTGTCGTCAAAAAAGATAATATTGCGATTGTTCATGATGTTTATCAGATGTAGTGAGTGATAAAAACATTTCAGTGTTTATGCAAATTTCGTGATTAATTTCGATTTGTGCAAGTGATTCATGCCAAAATATGTTTGCCTCAAATCGCGATGGCCTGATTTGTGTGTGGTTGACAAACGGGCAGAAGCATGCCTGTTATAGCATAGAAACATTAAAAATAAGGTGTATAAATAGAATGATTTCAAAAATAATTACTATATTTGCCAAAAACAATTATAAAACCATTTAAAATAAACTCTATGAAACTATCTAAGATTCTGTTTGCCGCATGTGCGATGTTGGCGATAAACGCATCGGCAGGAGTGAACCTGTCGAATTATCTGGGTGCAGCAGTGCCCGCAAACGAAGCCAAGGCCGTGCTTGGAAAAGTGTTCATGCACGACTTGTCGATGCTCGACCGCATGGTAGTGGAAGTGGCCGATATGCAAGAACGCAAAAACGGTGTGAAGGTGGTCTTCTTCTATGTGGGCCGCATGAGCACACAGATGAATACCGAGTTGTATGCCATGTCGTTTGACTCGGGCTGGAATGCCGTAGACGGCATGATGCTGGGCTACACTGGCGACACGCAGTGCGTGAAGATCACTATGCCTGAAGGCTATTATATTGAGACACAACCCGACATGCCCTATAGCATCGTGGCCGACACACTGGGCGTGGAGCGCACCTATCGCTACGGCACCTCGATTGTGGGCAAGTACTTTAATCAGCTTGGCACACTCAATAGCTACTATCTCATTGGCCCTAATGGCATTTTCACCCAGCTTCCCACTCAGGTTTCGGCTGTGGAGAGCCATGGCGATGTGAATGCGCCTGGCGGTAACGAACCCGTTAGCGGCGAAGTCGAAGGCCTTTACAGCATTCTTGGCGTTAAACTTCTTGATATGGCCCATAAACCCATCAGCGCCAAGTTTGACATGAACGAATTAAACAAGTTGGCCAAGGATTTTGTTAACCTTGAGGAATCGAGCACCGACGAACCGTCGACTTCGGCATCAAACATCAATGTCAGCGAGTTTGCACGCTGGAGCACCGCTCTGGGTTTGCGCAATGCCGAGCCCTTCCTCACCTGGATTGCCAAGAACAAGGGAAAAGAGGCGTTCAGCAACTTTATGTCAAGAGTGATCGCCGAAAACGAGTTCAAAGAGGCAAGCTGGCTGAAGGCGATGGTTCCTACACTCAAGGACAAGAAAGCCCGCCAGTGGTGGCAGAAGTGGCTGACTGAAAAGGGTAGATAATCGCATCTAATAATTATCATTAAAATGTTAATGCCACATGAATAGCTTACTGAAAAAACTGATTATGGCAACCGCGGTCGCATTGTTTGCCGTCGACGCTTATGCCGGCTTAGACCTGCAGTCAATTAAAACTGAAGAACCGGTGCCCGCTGCAACGGCGCACCAGCTGCTCGACAAGGTGCTGCTGCACAACCCTGCAGCACTCGATACCGTGAAAGTGGAAATCAGCGATATCCAGCACCGCAACCTCTTTAGTGTGGTGTTCCTTTATGTTGGCCGTGTCAACAAAGGATTTCCGGTCGAAATCTATGCTGTGACTGTTGACAAGAAAGGCAACTTTGTGGATGGAGCTTTGCTGGGCATACTGGGTGATGTGCGCTGTCTTGTGATAGACCGTGAGCGCGAAATGCGATATGAACCCAAAAGCGCCATTGCCTATGAACTGACAGGCGACACCCTCAAGGTGAAGCGAACCTACGCCTTCTTCAGCATGCTGCGTGGCGGCTATCCCTATCAAAAGGATGGAACCATTTATAACCGGTTTGTGATTGGTAACGACGGAACATTGAAGCAGCTCATGCCTGTGACGACCGCTATCGAGACGAGAGGCAGCCGCCCTGCAGGACTGCCTGAACCTCGCGACGGATCGAAGGTGGTTGATGAGATAACTGTGAGAACAGTAAATGGTGAATATTACGGACCTGGCATGGATGTGCTCATGATGTTGCAGATGCCTGTGAGTGCCTTTGACATGGCTCGTGTTAATAATATGGCGATGTGGGCCGACAAGGTTGATGCCCGACCGAATAGTACCGATGACTATAATGTGGGTATTATTGCCACATGGGGCTCGGCCTTGTGCTTGCGTCATGCCAATGTGGCTTTGCCATGGCTTGCTGCTCATCCCGACGATGACCTGATGGCCGATTGCCTTTCTGGCTATGCAAGCGAAGACAGCGCCATCAAGGCCTGGCTAAAACAGTGCGTGAACAGTTTGAAAGACAAGAAGGCACGCAAGTGGTGGCAGAATCAATTAAAGAAAAATGACTTGTGATGTAAACAGTCAGTTGAAATGGCCATCACGCAGCAGCGTGATGGCCGTTTCTTGCAGATTACACCTTATATAATATATATACGCGATAACAATTATCTAAATAACATGGAATTTATTGAACAATTTATTAAAGGAGTGTGGGTGATTAAACCCAAGCGTTTTGGCGACCAGCGCGGCTACTTTAGCGAGACTTTCAAGTTGGCCGAGTTTCAATCTCATATAGGCGAAATCAACTTTGTGCAGGACAATGAGTCGTTCTCGACCCACGGCGTTTTGCGTGGTCTGCACTATCAGCAAGGCGAGTGGAGCCAGGCCAAACTGGTGCGCGTGTCGCAGGGCAGGGTGCTTGATGTGGCCGTTGACCTGCGTGGCGACAGTCCCACATTTGGCCAGCATGTTGCTGTTGAGCTTGATGCAAGCGAAGGCACTCAATTGTTCATACCGCGCGGTTTTGCCCACGGCTTTGTGGTGCTGAGCGAGGTGGCACAGTTCCAATATAAGGTTGATAATGTGTATGCACCCCAGAGCGAGATGTCGATCATGTACAACGACCCGACACTTGCCATCGACTGGCGTTTGCCCGCGTCACAGCTTGTTCTGAGTGAAAAAGATCGGCGCGGAACACTGTTAAAAAATATTAAACCTTTTTAAATCCCGCTAAATCGTGATTTCTTGAAGTGCCTGAAACTCATAGGTTTAGGTTCAAGGAGCCTTTGTGGCAACAGGTTTGCTATTGAAAATGAGGTGAAAATGCCCTAAAAATATTTGGTTATTAGCCAATTAGTGTGTAACTTTGCAACACTTTTGGGCCAAAATGTGCCTTAATTCTTCGCTAAGCGATTGATTTAGTGAGGATGAGAGTTGTGCGGAGGGCTCAAAAGAGCGATTAAAAACAATAAAACTATTAATTAAACAAAAAACGTAAAACAGAACTAAGATGCCAACAATTCAGCAATTAGTAAGAAAAGGACGTACATCACTGGAAAGCACCAGCAAGTCGCCTGCTTTGGACTCTTGCCCTCAGCGTCGCGGTGTATGCGTTCGTGTTTACACGACCACGCCTAAAAAGCCTAACTCAGCAATGCGTAAGGTGGCACGTGTGAGATTGACAAACGGCAAAGAGGTGAACTCTTACATTCCTGGTGAGGGTCACAACCTGCAGGAGCACTCGATCGTGATGGTTCGCGGCGGCCGTGTTAAGGATCTTCCCGGTGTCCGCTATCACATCGTTCGCGGTACGCTCGACACAGCCGGTGTTGCAGGTCGCACTCAGCGCCGCTCGAAGTACGGTGCTAAGCGCCCCAAAGACGCTAAGAAGTAATCAACGTCCCAATTACTAAAACAAAAAAATTTAAAAACTCAGTTTTTGATTTTATTGGATTGATGAACAACAGGTTGAGTAAGCGGTCAAAGCGTTGAGCGCTGAAGAACAAAGAAGCAACAACCAAGCAGACAAAAACTACAATTTTAACTTACAATGAGAAAGGCTAAGCCCAAAAAACGGATCATTCTGCCCGATCCTAAGTACGGTGATACACGTGTGACAAAATTCGTCAATCACCTGATGTATGATGGTAAGAAGAACACTTCTTACACTATTTTCTACGGTGCCCTCGACCTCGTGGGTAAGAAGATGGAAAAAGAGGAGAAGACTCCTCTCGAAATCTGGAAGGCCGCATTAGAAAAAGTTACTCCCCAAGTGGAGGTGAAGTCGCGCCGCATTGGTGGTGCCACCTTCCAGGTACCTACCGAGATTCGTCCCGACCGCAAAGAGTCAATTTCAATGAAGAATCTTATCAACTTCGCACGCAAGCGTGGCGGCAAGACCATGGCCGACAAGCTGGCAGCTGAGATCATTGATGCTTACAATGAGCAGGGTGGTGCATTCAAGCGTAAAGAAGACATGCACCGCATGGCTGAGGCTAACCGTGCATTCGCTCATTTCAGATTCTAATTGCAATAAGATAAATGACGACTGACGAACAGCTGAAATACACGCGCAACATTGGCATCATGGCTCACATCGATGCCGGCAAGACTACGACGTCGGAGCGCATCCTGTACTACACCGGTCTTACTCACAAGATTGGCGAGGTGCACGATGGTGCCGCTACGATGGACTGGATGGTGCAGGAGCAGGAGAGGGGAATCACTATCACCTCGGCTGCTACTACTGCCTTCTGGAACTACGACAACAGCAAATACAAAATCAACCTGATTGACACCCCAGGACATGTTGACTTCACTGTTGAGGTTGAGCGCTCGCTGCGTGTGCTCGATGGCGCTATTGCCACCTTCTGCGCAGTGGGAGGCGTTGAGCCCCAGAGTGAAACCGTATGGCGCCAGGCCGACAAGTACAATGTGCCTCGCATCGCCTATGTGAACAAGATGGACCGCTCGGGTGCCAACTTCTTTGAGGTGGCCCGCCAGATTCATGACATTCTGGGTGCTAATCCTTGTCCTGTTCAGCTCCCCATTGGTGCTGAAGAGAACTTCAAGGGTATTGCCGACCTCATCACCATGAAGGCGCTGTACTGGCACGATGAAACCATGGGCGCCGAATATGATGTGGATGAGATTCCTGCCGACATGCTCGAGGAGTGCGAGAGCTATCGCGACAAGATGCTCGAGACCATCTCGGATTTTGATGAAGACCTGATGTCGAAGTACCTGGAGGCTCCCGAGACCATCACAGTGGAGGAAATCAAGCGTGCGTTGCGTGCTGCCACTCTCCACATGGAGATTGTTCCCATGCTGTGCGGCAGTTCGTTCAAGAATAAGGGTGTGCAGCCGCTGCTCGATGCAGTGTGCGCTTACCTGCCAAGCCCCGCCGATTCGGCCGAGGTTACAGGACACGCCATTGACAATCCCGACAAGGTTGAAGTGCGCAAGCCCGCTTTTGAAGAGCCCCTGTGTGCGCTGGTGTTCAAGATTGCCACCGACCCCTATGTGGGCCGCCTGGTGTTCTTCCGCGTTTACTCGGGCCAGATTGATTCGGGCAGCTATGTCTTCAACGCTCGCACAGGAAAGAAGGAACGCGTTTCGCGCCTGTTCCAAATGCACAGTAACCACCAGAACCCCATGGAGGTGATTGGTTGCGGCGACATTGGTGCAGGTGTGGGCTTCAAGGACATTCGCACCGGCGACACTTTGTGCGCCGAGAACAAGCCCATCGTTCTTGAGGCTATGGACTTCCCCGATCCTGTGCTGGGTATTGCCGTTGAACCCAAAACGCAGAACGACCTCGACAAGCTGGGCGTGGGTCTTCAGAAACTTGCTGAAGAGGATCCCACCTTCCAGGTTGAGTCGAACGAGGAGACTGGCCAAACCATCATTCGTGGTATGGGCGAGTTACACCTTGATATTATTATAGACCGTCTGCGCCGCGAGTTCAAGGTTGAGTGCAACCAGGGCCGTCCGCAAGTGACCTATAAAGAGGCTATCACCAAACCCGTGGAACTGCGTGAGGTGTTCAAGAAGCAGACTGGTGGCCGCGGCAAGTTTGCCGACATTATCTGCCGCATTGAGCCCGTTGACGACGACTTTGAGGGTAGTCTGCAGTTTATCGACGAGGTTAAGGGTGGTGACATTCCCAAGGAATACATTCCCTCGGTGCAGAAAGGTTTCCAGATGGCCATGCGCAATGGCGTGCTGGCCGGTTATCCGGTAGAAACCCTCAAGGTCACCTTGATCGACGGTTCTTATCATCCCGTTGACTCTGACCAGCTCTCGTTTGAGCTCTGCGCCCAGTCGGCATTCCGCAAAGCTTGTGCCCAGGCCGCTCCTGTGCTCATGGAACCCATGATGAAGGTTGAGGTGGTAACACCCGAAGAGAATATGGGCGATGTGATTGGCGACTTGAACAAGCGTCGCGGACAGGTCGAGGGCATGGAGACCAGCCGCAGCGGTGCCCGCATCGTGAAGGCTGTGACTCCGCTTGCCGAGATGTTTGGCTATGTTACAGCGTTGCGCACCATTACTTCGGGCCGCGCCACATCGACAATGACCTTCTCGCACTATGCCGAGGTGAACAAGGCTATTGCCGAGAAAGTGCTCACAGAGTGCGGCGGCCATGTAGAATTATTGAAATAAAATTTAATATTACAAATATGAGCCAAAAAATTAGAATTAAATTAAAATCTTACGATCACAACTTGGTTGACAAGTCGGCTGAGAAAATCGTTAGAACAGTGAAGTCTACAGGCGCTGTAGTGAGCGGTCCTATACCTCTGCCCACTCACAAGCGCATCTTCACGGTGAACCGTTCGACTTTTGTAAACAAGAAGTCGCGTGAACAATTCCAACTGTCGTCGTTCAAGCGCCTCATCGACATCTACAGCTCTACAGCTAAGACCGTGGATGCTCTCATGAAGCTTGAATTGCCCAGCGGTGTGGAAGTAGAAATCAAAGTCTAGTAAATCAATTGTGATTTTAAAGTAAACAAATTTAAATTTTTAGAGAAATGCCAGGATTATTAGGAAAGAAAATCGGAATGACATCCGTATTCAGTGCCGACGGCAAGAACGTGCCGTGCACTGTTATCGAAGTTGGTCCTTGTGTAGTTACTCAGGTTAAAACTCTTGAAAAAGACGGTTATGAAGCTCTGCAGCTCGGCTATCAGGAAAAGAAAGCCAAGCACACAACAAAGCCCGAGGCTGGTCACTTCAAGAAAGCCGGTGTAAAGCCACAAAGACACTTGGCCGAGTTCAAGAATTTTGAAGGCGAATACAAGCTGGGTGACACCATCACCGTAGACTTGTTCAACGACACTTCTTTTGTTGATGTTGTGGGTACTTCAAAGGGTAAAGGATTTCAGGGCGTCGTGAAGCGTCATGGCTTCGGTGGCGTGGGTGATAAGACTCACGGACAGGACGACCGCTATCGTGCTCCCGGTTCAATCGGTGCCTGCTCTTATCCCGCAAAGGTGTTCAAGGGCATGCGCATGGCCGGCCAAATGGGCAATGAACGCGTAACCGTTCAGAATCTTCAGATTATTAAAGTTCTTCCTGAAAACAACCTTCTCGTTGTGAAGGGCAGTGTTCCAGGATGCAAAGGTTCAATCTTATCAATCTTGAAATAATGGAACTCGCAGTATATAACATCAATGGACAGGAAACAGGGAGAAAGGTAACACTCAACGACGCCGTATTCGGTATCGAGAATCCCAGTGAACATGCCGTATATCTCACTGTAAAGCAGTATCTGGCTAATCAGCGTCAGGGTACTCACAAAGCGAAAGAAAGAAGTGAAGTTTCAGGTTCGACCAAGAAGCTCGGTCGCCAGAAAGGTGGCGGCGGTGCCCGTCATGGTGATATCAACTCGCCCGTGATGGTTGGTGGTGGTCGCGTGTTTGGCCCCCGTCCCCGCAACTATAGCTTCAAGCTCAACAAGAAAGTGAAAGACCTCGCTCGTCGTTCGGCTCTCACCTTCAAGGCTCAAAACAACCAGATCCTCGTGGTCGAAGACCTCAAGTTCGATGCTCCCAAGACCAAGGATTTCGTGAATATCACAAAGAATCTCAACATTGCCGACAAGAAGATCGTGCTCGTGCTCGACAGCAAGAACGAGAATGTATACCTCTCGGCTCGTAACGTAGAGAATGTGTATGTGATTTCGGCTGCCGACCTCAACACTTACCGTGTGCTGGACAACAAGGCACTGGTGATGACTGAGAGCAGCGTTGCTATTATTAACGAATTTTAATCACAGAGGAGGTAATAACAATGAATATCAGCATTATTCCTATCGTATCGGAGAAAGCCAACGCCATTAGCGAAGGCACTAATCGTTTTTCATTCAAGGTATCTCCCAACGCCAATAAGGACCAGATCAAGTCGCTGGTTGAGAAACTGTATGACGTGAAGGTTGTTGGCGTTAGCACAATGAACTACGAAGGCAAGAAGAAAATGCGCTACACCAAGCGCGGCATTCAGCGCGGTAAAGTTGCTGCTTTCAAGAAAGCAATCGTGACTGTAGCTGAAGGACAAACTATTGATTTTTATAGTAATCTTTAATAAAAACAAATGGCAGTAAGAAAATTGAAGCCCACAACACCGGGGCAAAGACACAAAATTATTGGTGTATTTGATAACATCACTGCTCGTACACCAGAAAAGTCTCTTACGGTCGGTAAGCGCTCAACCGGCGGTCGCAACAATGAGGGTCACCTCACAATGCGTTATCGTGGTGGCGGTCACAAGCGCAAATATCGCTTGATCGACTTCAAGAGAAATAAAGACGGTGTACCAGCTCGTGTAAAGTCGATCGAGTACGATCCTAACCGTTCGGCTCGCATTGCTCTGCTTTACTATGCAGATGGTTATAAGGCTTACATCATTGCTCCCAACGGCTTAGAGGTGGGTGCAATCGTTGAAAGCGGTGAGAACGTAGCCCCTGAATTGGGAAACGCGCTTCCACTCAGTCACATTCCTGTTGGTACTTTAATTCACAACATTGAATTGCGTCCAGGTCAGGGTGCCGCTATGGCCCGCAGTGCTGGTGCATTTGCACAGCTCACCTCTCGCGAGGGTACCTACGCAATCATCAAATTACCTTCGGGCGAAACACGCAAGGTGCTTGCAGCTTGCAAGGCGACTATTGGCGTTGTTGGTAACAGCGACCACGCTCTGGAACAGTCGGGTAAGGCTGGCCGCATGCGTTGGTTGGGTCGTCGTCCCCACAACCGTGGTGTGGTGATGAATCCTGTTGATCACCCAATGGGTGGTGGTGAAGGCCGTCAGTCAGGTGGTCATCCCCGTTCACGCAATGGTCTGTATGCAAAGGGCTTGAAGACCCGCTCACCGAAGAAGCATTCTTCGAAGTATATTATTGAAAGAAGAAAGAAGTAATTTGATTAAAAATTAAACTATGAGTCGTTCATTAAAAAAAGGCCCTTACATTAGTGTAAAGCTCGAAAAGAAGGTTGACGCAATGAATGAGAGCGGCAAGAAGAGCGTGATCAAGACTTGGTCTCGTGCTTCGATGATTGCTCCCGAATTTGTAGGTCACACTTTCGCTGTGCACAATGGTAATAAGTTCATTCCCGTATATGTTACCGAGAACATGGTAGGTCACAAGCTTGGTGAGTTTGCTCCCACTCGCACCTTCCGTGGTCATAGCGGCAACAATAAATAATGGGCCCGGGATATAATAATTCATTGACAAAAAAAAGAATTAAATACAATGGGTAAGAGAAAAAGAGAATCAGCAAATGCGATTAAAGAAGCTCGCAAAGAGCAGAACTTCGCAAAGCTCAAGAATGTGCCTACCTCTCCTCGCAAGATGCGTCTGGTGGCCGACATGATTCGCGGCGTTGAAGTTTCGAAGGCTCTGGGTCTGCTTCATTATTCAACCAAACATGCTGCTAAGGACGTAGAAATGCTCCTGAAATCGGCCATTTCGAACTGGGAACAGAAGAATGGCAGGAAAGCTGAAGATGGCGAACTGTATGTGAAGACAATCTTCGTTGATTGCGCTCCCATGCTCAAGCGCCTTCGCCCCGCTCCTCAAGGTCGCGCCTACCGCATTCGCAAGCGCAGTAACCACGTGACCCTCTATGTTGACACTTTTAATAAAACCTCTAAAGACGCATAATAAAGAATATGGGACAGAAAGTAAATCCAATTAGCAATCGTTTAGGTATCATCCGTGGCTGGGATTCGAACTGGTACGGTGGTAGTAATTATGGCGATACTCTGCTTGAGGATAGCAAAATCCGCAAGTATCTGAAAGTGCGTCTGGCCAAGGCTAGCGTTTCACGCATCGTTATTGAAAGAACTCTGAAGCTGGTTACCATCACCATCTGCACTTCTCGTCCGGGCCTGATCATTGGCAAGGGCGGTCAGGATGTTGACAAGCTGAAAGAAGAATTGAAGAAACTCACTGACAAGGATGTTCAGATCAACATCTACGAAGTGAAGCGTCCCGAACTCGACGCCGAGATCGTAGCCAGCAACATCGCTCACCAGATCGAGGGCAAGATTGCCTATCGTCGTGCTGTGAAGATGGCTATCGCTTCGACTATGCGTCTGGGTGCCGAGGGCATCAAGGTTCAGGTCAGCGGCCGCTTGAATGGTGCCGAAATGGCTCGCTCTGAGATGTTCAAGGAAGGTCGTACTCCGCTGCACACGCTGCGCGCCGATATCGACTATGCACTCGTTCCTGCTCTCACAAAGGTAGGTCTGATTGGCATCAAGGTTTGGATTTGCCGTGGTGAAGTCTATGGCAAGCGCGATCTCGCCCCCAACTTTGCTAACAACAGCAACGAGCGTCGCTCGGGTGGCAATGGTCCCCGCCGTGGTGGTTTCAGAAACAAGAAAAACAACCGTTAAGTTTACACAGTTTAAAAATTTAACTCGAAATGTTACAACAACCGAAAAGATTAAGATATAGAAGACCCGCCGACGGTCGCAACCGCAAGTATGCGAAGCGCGGCACTCAGCTGTCATTTGGCGTCTTCGGCATCAAGGCTCTCGAAAGCAAGTGGATTACCGCTCGTCAGATCGAGGCTGCCCGTGTGGCCGTGACCCGCTACATGCAGCGTGAAGGTCAGATTTGGGTCCGCATCTTCCCCCACAAGCCCTACACCCGCAAGCCCGCCGATGTGCGTATGGGTAAAGGTAAAGGTGATGTCGCTGGATATGTGGCACCGGTATTCCCTGGCAGAATTCTTATTGAAGTTGACGGCGTGAGCTACGACATTGCAAAGGAAGCTCTCCGTCTGGCTGCTCAGAAACTCCCCATTCCTACCAAATTTGTGGTAGCTCATGATTATGATCCCTCTCAAACCGTTTAATTTTAGTAGATTATGAAAAAACAAGAATTAAGAGAATTGACCGATAAGGAACTCAAAGATCGTCTTGAAGCTGCTGAGAACGAGTACATGCAGATGAAAATCCAGCATGCCATCTCTCCTCTCGATAATCCTGCTAAGATTACGCTTCAGAGAAGAAGTATTGCTCGCATGAAGACTGAAGTCCGTGCACGTGAATTACAAATCAATAAATAATCCCAAACGAAATGGAGAAAAGAAATTTAAGAAAAGAAAGAATTGGGGTTGTTTCCAGCAACAAGGGTGATAAGACCATCACTGTTACTATCAAGTGGAAGGAGAAACACCCGATCTATGGTAAGTTCGTCAACAAGACTAAGAAGTACCATGCCCATGACGAGAACAACGAGTGCAACATTGGTGACACCGTTCGCCTGATGGAAACTCGCCCGTTGAGCAAAACTAAGAGATGGAGATTAGTTGAAATCATTGAAAAAGCTAAGTAATTATGATTCAGACAGAAAGTAGATTAACAGTAGCCGACAACAGCGGTGCTCGTGAAGTGCTTTGCATTCGCGTGCTCGGTGGCACGGGTCGTCGCTATGCATCGGTGGGCGATACCATCGTCGTCACTGTGAAGAATGCGATACCCGCTTCTGAAGTCAAGAAAGGCACTGTCTCGCGTGCAGTGGTCGTGAGAACGAAAAAGGAAATCCGTCGTCAGGACGGCACTTACATTCGCTTCGACGACAACGCTTGCGTGTTGATTAACAATACCGGTGAGTTGAGAGGTACCCGTATCTTTGGTCCCGTGGCTCGTGAACTGCGTGCTACCAACATGAAGATCGTTTCGCTTGCTCCCGAAGTTCTTTAATGGCTTAAACACACTAAACGAAATGGCTAAATTACACATAAAAAAAGGTGATACAGTCTATGTGCTGGCAGGCGACGATAAGGGTAAGACCGGTCGCGTTCTTAGCGTTGACGCTAAGAAGTACAGGGCTATCGTAGAAGGTATCAACATGGTATCGAAGAGTACCAAACCCAATGCACAGCACCCCCAGGGTGGCATTATTAAGATGGAAGCCCCCATTCACCTGTCGAACCTCAACTTGGTTGACCCCAAGAGCGGCCGTGACGCTAAGCCCACCCGCGTAGGTTTCAAGAAAGATGAGCAGGGCAAAACAGTACGTTATTCTAAAAAATCAGGAGAGGAGATTAAATAATGGCAACAACTCTTAAGAAACAATACGACGAGAAAATTGCTCCCGCTCTCATGAAGCAATTTAACTATAGCTCTCCCATGCAGATTCCGCGTCTGGTTAAGATCGTTCTGAACGAAGGTCTGGGCGATGCCACACAGGACAAGAAAATCATTGAGACAGCTATTAACGAGTTAACCACCATCACCGGTCAAAAGGCCGTGCAGACATTGTCGAAGAAGGACATCTCTAACTTCCGCGTCCGCAAGAAGATGCCTATCGGTGCACGCGTGACTCTGCGTCGCGATCGCATGTATGAGTTCATGGAACGATTCATTCGCATCGCTCTTCCCCGTATCCGCGACTTCAAGGGCGTAGAAAGCAAGCTTGATGGCCGTGGCAACTACACGCTGGGTGTTTCGGAACAGATCATTTTCCCTGAGATCAACATCGACAATGTGACGAAAATGACTGGTATGAACATCACATTCGTGACTACAGCCAAGACCGACGAAGAAGGCTTCGCTCTGCTCAAGGAATTCGGTATTCCCTTTAAAAAATAATTAAATTCAAATCAGAAGTATGGCAAAAGAATCAATGAAAGCCCGTCAGGCCAAGCGCGAACGCTTAGTTGCAAAGTATGCTGCCAAGCGTGCCGAACTCAAGAAGGCCGGTGACTATGCTGCCCTTCAGAAACTGCCTCACAACGCATCGCCCGTGCGCCTGCACAACATTTGCAAGATGTCGGGTCGCCCCAAAGGCTACATGCGTCAGTTCGGTATTTCTCGTATCGACTTCCGTGAAATGGCATCGGCCGGCCTCATCCCCGGTGTGAAGAAAGCAAGCTGGTAATTTAATTATCACGAGAAAAATTTTTTAAGTATTAAATATTGTTCAGTAATTCTGAATCAATTTAAACAATTAAACAATGACTGATCCAATTGCAGATTATTTAACAAGATTGAGGAATGCGATCAAGGCACAGCACCGTGTCGTTGAAATCCCTTCTTCGAAATTGAAAAAAGAGATCACTAAGATTCTCTTCGACCAGGGTTATATTCTCAACTACAAGTTCGTTGAGAACGAAGACAGCCCTGTAGGCACTATCAAGATTGCCTTGAAATATGATAGCGTTGACAAAGTGAGCGCCATCAAGAGTCTCACGCGCGTGTCTCGCCCCGGTTTGCGTCAGTACACCGGCTACAAGGACATGCCCCGCGTGTTGAATGGTTTAGGAATCGCCATCCTGTCTACTTCCAAGGGTGTTATGACCAACAAGGAAGCAAAGGCTCAGAAGATTGGCGGCGAAGTATTGTGTTACGTATATTAATTGATAGGAGGTTAAGATTATGTCAAGAATAGGAAAATTGCCAATCGAAATACCTGCTGGCGTAACGATTGATATCAAAGACAACTTCGTGACTGTTAAAGGTCCTAAAGGTGAACTCAAACAATCGGTGAACCCCAATATCAAGCTCGAAATCGAGGGTAACGAACTCAAGGTTTCTCGTCCCGACGATTCGAAGGAGTCGCGTGCTCAGCACGGACTTTACAGGGCTCTCCTTAACAACATGGTAGTTGGTGTGAGCACCGGCTTCAAGAAGGAGATGGAGATCGTGGGTGTTGGTTATCGTGCCACATCTAACGGCCAGGTGCTTGAACTCAACCTGGGTTACTCACATGTGATTTATATGAAAATGCCTCCTGAAGTGAAGGTTGAAGCTAAGAGTGAGCGCAACAAGAACCCGCTCATCACGCTCGAGAGCGCCGACAAGCAATTGCTCGGACAGATTTGCGCCAAGATCCGTTCTTTCCGCAAGCCTGAACCTTACAAGGGCAAAGGTATTAAGTTCGTTGGCGAAGTTATTCGTCGCAAGTCTGGTAAAACGGCAGCTGCCAAATAATAATTGCATTTCATTATGGTATCAAAAATTCAAAGACGAAATAAAATCAAAGCTCGCATTCGCGGCAAGATTAGTGGCACCCCTGAGCGTCCCCGCTTAAGTGTGTTCCGCAGCAATAAGCAAATCTATGCCCAGGTTATCGACGATGTGGCCGGCAATACCATTGTTTCGGCATCATCCAAGGGTATCACTGAGGGCAATAAATCAGAGATCGCTGCCAAGGTTGGTGAAGCAATCGCTCAAAAGGCTATCGAGGCTGGTATCAGCCAGGTGGTGTTTGACCGCAATGGCTTCTTGTTCCATGGCAGAGTAAAATCATTGGCCGACGGCGCTCGCAAAGGCGGACTTAAATTTTAAATCATCATGGCAAATAAGAATAACAGAGTTAAGATTACTAGCGATATAGAACTCAAAGATCGCCTTGTTGCGATTAACCGCACCACTAAGGTAACCAAGGGTGGTCGCACGTTCACTTTCGCAGCTATCGTCGTCGTTGGCGACGGCAATGGCGTGATTGGTTACGGCCTTGGCAAAGCAAACGAGGTCACGACCGCAATTGCTAAAGGTGTCGAGGTTGCAAAGAAGAACCTCATCAAGGTTCCTGTGCACAAAGGCACTATTCCTCACGAGCAGAGTGCTAAATTCGGCGGCTCTCGCATCATTATGCAACCCGCTACCCCCGGTACCGGTGTGAAGGCTGGTGGTGCTATGCGTGCCGTTCTTGAGAGTGTTGGTATCACCGACGTGATTTGCAAGTCGAAAGGCTCGTCAAATCCTCACAACCTGGTGAAGGCCACAGTGAGTGCACTTAGCGAGCTGCGCAGCCCGCAAGAGATTGCGCACTATCGCGGTGTTTCGCTCGACAAAGTGTTTAACGGTTAAAAAAGTTGACTACTATGGCAAAAATTAAAATCAAACAAGTTGTCAGCAGAATCAATCGTCCTGCTAACCAGAAGAGAACTCTCGATGCTCTCGGTCTTCACAAGCTCAACCAGACCGTCGAGAAAGAAGCAACTCCCCAAATCTTAGGAATGATTAACAAAGTTCGTCATCTTGTAGAAGTAACGAACGCATAAAAATTATTGACTATGGAATTAAGTAATTTACAACCTGCTGTAGGTTCCAATAAGAAAAAACGTCGCATCGGACGTGGTCCCGGTTCGGGTAAAGGCGGCACTTCTACACGTGGTCACAAGGGTGCTAAGTCGCGTTCAGGTTACAAGAAGAAAATTGGTTTTGAAGGTGGTCAGATGCCCCTCCAGCGCCGCGTGCCTAAATTCGGCTTCAAGAACATTAACCGTGTTGAGTACAAAGCCATCAACATTAAAGTTATTGACGAACTCGCAACTAACAAGGGCTTAGACAAAGTTACTCTGGCCGACCTTATGCAAGCTGGCATGATTCGCAAGAATCAGCTCGTTAAGGTTCTCGGCGTTGGTACAATGTCGAAGAAAGTCGATGTAGAAGCTCACGCCTTCTCAAAGAAAGCCGAGGAGATTATTACAGCTGCCGGTGGTTCAATCGAAAAAGTATAATAAACAATGAAATTGATTCAAACAATTAAGAATATCTGGAAGATTGAAGATTTGCGCAAGCGACTCATCATCACCTTCATGTTCATCGTGATTTATCGCTTTGGATGTCATGTGGTGCTCCCAGGACTCAACCCCTCGGATCTTGATGCAATGCGCAAGTTTACAAGCGGAGGCCTCATGCAGCTGCTCGACATGTTCAGCGGCGGTGCGTTCTCTCAGGCTTCAATCTTCGCTTTAGGTATCATGCCCTACATCACCGCATCTATCGTAATCCAGTTGCTTGGCATGGTTGTGCCCAGCTTCCAGAAGATGCAGCGTGAAGGCGAAAGCGGACGCATGAAACTGAACCAGTACACACGCTATCTTACCGTGATCATTCTCTTGGTTCAGGCTCCTGCCTACCTGGTTAACCTCAAGTATCAGGTGATGCAGGCTGGCGGTACAGTAGACATGGGCTTCTGGCCAATGTTCTACCTGACCATCGTGCTCACTGCTGGCGCTATGTTCATTATGTGGCTCGGTGAGAAAATCACCGACAAGGGTATTGGCAATGGTATTTCCATGATCATTCTCGTGGGTATCATCGCTCGCTTCCCCGGTGCTCTCGTTCAGGAATTCACATCACGCCTGACCACCGCTCAGGGCGGTCTGGTGATGTTCCTGGTCGAAATCATTATCCTCTTTGCTGTCACTGCCGGAGCTGTTATGCTCACCCAAGGTACACGCAAAGTGCCCGTGCAGTATGCTAAGCGCATTGTCGGCAACAAGCAGTATGGCGGTGCCCGCCAGTACATCCCCTTGAAGGTGAATGCTGCCAATGTGATGCCTATCATCTTTGCTCAGGCGCTTATGTTCATCCCCATCACTCTGGCCGGCTTCGGAGCAAGCCAGAACGAGAGCGGATTCCTTGCAAGCATGGCTCGCACCTTTGGCAACATGGACGGTTTCTGGTATAACCTCGTGTACTTCATCTTGATTGTCGCTTTCACCTATTTCTATACTGCCATCACAGTGCGCCCCACTCAAATGGCCGAGGAAATGAAGAAGAACAGCGGCTTTATCCCTGGCATCAAGCCGGGCAAGAAGACTGCCGACTATCTCGACTCGATCATGTCGCGCATCACTTTGCCGGGATCACTCTTCCTGGGTATTGTGGCTATCATGCCGGCATTTGCTCGTCAGTTCGGTGTTAACCAGAATTTCGCACAGTTCTTCGGTGGCACTTCACTGCTCATTACCGTGGGCGTGGTGCTCGATACTTTGCAGCAGATTGAAACTCATTTGATGATGCATCACTACGACGGCTTGATGAAATCGGGCAAGGTCAAGGGACGCACTCAATAATGTGATTTGTGATTAAACAGAAGTATTAAATGATTTATCTGAAGACAGATGAACAGATAGAGCTTCTGCGTGAAGCTAACCTTGTGGTGGCACGCACACTTGGCGAACTTGCCAAGTGGGTGGCCCCCGGGGTTACTACACGTCGACTCAACCAGATTGCCGACGAATTCATTCGCTCGCAGAATTGTGTGCCTGGTTTTCTCGGTCTTTATGGTTATCCTGCTTCGGTGTGCATCTCGGTCAACGAAGTCGTGGTTCATGGCATTCCGTCGAACTATGTGCTTGAAGATGGCGATATCGTCTCGATCGACTGCGGAGCAGTGAACCAGGCAGGTTTCAACGGCGACTCTACCTACACTTTTCCTGTGGGTAATGTCTCTGAAGATGTGTTAAATCTGCTTCGCACCACAAAACAATCGCTCTACGAGGGAATCAGCATGGCTGTTCCTGGAAATAGGGTAGGTGACATTGGCTACACCATTCAGCGCTACTGTGAACAGCGCGGCTACAGCGTTGTGCGCGAAATGTGCGGACACGGTGTCGGTAAAAAACTGCACGAGGACCCCGATGTGCCTAACTTTGGCCGCCGCGGTACAGGCCCGCTCATCAAGAACGGCATGTGCATTGCCATTGAGCCAATGATCAACATGGGCAGCAAGAACATCGTTATTGAGCGCGACGGCTGGACGACCCGCACCAAGGACCGCAAACCGTCGGCACACTACGAGCACTCGATTGCTGTTCATAACGGAAAACCCGACATCCTGTCGTCGTTCGATTTTGTGAAAGAAGCTTTAGGCGATCGATTTATTTAATTTTCATTTATAATCATTTTTAATATTTTATGTCAAAACAAACTGCAATAGAACAAGATGGAACTATCGTTGAGGCACTCTCCAACGCCATGTTCCGCGTTGAGCTCGAGAATGGTCATCAGATCACGGCTCACATCTCTGGCAAGATGCGCATGCACTACATCAAGATCTTGCCCGGCGACAAGGTGAAGGTAGAAATGTCGCCTTACGATTTAACCAAAGGTAGAATTGCATTTAGATACAAATAAAAACATTACTAATATGAAAGTAAGAGCCTCAATAAAAAAACGTACCCCCGACTGCAAAATCGTGCGTCGTAAAGGTCGTCTTTATGTGATAAACAAGAAAAATCCTAAGATGAAGATGCGTCAAGGATAATTTTTATTAATTTTGCACAAAAATTAGAATTTATATATGGCAGTAAGAATTGTCGGGGTTGATTTGCCCCAAAACAAGCGTGGCGTGATCGCTTTGACCTATATCTTCGGTATTGGTCGCAGCTCTGCCGCCACAATCTTAGCAAAAGCTGGTGTCAGCGAAGACACAAAGGTGAAAGATTGGACCGATGCTGAAGCCGCTAAGGTGCGTGAAGTCATCGGCGAGAACTACAAGGTTGAAGGTGACCTGCGCAGCGAGGTGCAGATGAACATCAAGCGATTGATGGACATCGGTTGCTATCGTGGCATTCGTCACCGCATCGGTCTCCCTGTGCGTGGCCAGAGCACTAAGAACAACGCCCGCACCCGCAAGGGACGCAAGAAAACTGTTGCTAACAAAAAGAAAGCTACTAAATAATATTAAAGTATGGCAAAAAAGACAGTCGCATCTAAGAAGAGAGTTGTTAAGGTCGACGGCGTGGGCCAACTTCATGTCCACTCTTCATTTAACAACATTATTGTGTGCCTCGCTAACAGTGAGGGACAGGTTATTTCATGGTCTTCGGCTGGTAAGATGGGCTTCCGCGGTTCAAAGAAGAACACGCCTTATGCAGCTCAAATGGCAGCTCAAGACTGTGCTAAGGTTGCTTACGACCTTGGCCTTCGCAAAGTCAAGGCTTATGTTAAGGGTCCTGGCAACGGTCGTGAATCGGCAATCCGCACCATCCACGGTGCCGGCATCACTGTAACTGAGATTATCGATGTTACTCCGCTTCCGCACAACGGTTGCCGTCCTCCTAAGAGAAGAAGAGTTTAATAGCACAAGTGTTTATTCAACCTTCATTAATTAATTTTTTAAGGATCACAGTCAGTGAATAGATTGCACTACTTTAACAACCTCTCTGCAATCGCGGCTGCACTGATGTGATTTAGCAATCAAACTTTAATAATTTAGAAAAATGGCAAGATACACAGGTCCAAAATCTAAAATCGCCCGCAAGTTAGGCGAACCCATCTATGGTGAAGACAAGGTTCTTACACGCAAGAACTATCCTCCGGGCCAGCAGGGTGCCAACCGCAGAAGAAAACTCTCTGAGTACGGTACTCAGCTTCGTGAGAAACAGAAGGCTAAATACACCTACGGTGTGCTGGAGCGTCAGTTCCGTAACCTCTTCAACAAGGCCGCTTCAATGAAAGGCGTTACCGGTGAAGTACTTCTCCAACTTCTCGAGACTCGTCTCGACAATGTCGTTTACCGACTCGGCATCGCTCCCACACGAGCAGCCGCCCGTCAGCTTGTCCTCCACCGTCACATCACAGTCGACGGCCAGGTGGTCAACATCGCTTCTTACCACGTCAACCCCGGTCAAATCGTGGCTGTGCGTGAAAAATCTAAATCGCTCGAAGTTATCCAAGACGCTCTGGCTGGTTTCAACCACAGCAAGTATCCTTGGATTGAATGGGACGAAAACATCAAGGGCGGCAAGCTCCTGAACCTCCCATTGCGTGACGATATTCCTGAAAACATTAAGGAACAGTTGATCGTTGAATTGTATTCAAAACAATAAAAATTAACATCCATGGCTATTTTAGCATTTCAGAAACCCGACAAAGTTTTAATGTTGGAAGCCGACAATACCTTCGGCAAATTCGAGTTCCGTCCTCTCGAACCTGGCTATGGCGTGACCATTGGCAATGCGCTGCGTCGCATTCTGCTCTCGTCGCTTGAGGGATATGCTATCTGCAACATCCGCATCGATGGTGTCCGTCATGAGTTCGCCACAATTCCCGGTGTGAAGGAAGACGTAACTAACGTGATTCTCAACCTCAAGAAGGTGCGCTTGAAACGCGTGGTCGATGAAACCGAATCTGAAAAGGCTACTATCAAGGTTTCGGGCCAGGATGTTTTTAAAGCCGGTGATATAGGTAAAGTGCTCAATGGTTTCGAGGTGCTTAACCCCGACCTTGAAATTTGTCATCTCGATCCCAAAGCTGGATTCCAGATCGACATCACCATCAACAAGGGTCGTGGCTATGTGCCCGCCGACGAGAACCGCACACCTAACGATGCTATCGACGTGATTGCTATCGACTCGATTTATACGCCCATCATCAATGTGAAGTATGCAATCGAGAACTATCGCGTTGAGCAGAAGACCGACTACGAGAAACTCGTTCTTGAAATTACTACCGATGGCTCTATTCAGCCTAAAGAGGCTCTTAAAGAAGCCGCTAAAATCCTCATTCAGCACTTCATGCTCTTTAGCGACGAGAAAATTGCTCTCGATGTTACCGAGAATGAAGAGAATGAAGAATTTGACGAAGAAGTGCTCCACATGCGCCAGCTCCTCAAGTCTAAGCTTGTTGACATGGATCTTAGCGTGCGTGCACTCAACTGCCTCAAGTCGGCCGAGGTTGAAACCCTTGGCGAGCTTGTGGTCTTCAATAAGACCGACCTCCTTAAGTTCCGCAATTTCGGTAAAAAATCCCTGTCAGAGCTTGAAGAGCTCCTTGCTGGTCTCGGACTTTCCTTTGGCATGGACATTACAAGGTATAAATTAGATAAAGAGTAATTAAACGATGAGACACAATAAGAAATTCAATCATCTGAGCCGCAAGAAAGCGCATCGCGACGCTATGTTGGCCAATATGACTACCTCTCTGATTCTTCACAAGAGAATCTTCACCACTTTGGCCAAGGCCAAGGCTCTTCGCATCTATGCCGAGCCCATCATCAATCGTGCTAAGACCGATGATACCGCTTCGCGCCGCATAGTGTTCAGCCACCTCCAGAGCAAAGAAGCCGTTACCGAGCTCTTCCAGAACATCTCGCAGAAGATTGCCGATCGTCCAGGCGGTTACACCCGCATCCTTAAACTGGGCAATCGTCTGGGTGACGCCGCCAAGACTTGCTTCATTGAGCTTGTTGACTACAACGAAGCTATGCTCACCGAGAAGAAGGCTGAGACTAAGAAGACCACTCGCCGCAGCCGCCGCAAAGCTGCTCCTAAGGCTCAGGAAGCTCCCGCTCAGGAAGCTGCTCCCGCTCAGGAAGCTGCTCCCGCCGAAGAGGCTGCCGAGTAAAAAAAAAGTGTGACAGTTCTTGCCCTTCACTCAGGGCGCTCCAATAAAAGAGAGAGGCAAAGCAGGATTTTCCCTGGCTTTGCCTCTCTCGTTGTATCGCTGTGCTAAGGCTTGGCGCCGTCTCACTTGATCATGCGCCAAACCCTGATTCCAATGTTATTCTTGCTGTTGCGGAGCATCTGGTTCATGTTCTGCTTCTCAAGCCTTACCTCCATCCCCTTCATCGACGCGTCGAGCATGAATATCTCGCCGTTCTTGTCTTTCTCAATGATTCCCATGTGCGAGATGTCGAGTCCTTCTTGCTTGGTGACTAGTCCCACGAAGTCGCCACTCTGCAAGGCGTTTTTCACCTTTTTCGAACCCAGATACTCTTTTCTGATATAGGGGAAACGGTGCTGTCGGTAACCCACCTCGCTGCTTTTCACGCGCTCAAAGGTGACGCTGTCGCGCAAGGCCGGATACAGGTCGCGGTGAGTGCTCATGAAATTGATGTTCTTCACCTTGTATTGAACCCCGTCGATGTCGGCTGTGATCTCCTTCAGGTTGCCGCGGCTCGTGTTGTCGATCGACCAGTCGCTAATGTAGTGAAGCCGTGAAGCATAGCCGTCCATCTTACCTCCACGGTAGCGCAGGTTCTCGAGATTCTTGGCATAGTCGCGCCATGAGTAGCGACCATTCAGCGTGGTTCGAGTCAGCGCATAGAGCGTTTCGACAAATGTGGTGCAGTCCAGTTCGTCGATGTTAATGGTCAGCAGTTCCTTGTCGCCTTCAAGCGTGTGTGCCACATAGGGGCGGCCAAGCAGCTCGTGGGCATAGTAGCTCACCAGTTCATTTGGCGTTTTCAGTCCGCTTTCATAGCCTTTCTTCAGCAGCGCGTTAATCTCGGTGGTGTCATTCTCGCAGTGAAATCGCATCTCCTGTTGCGATGCGGCCTGTGTCGGTGGGGTAGTGGTGGAGTTGCATGAGGCAGCCAGCACCAGCATGCCCAGTATAATCTTGTTCATTGTCATTTTCTCCTTTATATTATTATATGTGTCTGCAAAATTGCAAAAAATATTTTATTCCACGAAATGTTGTCCACATTATTTTTGCACCATGTTGCACTCATTTCCGCTCGCATTTCCTCTCGCATATCATTTTATTTCGGTTTCATTTTTTAGCGCTGAATGTGTGCTTCATTTCATTGGGCATTTTTGCGTTATTTGCCGCTCATTTTTTCATGAGTTAGTGTCCTTTTTCGCCAATAAAATGCCTTTTTTGAGAAAAAACACGGTTTTCTGCACTTTTTTTTCAAAAATATTTTGCCAGTTCAAAAAAAGGCTCTAACTTTGCATCACTTTCGCCTCACGATATGTAAAAATTGAGTGAGCGATTTTTTTGACGCTCTAACTTTAGCGTCACAAAAGAACGAAAGCTCTTTGACATGCTTGCAATATCGAACAGGAGCCTAACCCTTTTTCAGGGTTGGGTTAACGACAGGAAGTACAAGAGAACAGGGAGTGAAAACTCCCGTCAAATTCCACAACAGCGTAACAATATAAAGCGGACCTGTGCCAAGGGCGGCGTTAACCAACGCCGTGTGTCTTTCAATTAGAAAAAACAAAGACAAGATATCAACAACGAAGAGTTTGATCCTGGCTCAGGATGAACGCTAGCGACAGGCTTAACACATGCAAGTCGAGGGGCAGCATGAGGGTAGCAATACCCTTGATG
>CACXLJ010000030.1 GCA_902768435.1 uncultured Bacteroidales bacterium | reverse complement strand
TTCTTCCAGAAACGTCTCTTTACCTCCTATATTGTGGGCGAAGGCAATAAATACATTGGTGACTGGGAGTATTACACTGGTCATGCCTTCATTACAATATCAATCCATTGGTACTCCAATATTGATGAGACCGACGAAGATAACTGGCTATACGGTGAAATATATGGTGGTGCCAGGACACCATTCATGGATGGTGAGGTCGTTGTTGGACAAATCAGAAATGGTGTGCTTGAACTGAGCAATAGTGACGGATATGACCTCACTTGTCGCATCGTGAATGGCAAGTTGCAGATTACAGGATTGTATGGTGGTAATGATAGATCCAAGACAACGTTCACAAAGAGTTGATGTGCTATTTTAGCTATACTGGATAGAGAACCGAAAAAAATGGTTATCTTTGCAGTTCAAAATTGAAACAATATTAAAACTTTAATCATATCATTTATGCAAGACGAGAAAGATTTACAACAAGAACTTAATGAACAGATTGTTGCTCAGGATGTTCCTTCTACGTCGCAAGTGAATGAGGAAATAGAACTTGCCGAGAACGCGTTTCGTCCGCTCAAGGAAGGCGAGAAGTATGTCCCCATTTTGCGTCCCGAGAAGAACTATCCCGAGGTGACACCCTATTCGGTCTCGATGGGTCTTATCATGGCGGTGATTTTCAGTGCCGCTGCTGCCTATTTGGGACTGAAAGTGGGACAGGTGTTTGAGGCTGCGATTCCCATCGCCATCATCGCGGCAGGTATTGCTGGCGTTACCAAGCGCAAGAATTCGCTTGGCGAGAATGTGATTATTCAATCCATTGGCGCAGCCAGCGGTATAGTAGTAGCTGGTGCCATCTTCACGCTGCCGGCACTCTACATCCTGCAACAGAAGTATCCCGATATGACCGTCAACTTCCTTGAGGTGTTCCTCAGCTCGTTGCTTGGTGGTATTTTGGGAATTTTGTTTTTCATCCCGTTCCGTAAGTACTTTGTGAAAGAGAAACACGGAGAATTCCCCTTCCCCGAGGCTACTGCCACCACTCAAGTGCTGGTTCAGGGTCAGAAGGGCGGCGAGCAGGCCAAACCGCTGCTCATCGCCGGTCTGGTGGGTGGACTCTACGACTTCCTGATGAGCTCGTTCGGCTGGTGGAAAGAGGTTATCTCGACCACTGCTATTCCTGCAATGCAGAACTTTGCCGACCAAACCAAGTATGTATTCAAAGTCAATGTGAGTGCTGCGACCCTTGGTCTCGGTTTCATTATTGGCCTCAAGTACAGCTTCATCATCTTTGCCGGTAGTGCATTCATCTGGTGGGTTGTGGTTCCATTGTTTGCGGCTGTAAGTCCTGAGATGGCAAACATGGCGACCGATGACATTTTCAAAGACTTTGCCCGTTCCATCGGTATTGGTGGTATCGCCATGAGCGGTATCATTGGCATCATCAAGTCGTGGGGCGTCATCAAGAACGCTGTGGGCCTTGCCGGCAAGTCGTTCAAGAAGGGCGGCGCAGTGGAGAAAGAGGAGCGCACACAGCGCGACATCCCCATGAAGGCGCTGGTATTTGCCCTTTGTGCCGCATTGGTTATTACCTTTGTGTTCTTCTGGATTGGTGTGATTCACAACCTGCCACAGGCCATCGTGGCATTCATCGTGGTGGTGGTTATCGCATTCCTGTTCACCACTGTTGCAGCCAACGCTATCGCTATCGTGGGTAGCAACCCTGTGAGTGGTATGACGCTCATGACACTGATTATCGCATCGGGCATCTTCGTTGCCGTTGGCCTGAAAGGCTGGCAAGGCATCGTGGCCGCAATGATCATTGGTGGTGTGGTCTGTACCGCACTGTCGATGGCGGGCGGTATGGTGACCGATATGAAGATTGGTTACTGGATTGGTACCACACCTGCCAAACAGCAGGTTTGGAAGATGCTCGGCACCGTGCTTTCGGCAGCCACCGTGGGCGGTGTGATGATTATCCTGAACAAGACTTACGGTTTCTATGAAGGCGCCGTTCCTGGCGAAGCTCCTCTGGTAGCTCCTCAGGCCAACGCTATGGCAGCCGTGATCGATCCCTTGATGACTGGTGGCGAGACACCATGGATACTCTATATTTGCGGTGCTATTCTTGCTTGCCTGCTCAACTGGCTCAAGGTTCCCGCTTTGCCATTCTCGCTGGGTATGTTCATCCCCTTCCAGTTGAACACTCCGCTCTTGATTGGCGGTATCATCAGCTGGTTTGTTAGCACACGCAGTAAAGACGAGCGCCTCAACAAGGCTCGCATGGACAAGGGTACTCTCATCGCCAGCGGTTTCATTGCCGGTGGCGCCTTGATGGGCGTGGTGAGTGCCGCAATGAAGTTTGGCGGATTCAAGTACGAGAGCCCGTTGAGCGACGGCCTGTCGAGCACGCTGGGTCTCGTGATGTATATTGCACTGATTATCTTCTTTGCAGTGAGCTGCCTCAAAGCCAAGAAAGACAGCTAAACTTCAAGAACGATTCGAATTCAAGCAGCAAAGGCTGGCATAGTGCTCAATAAATACTAGCACAGAGTTCAGCATTTGCTGAAACCATAACAGAAAAACGGCAGCGTCCCTCAAGGCGCTGCCGCTTTTTTCATTATATTCTCGTATATTTTCAGATTATTGCTCTTTACTCGGCATTTCGTCCATATCAAATAATTGTCTTATTTAATTGCGGTCATTTTGTCAACGAGATCTTCGTATTTCGCTACTTGATAGTACTTGACGTTTGCGGTTGACATTTCGTTGAACAACTTGGTACAACAGTCAATCTTCGCTTTCTCGATGGGGGTAATATCCATTGAGAGTAGTGAGCCTTTGGTCTCGGCAATAAAGAAGATATGCTTTACGCCGCCTCGTTGCATGGCAATTGCCCAGTCGGGGGCATAATTGCCTACTGGCGTAGGTATTTGGAACGAGCGTGGCAGCTTGGCGTAAACCACAACTTCGTTGGCTTCGTCAAGTGCTTCGGCAAATTCACGCTCTCCTTTGCTGTCGCTCACCACATAGTCGGTGATGTGTTTTTTCGCTTCGTATGCCGAAGTGAAGTCGGCACGGCTGTGTGCCGTGAAGATGTCGCTGTCATAAGTTCCCTCGGTCATTCGGTAGTGGATGTGTTCCACTATCATCGAGGCCTTCTGTTCTTTGATGATACTAATGACGTTGCGGATAAATTCTTCAGGGTTGTTTTTGAATAGAGCTATTTTGCTTAGGTTCAAGCCCTGGAGAATCTTCACTACAGAGCGGCGAGTGAGGCGTGCGCCACGTGCGATGTCGCCCACGAGGTCGTATGGCACAGTCGAGGTGCAAACCTCGGTCAGTTGCTCGCTTTGCGATGTAGTGTCGCCGAATTTGGTAACATCTTCATCGTCCTGCTGCCCCTCAACCTTGATATAGCGAAGCACGTTCACCGACAATTCTGCATTGAGGTGAAGAATGGCGTTCTTAATCAATTCGTCGCTGTCATAGCTGACGGTATAGACGTACTGATGATTGATTTCTTTCCATAACGCCTTGAACTCATCACGGTAGAAATTTTCGTTGAGCGCATTGGTCACGGCACTTGGTTTCTCCTCGACAATCATGTCGGCAAGTGCGTTATCGTCGAAGATAGACTGTATCAAGGCGGTTACGCCCTCTGCGATGGGTGCCAGCTTTGCGCCGTATGGTGCTTGTTGCTCGGCTGCGACATCGGCATGATACTTCGGCGTGAGGAAACCTTTCTCGTCGATGTAGTCGTTATCTTCAAGATAAACCATGATGCGTGATGCCTCACGCTCATCAATGGTGTGAATGTCGCCGTCGGCAGTCTTGATTTTCTTGCCAGTGAAGTATTCAATGCTTGCCACGCGAGCGCGTTCACGAAGCACCTCGCGAGTTTCTTTCTGGAGAGCGTCGGTGAAACTGGCGTAACTCTCGTTGGCAATCACGGTCAGGCGGTTCACCTTGTGAACGTCCTCGCCGAGTGTTTCAAGGTCTTGCCGTGCGCCAGTGCGGTCAACGCAGATACGCAGACCGCGCCCCACTTCCTGCCGCTTGGCGACGGCGGAATTGCTGTGGCGCAGGGTGCAGATCTGGAACACGTTGGGATTATCCCAGCCCTCACGCAGAGCGGAGTGCGAGAAAATGAAGCGAGTGGGTTCCTCGAAGCTCAACAAGCGTTCCTTGTTTTTCAAGATAAGGTCGTAGGCACTAATATCATCGCTGATGTCGGTGCCACGCCCTACATGGCTGTTGACGGAGCGGCCTTTCTTGTCGATGGAGAAATAGCCACGGTGTACGTCGTGAGCAGTGAAGCGGCGCAGGTATTCGTTGTATTTTTCATCGAAGATGTGGAACTCATGCTGCACAAGCCGCGAATACTCCTCCTCGAAGATTATTTGGAATATGCCCTTGACTTCGTTGCCATCGGCATCATACTGGCGGTAGTGTGCTACCTCGTCGATAAAGAACAGCGACAGGCACTTGATGCCACGCTTGAAAAGTTCGCGTTCTTTCTCGAAGTGCGATTTGATAGTTTCACGGATTTGCACGCGCTGCATGGTCTCGGCGTTGGTGTCGCCAACGACCTGTCCTTTGTCAATGCGCACGCCGTTGGTGAACACGACATAGCCTTTGGGCGAAATTTCACTTACTGTGTAGCCGTCGTATTCAGCCAGTCCTCCAGATTCCACTTTCAAGTCATCGCCCACGTTGAACTTCTTGACCTTTCGGGAGATTGCACCCAAAGCGGTCTTTAACTCTAATTCAATGCGGGCCAGCGGCGGTTTCTTTGGTGATAACTCCACGTTGTCAAGATAGAGATAGCCGCTTGTGCCTCGCAGGTTCTTCACCTCGAAGCCCTTGACGTGAATACGCTTGACGAGCCGCTGACGGTATGCGTCGAGCGCGTCGAGGGCGTAGATGGTGTCATGCGACGTCTTGTGGGTCGCCGAGTAGTTGAGCGTGAACAACGGATTGAAGCGTCTCAGACCGCTCTGCGTTGCCGCACCTTCCATCTTCTGCGGCTCGTCCATGATGATGATTGGGCGGTTAGCTGCTATCACGTCGATGGGGCGACGGCTGGCGAACTCGTCACGCTTGCTGTAGATAATCAAGCTGTCCTTGCTACGTCCACCTTCTTTGAGCGACGATGCAAAGGCTTGGGTGTTGATAATCATAGCATTCAAGCCAGCGTCGCTACTGAACTGGTCAAGCTGTTGCAGGTTGCCGCTGTTGTATATGAACCAGCGAGCCTTTTTGCCGTAATACTGCATGAAGTGTTCTTCAAGCATAGCAAAACTCTTGGCAACACCCTCGCGGATGGCGATACTTGGCACCACGATGATGAACTTGCTCCAGCCGTAGCGTTTGTTGAGTTCAAACATCGTTTTGATATAAACGTAGGTCTTGCCGGTGCCAGTTTCCATCTCAATATCGAGCGACACGGCACCATTGCCTTGTGCAAGATGTGTCGAGGGCTGAATGAGCGACGCAATCTGCACCGTATTGATGTTGTCAAGCAATTGCTTGCTTGACAGCTCCACATCGCGGTTGCGGAAACCTGCATCGTCATCCTCAAAACGTATGCCGCCCTGTTTGCCCAAGTCGCGGCGGTACTTCATCGCCGTGCTGTAACTGGGCTGACCGTTGAACACCGCAACGGTATTCTCCACTGCGTCGGTCTGATATTGTTGTATCTTGAATTTAAACTTCATTGCTTCCCATTTTGTCGTTCAAACGAATCCCAAAGGAAATTCACTAACGTTATACTACTGCCTATTGCCAGTTTTGCATGTCGTTCCTGCAAACCTTTATAGCTGTCACTTTTTCCATGACCACTACCATACGCATTCCGAATGATAGCAATATTTGAGGCTATTCCTTTTAGACTGCCAAGAATAGCCTTGATGGCCTTGGCTTCCTTTGCAGTTTCAGGAACGTGATCTGGTGTAACTTTCAATAATTTCATGGTTTCATCAACAAGGTTGTTTAATTTCCAATCTTTATTAATAGCAACACTACTTCTTTCTAAGATAGTTTCACAACAACTCTCTATTAGTTCTTTCGCTTTTCCAATAGACTCTGTTGGATTCGTCGCTTGGTTTTCAAGCATAATACTTAGCTGCTTATTGATATAATCGCTTGAGAACGCCTCTTTCAAAGTGCTTGTCATTGAATCAGAGAACTGATTAGGAGATAATCCACAAGCGATCTCTTTACATTGAGCATATAGTTTTTGATAAACTGTATTATCTTGAGTTACTAAAGCATAAGGATCATTAATCCCATCTCGTTCTTTTTCAAAATTGGGATAGCTGGTTTCATAATAACTCAGCAAATCAAGAAGCAACTTAGTTGATAATTCAGATGTCGCGTCATTGATAAAAGCAGTTAGAGACTTCCCTTTTGATTGCTTGTATTTTGAACATAATGGAGTGCCAATGCTTGCCATACTAAAAGTGTCGAACTCCGAGGTTGAGAAGTCCAAGACGTAACCATCACGAACAAATAATTTCAAAAATATCCCTTTCTCAATATTAGTCATAGTAATAGTATCAAAGGATTTTGCAGATGGTATCGGGTGAATAGTGACGGAAGATTTGCTCGAAGTTGTCGAGCACGTTGTCGTTGGCGGCGCTTGCGTCGCGCATAACGAAGAAGTTCGGTTTGCGCTTAGCAATTTCGGTGACGGTACTCTCATTGACATCCTTGTCGAAGGTGGCAATGAGGTGGCCGTCGCTCACATTGAACACTCGTTTTCCGGCGAGCTGTTCAACAACGATTGAGGCAGAAAGAGGCACGTCAAGCTCAAGCATGACTTGGAACAGCAAGTCTTCTTCATTGCGGTCGGTCTTCACGTTGTCAACCATATTGAACAGGTTGGCCTCGTCAAACTTGTCGGGTGTGTAGTAAATATCTTCCATGTTGCTGCTGTCGAGGCGCAGCACACGGAAACCGATGTCAAGGTCTTTAGCCTCGGGGTGCTCTGACTTGATTTTCTTACCTGCACGGCGGATGCGTTCCTTGCCAATCTCGCAGATATTGGCATAGCCAACCTTGCGTGCTTCGCTTTTTTCTTCGGTCACTTCGGGTAGTTGTACCATGATGAACTTGCGATTGCCACAGTCTTCGACATTCAGCTGCATCACGGCGTGAGCCGTTGTTGCACTGCCACTGAAGAAGTCAAGAATAATATCATCTTCTTTAGACGAAAGCTCAATACAACGTTTTATTAAATTAACTGGCTTTGGGAAATCAAATTCTTTAGTAAAACCAAGCGATTTCATCTCAACGGTGCCAGTTTCTGTCAAAAAAACATTATCATCCCAAATGGATTTGGGTTTATATGTGGTTTTTCTGTATTTCTCGTAAATATTATAACCTCCGCCATTTTTAGGCTTAGCTATAAGATTGCTTCTTAACGTATTCGATGAGATGTTGTCCTTGCACTTAGGCTTTCCCCAACGCCAGCAACTTTCTCGGCCCTCCGAGTTATACGGTAATATCTCTACACTGTATTCTTCCGAAGCAGTAAGTGAAACAGGGTGAAAACCATCTTTGTCAACAATGTTTGTGTTGATGTAAATTGGGAAGAATAAGCCTGGGCGATTGTGTCTGCCAAATTTAGGATTGCGGTTACGCAGTTCTCGAATATTAAAACAGCTAATGTCATCTGTGAGATTGAGGTCAGAATTATCTAAATCCTTCTCCAACTCAAATAGTTCGGTTAAGTCAGATTTTGTGAAAATCAACAAATACTCATGAGTTCGGGCTATTTGCTTATACGTTTGACCACGACTATTTGAACGAATAATGGTTTGAGAAAAGAAATTATTGGTGCCAAAGATTTCGTTGCAGACTTTCTTCAAGTTTTCGACTTCATTGTCATCGATGGAGATAAAGATTACTCCGTCGTCGGCGAGGAGGTCACGGGCGACTTTGAGGCGAGGGTATATCATGTTGAGCCAGTCGGTGTGAAAGCGTCCGTTGCTCTCGGTGTTGGCGACAAGGCGGTTGCCTTGCTCGTCATACTGTCCACTGTTGGCGAGGTAGTCTTCTGATGTCTGCGAGAAATCGTCTTCGTAAACGAAGTCGTTGCCGGTGTTATACGGCGGGTCAATGTAGATCATCTTGACTTTGCCGAGGTATGTCTCACGCAGGAGTTTGAGCACATCGAGGTTGTCGCCCTCGATGTAGAGGTTCTGCGTGGTGTCGAAGTCCACGCTGTCCTCACGCACGGGTCTCAATGTCGCTGCGATGGGTGAATTGGCCAGCCTGATGGCCTCACGCTTGCCCGGCCATGTGAACTGGTAGCGTTCCTCGCTGCCCTCAACCACTTCTCCCAACTCCACTCGGAGTTTGTCGAAGTCAACGGCGAGCCGCACGTTGCCCTGCTCGTCGGTAGTTTCCGTCACGCAGTTAGGAAACAAAGCCGCAAGTCGTTCAAGATTCTGCTCTACACCATTAACACTATGCATTTTAAGTTGCTTCATATTTGTAGTCTTTATATATTTCTTTTACTAAATGTCCAATATCAGTAATGCAAACATTTGTTTCACCTCCGTTAACAAAGAATTCGGGTTCCCCATACTCTGTACCGCGTTCAATGGATGGAGTATCAGAGTATACAAACAGTAAACCACAGCCAATATAAATTGACCTATCTTCACCGAATTCATCCGAATTAATAAAGTCTTTAAAATCAATAAGTGAAAGATGATTTATAATATTAGCGATTCTTTGAAAGTTTTCAAAAGAAATTTTGTCTTGTAAAAATGAACGAAATCCCCAACTCAATAAGCCAGCTTTAGTATCATCCTCACAATGGTTTATCAGAAATAACAAATATTCTCCAATTCTATTGCGATATTTAATGTTATTATCAATCTTGGAAATCATTTTCCCACGTTGTCCTATCGGGATATCTTTGATCTCATAAAGGAAACGAAGAAGTTTTTTTGTGAAAAGATAGTTGTTGATGCTATTAGTGACTCCAAAAACATTTGAGATTGTGCCAACTATTGGAATATCTTTTAGTATGCCATCAGAGAGTAGTTGGTCAATTGAGACTTCAAGAGCGTCTTTAGACAAAGCCATGAGACTGCTACTTTTAAGTGTCTCTAAAAGGGATTTTGTTAATTTGCCAGAAATCATAATTTGCCTTTCAATTTGGAAATTACTATATATTGCTCAAAGTTGTTTTGAGGTTGCTCCATTATTTCTTCTTTTGATTGTTTTTATTCTCTAAAGCCTTTTTTTCTTCACCACGAAGCCTTCTTTCAACTTTCTTTACATCTTCGGCTGGTTGAAGGACTTCAGGAATAATACCTCGCTCTGTGAGCATCTTGCGAACGGCAGCATTATTATCGACATGCTCTCGAGTAATTGCAGTTTCACCCTGCAAGTCTTTTGTCTGCACATTCATGCTTGTCATCTCTGCTGCAAAGTCTTTTGCCTTAATGCTAATTGTTGGCAGAAAGTCAGCTAAAGGGCGGCTTGCAGGAACTCCCATCCTGCGCTTCATGGTCGCTGTATTTACACGAAATAGCGCTTGGTCACCTTTGGAACGAATTACAGCAAAGGTTCTGTCATTTACACCACGCTCATATAAAACTCCTGAAAGTTTCTTTTCTGTTTCCTGCAATTTTATGCGAGCCTTAACGCGCTCCACTTCCAACAATCGTTGCTCTATAAGTTCGGCACGGCGAGTCTGGACAGCAAAATAAGTTTGTGCAAAAGCAACCTGCTCTTTACGTGGATCGCCGTTCTGGGCGACAAGGTAACACGCATATCGAGTGAGCATTACATCATCAATTTCACGCTCGGCTCCACTACCCAAAGAGACCATTTTCCTGACGTCAGGAAAATGGTCGGCAACACTCTGACCAACATTGGTACAGGCATCTTTAGCCTTATCAATCACTTTTGTGAAATTCTCCCATTTGGAATAACCCAGTAGTTGCTGTAATTCACGGGCACTCCAGCATTCCACACCGTCAATATCAAGTGCGGCTTGCTCAAATGTATTGTACAACTGCGAAACAATTTCTCTTTTCATAATTTATAGTCTGAATTCTAATATTTATATTTATTGGTGCAAATCGAACTTGCGCCTGGGCTGCCTTTCTTTTCTCATTTTATTCTCCAGCGTGGCAATCTGGAGCAGCAGTTTGTTGCGCTGCTCGTCGGCAACGATTTGCTCGGAGAGTGTGTTGCCATTATTGTTTGTAAAAAATTTAGTGCTCATATATTTTAAACCAAAACTCCTGAGCAGTGCCAGTGAGCCTATCAAAGCTCATGGAACGACGAAGAAGTTTGTTATATTTTATTACTCGTTGGTCTTTTGCTGGTTTGTCTATCATCTACAAAGATAGGAATTTTTCTTGAAATGATGCGTATTTTGGTGGAGAAAAAGGTGTCTATTATGGAAAACTTCTTAATTTGTTGCGTTGGTGTTGGTTCTTGAGAATTTATGTGTATTAATGTATCGCCATAATGCTCTGATTTCATTGCATTATGGCGATATTATGGATTAAGCTGATTGAGATCTGTCTAATATTTGTATCCAGATTGTGCATTAGCTCAAGAAGGCCCTTGAGCAATATTCGGCGCCCAGGTCGGCCTACGAGAACGACACTCTCGTCGAGAAGAAATAGCGTGGGGTGAGGCATTAGGGTTGATGAAATAAACATAAAAAAAGCAGAGCGGATTAGTTCAACATAAAAAGAGACATGATGAAATAAAGCAGCAGTCTCGCCACGCTGTTGTGGTGAGACTGCTGTTAGTGGTGAGTTGGCCGATGTGTGAGTTAGAGTTTCATCACACGCTTCAACTCCAGGTTCTCGTAGCCCTCGGGGCAGTGAGTTGAGAGATAGACGGTGGGATTCTCGAGGATGAACTGTCGAACGCGGTCGAGGGTTGTGCGGGCTGCTGCCGGGTCCTCGAAGACAATCGAGAGCTTGTTGGCCTTCAATGCAGCATCGCAGTAGGTAACATCGCCATGGAACATGTAGTAGAGGCCGTCGTGCTCCAGAATGGCAATGCTGTTGCCCTTGGTGTGTCCCTTGGCCTCGATGAACCAAAGCCCGTCGGCCACCTGCATCGCATTGGGGAAGTTGTGGTAGGCCTGCCCGTACTGCGCACGAACGATGTTGTCGCCTTCCAGCTTCATTGCATCGGCATCTTCGGGCGAGATGTACACCTTGGCATTGGGAAACTCGCCGATGCAGTCGCTATGGTCGTTGTGCTTGTGGGTGATGAGAATCTTGGTCACCTGTTCGGGTTTGTAGCCTGTTGCAGCAAACGCATCCATATAGTCGGCCACCTTGTCGCCCATATAGAGCGGTGCCCCAAATTTCTTGGGTGGCGCTGCGAAGTCGGCCTTGAAACCGGTGTCGATGAGTATCACCTCGTCGCCGGTGTCGATGAGGAAGTTCTGCAGACTGCTGCGGTAGATGATTTGTTCGTCGAACGCTTCACGCCCTTCTTCGCCACCAAAAGCGAACGGCTGGTTCATGAAACCACCATCGAACATGCGGATTGCTTTGATTTCCATAAATGAGTTGTATTTTATAAATGAATGAATATAAGAGTCAAAAAGTGGTGATTTTGCCTTAGGCGACGCTTGGGGCACTACTACTTTCCCTTCTCGTTCTGGAGCGCCTTGATTTCATCGTTGAGCTTCCAGAGCTTGATTTGCAGGGCCTCTTTATCGGCTCTGAGTTCGGCAACCTGCCTCTTAAGTAGCTCATTCTCGGCTTTGTAATATTTCAGCTGGTCTTGTAGCTCCTTCACATTTTTGGGCAAGCTTTGGAGTTTTTCGCCCGAAGTTGAAACTTCCTGGAACTCTACTTTGGTGGGTTCAGTGCGGTTGACCAGCAGGGCAACATAGGAGCGATTGAAGGTGTCGGTCCGGTCATTCATGTCGATGGCATAAGAGAACACCAGTTTGTTGCCGTTGCGCTTGAGCGACATGGGTTTGATGGTTGCCTGCGCAATTTCGTGGGGAACCACCACTACAATCATGAAGTAATGGTTGAAATCGATGGGAGCCATTGGCCCTATGAAAGATATACCAAACAAACCGTCCAGTTCTTTCTCACTCTTGATCACCAGTTTGAGCGTGCCTTTCTTGGCGTTTTGGTGAACAAAAAAGCGATTTTCGTTTAAATACTTGACATCCACGCCATTTTGCGCAGCCGATTGCAAAGACAAGCATCCGATGAGCAGGATGGTTATAATTGTTGCTAAATGTTTGAGGTTCAATAAATTTTTCATAATTAGGTTGTCTGTGGGTCCTTGGTTGATGAATTAGTTTTTCACAAAGATAGCAAATTCGTTGAAACAATCCAAAAACGAAGTTCAAAACATCTTTTGCGATGGCAGGTTATTTTTTCCAGGCGTTGACCACTTCGCCGATGTACATAGTGTGGACTCCAGCAGGGAAGTTGGAATACATTTTTTGGGGCACATCATTCTTGAAGTGTTGCGGGTCGAAAGGTGCGGCATACATCGTGCGGCACTCAATCACCATGTCAGCCTCGATATAGTAGGGCGTGCCATTTTCGGTGTATGCGGTGTGCAGGTTAAGGGCCTTGGCTTTGTCGCCATCTCGACCGCTTTTGGTGCCCATGTATTCAAGAATCTCGTCTTTGCGGTCGGCAAAAGCCATAACGGTGAAATACTGGGCGTTGTCCATGAATTGCTTGGTGTATCGCTTCTCGGCAACATACACTGTAACTGCAGTTTTGCGCCACAATGTGCCTATGCCGCCCCAGCCAATGGTCATGGCGTTGCTCTGTTGTTCATTGCCGGCGGCCAGCAGTAATGCATGTTTAAACCAGTTGAATCCATTCTCGGTGAAGTCCTGTTCTACGGCAATCGCCTTGAAACCATATTGTGTTTGTGCTGATATTGCCACTGGAGTTATTGCCATAAGAGTAAGAATAAATGTTTGAAGAAACCGTTTCATATTTAGAGATTTATGTTGTAAGTGCAAAAATACAAAAAACTTTAGACTTTTATAACTAGCTTGATGATTGTCTGGATAGGAAACTCAAAAAATTGTGTTGTTCACGCGTCATGTTTACGGGTGGGTGAGGACGAGGGTGGCGATGACGGCGAAGTGGTCGCTGAGAATGGTGGGGATGACGTGCGACTCGATGGTGCACCACGAGGAGGTGGCTGTTCCTGCAGGGCACGATGGGGCAGGGCGGGTGAGGATGTAGTCGATTTTCTCGCTTGGCTTGCTGGTGCTGAAGGTCAGAGTCGAGCACAGCGAAGTTGACCTCGATATTCTGTGAATACATGTAATTGACAGCATTGATGGCGCCACCGCCTATGCCAATCACCTTGATGATGCTTGACTTGGACTCACTTGCCGTTTGAGAATTGTTATTATTCTTGTCGTTCTGTTCCATCAGTTAATTGAATTACACTGTTTTTTTGATTTCTATTTTTATTTCGGTCTCGAAATGGCGCACATAGATGAAATCAGTGATGGCAAACATCGTGTGGTCAAACAAGTGGTGAAATGCACTGGTGAGGTGCAAGTCCTTGGTCAAATATGGGTCAAGTCCCTCGTTCCAGTTGGGCGGCGGGCTATCCATGCCGATGAGGCTTTCAAAAGAGCACAGATCATGAGGCAGGGTGAGCGTTTGCAATGTCACCCCATCATCATACAATCGGTTCCAGCCGCTGTCGCACAATGCACCCCACAACTCCTGTCGGTCTTCGCCCTGAACAGGATGTAGAGCGGGATAATCGTTGCCCAGGTAGCATTTTGCGGTCAAAACCATTTGTTCAGTGGCATCGGTCAATGCATTCATTTCATTACAGATGCGATGCGCATGGTCATACATTTCTCGCAAAGCCGTGGTGAGAGCATCGTTGAATGCGATGATGCCCGGTAGAATCTCGGCTTGATGTTTCAAGGCTCGATGATTGATGATGTTTTTGCGGAGTCTAAGTAAGCAACCACACTGAGGATAATCTCCCCAGTGGCCATTATACACTTTCAGAATCTGCTTCTCGATGCACCTGATGTCGTGGTCTTGTAATTCAATCATATTTGTTGTGATAGTTTGGACGCACCTATGCCATTTCAGTAGCACAGGTGCATCACAAAAAGCGATAATTAGTCGATTGCTTCGTAGTTTTACTTCAACTGCTCCGTTGTAGAATGGATTGGTGCAGTGCTGACGGGTGGTGACGGTAATCACCATCTCAGGGGTAATGACTTGCCCGTTGACGCGTCTTGTGCGTTTGGGCGTGATTCTAAAAACTTTGCTCATAATAAATTGGTTTTAAGGGTGAAACAATAATATAGTGAGACTAACTATTTCGTTTTTTATTCCGTTACTTAAACATATCAGTCTTAATAAAATACCTGCTTCCAAATCCCGCATAAAAATGAATCCAACCTTCAGGGATAAAGTGTTGACCAAGAATCAGTCCGTTGCGCTCCAACACTGGTGAGCAGGAGAAATTATCCGGAGTTTCCATAGACTCATCAAACGATTTCCCTTTTTCCCATTTGCAGCAAACAAAAAGGCTTTCCTGAATTACTGGACATATTTTGTACAGATTTTCTATTGTGATGCACGTCCTATAGTTTGAACGATAACGATTACCATTTTCGTCATAAAGTACAACTTCACACTCTTCCCCGTCTATGTACACAACTGAAATTTGTACATTCAGTAAGTCTTGATAATTGTCATTATTAAACTCGATGGCTCTTGGCTTGTTTTCTTCAGCCACATACTGCAATCGCTTGATGAACTGCAATAAAAAATTACGTATCATAGGTGATGTTGATTTTAGTTGTTTTGGGTGCAAAGATATAAACGGCCTATGCCGTTTGGATGCACAGGCTAAATGAAATAATCATCTTTTTTCATGTTGCTACGAGAAATAGCATCAAGGTATTCATCGGGATAGTTTGCTTTGAAGTATGCCGATAGGTAAGCAATCCGAGCAAGTGACGCTGCACGCGCTTTAGAAAAACCATAATAGGCGAATTCATTATACCACTGAGACCAGATTATCTGCAATTCAGCTATGTCAAAACCGTTATTCATTCCACGTTCAATAAACATTCGTTCAAAGAGTGGCCATTTGTTGGACACTCTCTTGTATAAAACTTTTCCCAACTCTTCACTTTCCGCTTTAGAAAAACCAGCAATGTGCTGAGACATAAGCATCATCTGATCTACATAAATACCAATGCCATAAGTCTCTTTGAGAAATTTCGCCATGCACAGAGCAGCACACTCAATCTTTTCCCTGCCATTTTTCCGAGCAATATAATGCTTTAATTTACGATTACCATAAAAGCGAGAGACCCAATATAAAGCATATAGCGCCGCCAGGTGGTCGAGATTCTCGGGATGAAGTTCACGCAAATACCGCTGCAGGGCCTTTCTGTGAAATACAAAAACTTTTCCCGTTTGCCCTTGCTGTAGCAGTTCAAATGTCTTTGAGTCATCGATGGGAATTGTGTCCAAGTCAAGGGCTATGCCATAATTCTGCTTAATGGCTTTGCAGGCATCCTCCAAAACGGACAATATTTTCAGTTCCATATTGTATGCCTTCTTGCCGTTTTCAATAATATCTACCATAGTTTATGTCGTTGTTTTGCTATTTTGGTGCAAAGATAGAGACGGCCTATGCCGATTTAGGGCACACCATGTGGGTTGGTATCTTTTTTTTAAAAAAACTTTAGTTGTTGAGGATGGCGATGGCCCGGTTTGCCACTTCTTCGGATATGCCGTCAAATGGATTGGTCATGATAAAGTGAGGCAACTGAGAGTCCAGTATCACATACTCGTCGTCAATGATAACGTATCGGGCTTCTGCTGTTGCGTGGTCAAAAAGCCATGAAGCGATTTCAATTCCTTTGCAGTGAGCGAAGTCGAATTCGTTGAGACCAGTTGCTTGCAGCCAACTGTCGCTTGCACAGAATGGGGTGATGTCTGTCACTCGTCCAGGCAGTTGGCGAGCATGCCACATATCCTGCATGGCTTTGAGTCCGAGGTATTTCCACGATGACTCTATCACGATGCTGGCTTGCGTGGCATCAATGATTCGTTCAAGTTGCTTCACCGTCTCCGGGTCGAAAAACGCACCATGCTCGTCCTGCCATGGCTTGCCTTGAGACAACAAAAGGTCTTGGTAAAACTCGGTGTTCAGCACGCCATCAAAATCAAGAAAGAGAATTTTCTCGTGCATTAAATTCATTTGATTGGGTCAGGGCAAAAGTCCCTGCGGCGGCAAGATTTGCAATGGTAGCCTCTCCATACATCATCGAACTGCGTCATGGCTTGTTCGATGATAACAGGATCATCGGTAAGGATGCCCGCCTCGAAGTTGCGCTTGTCTGCGGTTTTCATGCCGATGCCGGCACCTGTCAGGTTCGCACTGCCAATATACACTTCCTTGCCGTCGAACACCACCATCTTAAAGTGGACTCGTGGGCAGAGTACTCGCTCCAGTCGGTCATAAAGTAATGGATAGCGGTCAAAGTCGGCACGGAAGTTCGGTCCTGGCTCCTTGGCATGAATCAGCCGCACCTCAACCCCTCGCCTGATGAGCAAGGCAATGACGGCGAGGAACGGCTTGGTCGTCTCGCCCACTTTAACATGTAAGTCCTTGATGTCGGCAGTTCCAATCCACAGGCTCTGCTTCACATTTGCTACCTTAGCAAGCACCTTGTTGTAATGGTCGGTGTCAGCAATATACTCAATCATATCTTAGAATATGTTGTAGTATTCCTTGATGTCCCGCTCACGCAACAGGAGGTTCATACTCGCTTCCATGAGCGAAGAGCGGCGAATGTCCTGCCGTGCCCATACGGTGTTATGAGTTGCAAAGAAGGTAAGCAGGTTGAACACATCCCACATCGTGCGGTCGCTCTTGGCTTGCGCTTCTTCGGTGGAACTCAGGAGAAAACCAGCGGATTCATATTTCGATCTGGTTTGCTCGTAAGGGACGATTTGGTTGGCATCTTGTTCCGTCAGACCATGACCGTTAAGCATTTTCATAGCGGCTTTCAGTTCATGCACCGAAGCTGAAGTGCGCATTGCCAACCTTGCGCTGAGTAGCATTTGGTCAAGGTTCTTCTTGAGAGGTTCTGATTCGACAGTAATGTCAAGCAACGCCTCAAGTTTGGAGGCTTCGGGCGAGAAAGCTTTTGCGATTCTATGCTGCGAAGTCTGAGTTTGACCATTAGAGCACACCAGCCGCTCATAATAATTGTTCAGGCTGACTTCGCCTGGTGACCACAACAGTTGGATGCCGTTGAACATGAATTCGTCGCCCGGAGCAAATTCCATGAATTGCTCGGTGACAGGCTTCATGAGAATGGAAATGTTGCCGTTTCCGCCCATTGAGTATTCTACATTGTCGGGAAGATACTGATTCTTGTCCATGAACATCTCGGCGAAGTCGAAGAATACTTCGGGCGTGATCATACGGTCGTGGATGGGGGTGGCATCGACAATTTGCTTTGACTGTGTGTCGGCAGTCAAAACGATGCGTTTGCTTTTTCTTGGGACTGCCTGACCGAAGAAGTTGCGCAGGTTGGTCAAGCCCTGCTCGCCATAGCTGTCGTGGGCGACGACCGATTGCCCACTTCTAATTCCTGCAAAACGGTCAATTTTAGATGCCACAAGTGGCTCGACTTCAAATGTGGCGTTGCCCACGGTGTAATGATTCTCGCCGAGGGCGATGATTTCTTTCGCTTCAAGTTCGCGGTAGCAGATGGGGCGTGCCAGCACCTCCTGCTTGATTTGATAAAATTCACTGGAGTCCATAATGTTATTGTATTTCGTTATTAAACAAATTGTCGAATTGGGTGGCGAAGTCGCGAAGCTGTGTCGAAACGCTGCTTTGCAAATTGCGCAGTTGCAGTTCCTGGCGATAGCGTTGCTCATCAAACGAGACATCACCTGTGCTGCTGAGGTTATAGTACAGCTTCACGCCCACATCACCTCGGCGATGCTTGGAGAACACCACATAGCGGTCGCTGTAGATGTTCTTGGGATTGTCGAGCCGTAGTTCCATCATAGCAGTAATCATGTGCTTCAGGCGGTTGGAGCCGATAAAGGCACCGCTCTTGGTCACCTGCTGGATGGTGAGAAAGGTGGTGTTGGTGCGCGTGTCGTTCTCGGCTTTGTTGTGCCGTTTTATAAGTGAGAGCAGTTTGGTTTCAGCCAGCCGCATGGTGATGTCTTCTTCCTCCTTGACGATACCCTGCAACTCGTAGAATGAGTCGATGGCCACGATGTCCCAACCTTGCTGCAGCACCGCCTCGATTTCCTGCAGATGGTGGCGTCCTCCGTCGAAGTCCGACTCGACAAACATGATGTTCAGGTCGCCGAACTTGGGATAGCGTTGCACGTACACGGCAAGGTCTATCTCGTTCATCTCGGCACTGATGAAGAGAATGCGCGTTCCTGCCGCTTGGCGCTCAATATTGGCTATCAGGTCGAGGATGATGGTGGTCTTGCCCACGCCTGGGTCGCCAATGACCATGTAGTTCACTCCCTTCGGCAGTCCTTGATAACTGCACAGCAAGTTGTCGAGGACCGTCCCAGAACGATAGTTCACAAACAGACCTGGATCAAACCGCACATCCCGCATTTTTACAATTTCGCTCATTTCGCTCGTGTTATTTTAATTTCGAGCAAAATTAAAATGGAGCTATGCCAAATTGCGGCAGAGGTGCAGGAAATAGATGTTTTTCAATAAAAATTATACAATCGGGTCGGGGCAGAAGTCGCGGCGGCACGACTGGCAGTGGCGGCCTGTCCACACATCGTCGAACTGCGTCATGGCTTGTTCCACGATGGTGGGATCGTCAGTGAGGATGCCTGCTTCAAAATTGCGCTTGTCGCTGCTCTTCATGCCGATGCCTGCCCCCGTGAGGTTAGCACTACCGATGTACACCTCCTCGCAGTCAAACACCAGCATCTTGAAGTGAACCCTTGGACACAGTACCCGCTCCAACCGATCATACAGCACAGGATACCTGTCAAAGTCCTCCCTGAAGTTCGGCCCCGGCTCCTTCGCATGAATCAGCCGCACCTCAACCCCTCGCCGAATCAGCAAAGCAATCAGCGCCAGGAAAGGCTTTTTCTCCTTCCCGACCTCCACATACAGGTCCTTGATATCGGCCGTACCAATCCACAGCGAGCGCTTCACGCTCGCCACTCGACTAAGCACCTCCCCATAATGGTCACTATTAGAAATGAACTGAAGCATTTAATGTTTACATTGTTGATTTCTCGCCACTGTTAATTAAATCGTCCATCAGTTCAATGACAGAATCAATGCGACAATTAGAAAGAATTATGCGACAATACTTATCTCCAGAAGCATCTGTCATGTACTTTTCAGGATCATCCTTTTCCATTAAAAACAATTTATCGTTTCCTTCGAATCTGATAGGGTAATTTTTATAATAGATTGTTGCGTATAGTCCTCGATAGCATATTATAGCAGAACGCTCATCTGAATAGAATTCTTCGCCAGAATTATTAGATGGGATTTCTATAGTTATATCTGTGTTTTTAAGATTTTTAAGAGATGATACTATATTATGCCGCTGAGAGCCTATCGCATAAACATAACCGTTATTGGGTGTATCACGTCTTACAGAATAATCAGTTAAAACCACATCGTTGTTTTTCCAGTCTCTAAGCAGCCTTAAATTTGAACTAATATTATTCAGGAGCAACAGTAATTGTTTTTTTAATTTAGAAAAATCATTTGTAACAGCTTGATTCATAAGAAATGTATTTGTCGCTTTTCTTAATCTTTGGTCTAGAAGAATTGATTTCCAAATTGACGATTCTTTTGAGAAACCATGTTCCGTGCCAAGATAAATAATATCATCATCACTAAGAGAACTAATATAATTTACCAAAAAATCACGTTTTGCAATGCCATTTTTATTAAAAAAGTCATAAGCATTGCACCATTTCGTTTCAAAATTTTGCCAATCAGGGCTCCCATTATCATCCGTGAACAAGAAGCGTATTGACCCTTTAAAGAAAGCGTGATTCTCTGCTTTGACGATTAAATCTTCCCATGATTTGCCATCAGAGCGAGGTTCTCCATGGTGGATTTGTTTGGCTTTTGCAACTTCCTCGATTAATTGTGCTGATGGATTATCGAATTTAATAGATGATAGTACTTCATAGAAATCTTTATTAGCATGTTTTTCATTATTTCTGTACTTAAGAATTTCTGCTACACGTTTGCAATAAGCGATAAAGGTATCATATCCTGTTACTGTGTTCTCCACCATATTCCACGCAAATCGCATAGCATCTTTATCACCATCGAACAAGACATAAGTAAAAACGACTGCAATAATCTTATATTCAGACAGATTTGCTGGTGTTATAGTTTCGTCCCATGATGGTTTTATTTTCGCAACATCTCCAATAGTTGTAAAAGCTCTAGCCAATTTTGTAAAAACTCCATCTAAACACAAGATTGGTTTTATACACTCAAATGGAATAAAGTCAGCATAATTTTCCTCGCTGTTTATCCCTTTCAAATCCTCTGATATTTTGTCAACTTCGTTGTAAGCTTTATAATAACCAGACAAGAAACGTACTAAAAAAGCGGTAATGCTCCTGTCAGTACTCTCTGGGTGTTCTGAATCCCAAAAGGCATTAATCCAATCGTCATCCATACAAGACTTCCATTTTTCTTTGAAAGATTCTTGAGCATCAGAATTTTCAGGAAAACAATTCTTAGCGTTATCCGATTTAATATTGTCTGGTAATACCTTCTCAATGGATGCTTTAAGATTTTCGAAGGCAGTCAAAGGTTTGCCGCGAGAGTTCATTTTCAAGTAAAGATTCTCGTTCAAACCACTTGCCTCTAGATCAAAGAAATAGAACTGGATTCTTTCAAGATTAGGGAAAGATCTCTCTTTTGCTTTACTCTCCTCTGCTTTCTCGTGAATTGCATCTAACATATTGAGCATTCCTGCTACAGTAGGGTCATTCTCCCAATAATTCATAAACCAGACAGAATCCTTTATAACATCGGATACTTTTTTGTCATTAGGGAGAGACCATTCTTTTCTTGTAATGCTTTCACAAAAGTCTGTTGCAGCCCGTCGTGTGTCGTATGAGAATTTAGACAAATCAAGTTCTGTATTTGTTTCTCCGGCTTTTTGACCATAAAGATACAACAAGAAAAGCGTTGTCAATCGTTGCTGCCCGTCAACAGGAATAAAACAGTGCTTTTCCCCATCGTTTTCCTTCCTGTTTTCACAAGACCCAAATATCAAATCGAAGTGAATACTTTTTTTCTCATTGTCAAAAATATCATTCAAGAGGTTTGCTCGAACTTCTTGCGCTTTCTTGTCGGTTCTGCCTTGGGCATAATCTCTTTGAATCATAGGTATGATAATCTTATCATATTCTTTCAACAAAGAAGGGAATGTCAATTCCTTATAGTTGTTTGAAGCACTATTGTCACTCATTGTTGTTCTGTTTTTGTGAGAAAAAATCGGTAATTGTGTCCTTTATTTTATCAGAATAGTTTTTTCGGTCGTCTTTTGACCAAAATATCATTTGTTCAGGATTATCGGAATAGAACTTCATAAAGACATTCATACTGCAAGCAGGAATGAAACTGCCTTGCTGATAATACTCTTGAAGTTTCTGTCTTTTTTTGAAGAAGAAGCCGTTCCCAATGCCACGATTATCGTGCGCTATCAATAGTGTTAAATTGCCTATTGCCATCAAATCATCATCAGTGGCAAAAAACTTTTTAAGTTCCGTGTCATAACTTTCTCCTTTGTTAATTTTATTTAGCAAGTTTGTAAAAACACCATTTACATTACCTTTTTCCAATTCCTTTGTGACTTGTTCTATATTTTGTGGATTTTGTGGTGAAATGTGTTCCACGTCCCATTTGTTTTTATGGAAGTTAGCAAATGAGAACTTTACACGTTCTTGTGGCTTTTTGAGCAAAGTTGCAATGTTGAATAATAGTAACAATTTGAAAACGCCCGATTTGTCAGTATCATAGCGTAGATTCATAAACTCTTCAGGATAATTTATGTATTCTTTACATTCTTCTTTTAGCCAATCTTTGAATTCTTGCTTGGATTTCGACGCATCGAATTTCGTAAAAATTTCTGCTAACGATTTTCCATTTACAGCTCTATGATAACCGATATGGTTATACATAACAGAATCATTAAACCAACCTTCCATTACATGAAAAGTTCGCCTAACGTCTTTCCATAAAGCTTTTGACTCACTGTATGATTCAGTTCTATCGCCATAATTGATTTTGTCATTGAAGTAGAAAAATGTTCTAAATTTTTCATATTCTGGATATTTCTTCTTGTCAGCCTTTTCATCCGCTTCAAATATCAAATCAAACAATAGATTTATGCACGATGATGGTTTATCTGTATTGCCAGCTAAGAAATACCAAAAATCATCTTGTCGCAATGTCCTTTCAATTTGGTCAAACTCATCTGCAAGCAATCGTTGCTCAACTTCTCTATTCGCTATATCTTCATTACCAACTTTGTTAAGAAACAAGGCTTTGATAAGTTCTGCGTTGGTCAGTGCGATCTTTCCAGAATTTAGGTTTTTGAAAAGGTCATGCTCCGCATCATCGCTAAGTTCTCCAACATTGTAGAAGATAAATTTTGTTTGGTTTAATAATTTTCCTCTCAGCTCCTCTTTCTGTGTGTCGTTCAATTTCTCCTTAATTATCCAATCTTTGATTTTTTCTCTAGCTGTTGTTAAATGGTGTATTTCAATATTTTCTGAACATACTCCACCTATTTTATCCAACTCATTAATATATGAATGGCGTTCGTATTCAATTTCAAATGGTTTTTCATTGCCAAGAGCTTTTAGAATCAAATAGATTGTGGTAAGCCTTTGTTGTCCATCAATAACTGTCCATGATCCTTTCAACATACTTCTGACAGTTTCAATAGAATCTGCTTTTTTAATTTCTTCAAGGGAAGGTTCTTGTTTTATTCGTACTAATAATGGTTGAAGACAATAAAACTCCCCATCCTTTGATTTATCAAAATCCCAAATGTCTTTCAACAATGCTTTAACTTGGGATTCGGTCCATCTGTATCCTCGCTGGTAACTAGGTATAAAGAACTTCATACCAAGGAGTTCCCCAACTGACTTAAGTTCTATTCGATTCTCTGCCATATTATTTGTATTAATGGTTTCTTGTTTGCAAATGTGGTTAATCAATCATAATTGCCAGCAATGTTGTGTATCGCATTCAGTGCCTGGACAAACTTGGGCAAGGCTGTGGCTTTGTCCTTTTGATATAATTTTGCAGAGACTGTGTAACCTGTATCGACGATTTTAGCCTTTATCTCAATAAAGGTAAGAGTTAGCGAGGCACTCAGTTTGCAATCAAATGAGACTTGTGATTTAATGTAGTCGGTGATTTCATTGATTATCGCTTCATCTTGAGCTTTACTGATTTTGTATTGCTCTCGATCCATTCTTCTTTTCTTCTCTACTTCTTTTCGCAACGCCTCATACTTTGCTATTTCCTCAGATTGCTTCTGCAGATAGGCCTCATGTAGAGCTGCTTTCTCCTCCTGGGATAGTTGATTGTACTTGTCAACGTCCTCTTCTGTGATTGTCTTTCCACATTCAGCGCAAATTAGTTCATAATCATCAATTTCTTTTCCGCAATTTGGGCAGTATGAAGCGCCCGATGGCAAATCCTCCCCGCAATCAGAGCAAGTATTTGCAGTGTAATTAAGCTCTTTTCCACAATGTGGACAGAATTCAATATCAAAATCAGCCATAGCACATTTAGTTTAAATGGTTATTACTTGCAAAGTTATTAAAACCGTTCCACTTATCCAAAAACAAAACGATTGAAGTTATAACAGTTCTCTGGCTATCCAGGCGCAGGCCTCGGCATCGGAGAGGGCGTGGTGGTGGTTCTCCATTTGGAAGCCGCAGGCGGCGGCCACGGTCTGGAGCTGATGGTTTTCCAAGTCGGGTTGCAAGCGGCGGGATGCGGATAGGGTGTCGAGGAACTCGTAATCGGGATAATCCATCTGATAGGTGCGGAAGACGGCGCGAAGGCAGCCTTCGTCAAAGGGGCGGTTGTGGGCGACCAGCGGCAGGCCTTTGATCAAGGGCTCAATCTGAGCCCACACATCGGGGAAGATAGGGGCATCGTCGGTGTCAGTGCGGCACAGGCCATGCACCTGAGTGCACCAGTAGTTATAATAGTTGGGTTCGGGCTGGATGAGCGAGTAGAACTTGTCCACAATCGCCCCATCCCGGACGATGACCACTCCAACCGAGCATACCGAAGAACGGTCATAGTTGGCGGTCTCAAAATCTATTGCTGCAAAGTCGGTCATGATTTGTTGTTATTATATATGTTGTGCATATTATTGACAATCTCGGCCATCTCGTGGCGCAGCAAACTTGGTTGCAGCACCTCGATTGTGTCGCCGCTGTGCAGCAGCTCCTGCACGAAGTCGAACTGCGGACGCAGGTAATACTGAAAGATACAAAAATCGTCGTTTCGCTCAATCTCTTGCTGCGACTCATGCAGTGGCAAATCGCGTATGTACCGAGCCTGGTCGGCCATCACTTTCAGTTTAATGATTTGCTTGTGGATGTCTTTATTGGCTATGATACCAAAACATCCGTCAAAATACTGCTCGGCGCTCCAGTTTTTGGGCATCTTGAATGTGACATCGGTAACCGATAGCTGCCGGATGCGGTCGAGGGCATAAATGCGCGGCTCGTCATAGCCCTCACTCAGCGCCACCATATACCACCGCTGGCGATATAGTTTTACACAATAGGGCTGCACATCAAAGTTGTATTCTTCGTTTCTCCAGTAACTGTAATAGGTGATGTTGAGGATGCGGTTCTCCTTCATCGCCTCGATGATGGGCCGCAGGTAAATTTGCCCTGAGGGCACATGCTCGAGCAAGATGCGATCCTTTATGCTCTGACTGCCAGTCAAGGCGTTGCCCACGCAAAAGGTGTTGAAAATCCACGAACTCAGTCCGTTCTTGCTGATGTCATCCTCGTTCTCGATATAGTAGGGATACTCGCCACAATGCTCATTCTCGATGCACACCCCGAAAATGTCGAGAATGGCCGCGCGCCAATTATTAAATGTGCGCACGGGCAAATTTTCGCCTCGGCTCAAGTCCTTGTTCTCGCGCCACAGCTCATTAATCTCCTTGAAGGGAATCCTCTTGGCCCTATAGACGGTCTCTATCAGCCACACATACTTGCTCAGCAAGCTCGGTCCACGATCAAAATCTGCCATAGTCTAGAGTGTTTTTAGTGTTGACACTGCAAAGATACAACACCCCTCTGCCAAATTGTGGCAGAGGTTGCGTTTTTTTGCGATTTTTTAGTGCGATGCGGATTTTTACGGGTGGGTGAGGAGGAGGGTGGCGACGACGGCGAAGTGGTCGCTGAGAATGGTGGGGATGACATGCGACTCCACGATGCGCCACGAGGAGGTGGCTGTTCCTGCAGGGCGTGATGGGGCAGGGCGGGTGAGGATGTAGTCGATTTTCTCGCTTGGCTTGCTGGTGCTGAAGGTGGGCTGGTCGGCAGGGGTGCAGTCGGTCCACTGGGTGAGGAGTTGCTGTATGGCAGGGTCGTGCGGCGGGGCGTTGAAGTCGCCGGCGAGGATGGCCGGGTGAGGCATGTTATCAAAGTGCTGAAGGATGTACTGGGCCTGCGCCACACGGCTCAGGCTGTCGAATGCCTCAAGATGCGTGCACGCCATCACAATGGTGTCGCCATCGGGGAGCACGAAGGAGCCCTGGAGCAGTCCACGCTGCTCCATTCTCGGGTTGGGGTGGGGTAGCTTGATGTTGTGCACATCCACAAACTGGTGGCGCGTGAGCAACCCTATGCCATAGTGGCCGCCGCTGAACTTGATGGTGGGGCCGAACAATCCCTGCATGCCGCTGTAGTGGGCGAGTTCGGTAATGAAGTCGCGGCCGTTCTGATGCCGGCAGTTGGCGCGGTGGGTGTTCTGGTCCACTTCCTGCAGCGCCACGAAGTCGGGGTTGTGCTGCTTGATGAACAGGCCTATCTGTTGCAGGCTGGCGTCGTGGCCGGCATGCAGGTTGAGTGTCATCACCGTGATGGTGTCGGTGTGGCCTGACGGTTGTTGTTGCCCGTCAGCCCGGCTTTGAGCCATTGCCATGCCACCCAGCATCAACGCAAATATCAATAGAATGTTCCTCAATCTCATAATCAAAATACTGGGATATATAGCACAAATTTAGGCAAAAATCCTGATTTGTTAACCAGTAGGGATAAAGATTTTTTTCTTGGGTGGGGCGGGAATCAAGTTTTTTGTATAACTTTGTGACCTGTCAAAACTTGATGATTGGATTATGAAAGGGAAAGATATATGCAAGCATCTGCGCGAGGTGCGGTGTGCTGTGGCTAGTGCCAATGACATCGACTACACACCTGCGGTTTGCACGCACGAGGGCGACTGCTCCGGCACTTGCCCTGCCTGCGAGCGTGAATTGCGTTACATCGAGCACCAGTTGCACCGCCGCAGAGCTATGGGAAAGGTTGTGACTGTGGCAGGCCTTGCGCTGGGTGCGGCTTCGTTCATGCCCATGCAGGCGCAGCAGGTGGTGCCCGACATACCGGCTGTACAGCCTGTTCAAGCAAAGCTGGTAGATGCCGCTCCGGGCGACACCACCGCAGTGATTGTGCGAGGCCGAGTCATCGACAGGGAAACTGGCGAACCGTGCGTTGGTGTGAGTGTCATGCTCAAAGGCACCATATCAGGAACTGCGACCAATTTGGATGGAAACTTTGCCATGCGCGTGCCTAAGGGCAGCAAATTGCAGTTCTTCTATGTGGGATATGAGGATTATGAGTACGAGGTGACCGAGTCGGTCGATGATGTTGAAATTGTCATCACGATCGATGCAAAAGCTGTGCTCATGGGCGATGTGGCTATTATACGCAAGATGCCTGATGTGGATGCCGACATCTACGAACCTCGCTAATTCTAAACCTTTTAAAAGAAAAACATTATCTAAATATGAAACGAACTATTTTGTGCTTGATGATGCTATTGCTGCTGGCAATGCCCGCAATGGCTGACACGCAAAAGCCCGACAGCGTGCAGGGCCGCAAGAAGGTGGCTCTGGTGCTGAGTGGCGGTGGTGCACTGGGTGCCGCTCATGTGGGCGCGCTCAAGGTGATTGAAGAAGCGGGATTGCCCGTCGATATGGTGGTGGGAACCAGCATTGGCAGCATTGTGGGCTCGCTCTACAGCGTGGGCTACGACAGCGACGAAATTGCCACCATGTTTACCACGATGGACTGGTCGGAACTGTTTCTTGACCGAGGCAACCCCAAACGGCTCACACTGAGCGAGCGCGAGGCACGCAACACCTATGTGTATGAACGCGAGTTCTATGTGCGCGGCGGCCTTGACCCGAAACCCGGCGGCGTGATTCGCGGCAATAATATAGAAACCACCTTCGAGCACTACTTGCAAGACTACCCCGACAGCATCAACTTCCTGCGCGACCTGCCGCGCCAGTTTGCCTGCGTCGCCACCAACCTGGTGACCGACAGCGCCGTGGTGCTTTCGAAGGGCTCGCTCGTGAAGAGCATCCGTTCGAGCATGTCAATTCCTGGCGTGTTCACCCCTGTGCCCATGGGTGACATGGTGCTCGTGGACGGCGGCACCAAAAACAACTTCGCCGCCGATGTGGCGCGAGAGCTGGGTGCCGATATAGTGATTGGCATCAGGTTTGACATGGGAGTGGGTAAGGACAAGCGCTATCGCACTCTGATGGATGTAATGGAACGCTCCATTGGCAGCGACATCACCCGTCGCTCCAAGGAGAACGAGAAATATTGCGACCTGGTCATCACTGTTCCTGTGCGCGGTTTCTCGAGCGGCAGTTTCACCCATGGTGCCATCAAGACACTCATGGAGAAAGGCGAGGAAGCCGCCCGTGAGAAAATCGATGATATCAAGAAACTCAAGGAGCTGGCAGGAGCATCGCCCGACAAGGATTACACCCTGCATCTGCGCCAAATCGAAAACCTTAAGGTGATTGAAGAAGACCCGCATAAACTCATCGACCGATATGAACCCAATGCCATGATGGCCTCGCTGGGTGTGCGCTACGACACCGAGGATGTGGCAGCTGTGCAGTTCCGCGGCCGTTACTTCATGCCTGGCAACCTCAAGAATGAACTGGACCTCACGCTGCGTCTGGGACTCCGTTCAAAGATTCGCTTGGGGTTTGACATCCAGCCTTGGGATTTCAAGAAGATGGGTGTGAGCTATGAGTTCTGGACCAACATCCACCAGGAGTTCTTCAACAAGGGCAAGAAGAGCGACTGCCTGTCGTACATCTATCAGCATGCCAATCTCAAGCTCTTCTCACTCGATGCCATGAACTTCGACTGTGAAGTGGGCCTGGGATGGGAGCACTATCATGTGTTCAATGGCCTGTGGAACGAAAAGAGCACCATCGACTTTCCTGCCAACGAGAACTACTTCAACTATCATGTGCGCTTGCGCTACAACAATGAAGACAGCCAATACTTTCCACGCCGTGGTATGAGGGCCGAGGCTCGCTATGAGTATTATACCGACAACCTGGCTCAGTGGAAGGGGCACAGCGGTTTCAGCAGCCTCATGGCCATGTATCAGGTGACCCTGCCCATCACAGCCACTACTCACTTGCGCCCCCGTGTGCAGGGCCGATTGCTCTTTGGCAAAGACCTGCCCGTGATGAAGCACAATGCTGTGGGCGGAAGCACCTTTGGCAAATTCTTCTCGCACCAGCTACCCATGGCAGGATTGGGGCACTTCGAGTATCTCGACAACAACTTCGTGAGTGCGTCGCTCAGGCTCCAGCAGCGAATCGTGGGTCCTCACTACATTCTGCTCGATGGCAGCGTGGCTGAGCATAACGATGAAATAAGCGACATATTCAAGCGCAAAGTCTTGTGGGGCCTGCAACTGGCCTATTACTACAATAGCGCCGTACTGGGTCCTCTCGGTGCTTCGATTGGCTGGAACAGTTACACCCACCGCGTGAACGTCTATGTCTCGCTGGGCTTCGACTTCTAACCCCATGCCGCTAGTGAATTAAACTTTGCAAAATTAGAAAACAGCAATATTATTATGAAACATTTCTCGTTTTTATCAGTGATGGCTCTGGTGTGCGTTGTTGCACTGAGCGCATGTACCGGCAGCGATGTGAAGAAATTGCTCGTGGGCGATACCGACAAATATGGAAACACTCCGAAGACTGCCGTTGAGGCGCTCTACAACACTTTGCCAAATCAAGGCAACATCATTCGCCTGAAGGAGGCTGTGAAGTTCAAGGAGAACGACAAACTGAGCGATTATCAGAAGAATTTCTTCTTCGACAAGCTACGCAATAGCAAGGCTACCGTCAAGGCCACAAAGGCCCGCACACACGACGATTATACCTTGGTGACATTCACCATCACACACAAGGATGGCACCACCGAGCAGCGCAAGCATCGCGTCGTGAAAGAAGACAATGTGTGGAAGGTGATTATAGGCTTCTCAGAGATTCAGTCCAACATTTGATCAACCGAGGTGCCTGACAAGCAAAACAAGGGTGGGATTTCAGTAGGAATTCCACCTTTTTTGTCGTTGCTTTCATAATCCTTTGGCCATTTTAGTTTCAGAGGCCTTGGAGTTTTTTATGAGGGCGATTATCGGAGATTTAGAGGAGGAAGAAGAGGGAGACGCCGACCACCGAGATGAGGGCGCCGATGACGCTCTTGAGGGTGATGGGCTGCTTGAAGATCCACCAGGCGGGCAGGATGATGATGATGGGCGTGAGTGCCATGAGGGTGCTGGCGATGCCGGCGCTGGTGTACTGCACAGCAAGCAGTGAGCAACCTACACCCACGAAGGGGCCGAAAATGGTGGTGAGGGTGGCAGCGGCCATGCTCGTACGGTCGGTCAGGTTCTTGCCCAGCGACTTATATCCCTCCTTGAATCTCATGAGAATGAGGAAACCTATGATTCCCGCCACGCAGCGGAAGAAATTAGCAAAAAATGGCAACATCCAGGGCGCCGAGGGCGTTGTCATAGAGGCCTCGTAATGATCCATACCAATCTTGCTGAGCACAAGTCCCACACCCTGACACACGGCAGCACCAATGGCAAAGAGTACGCCATTGAGGGGCAGTTTCAGGGTGACTTTGTGATGCGTGTCGCCTCGTCCCAGCACCGAGATGGCGATGCCCACAAGGGTGACCGCCATGGCGATGATGGCAGTGGGCCTGATGCTCTGGCCCAAGGTGAACCACGCCATGATGGCAGCGGTGATGGGGGCGAGGGTCATGAACAGTTGGCCGAACTTGGACCCGATGATGATGTAGCACTGGAATAGACAGAAATCGCCAATCACATAGCCCACAATGCCCGAGAGCATCATCCAGCCATAAGCCTCGGTGCTGGCCTTGGCAGGCAGCGGACTGCCCGTCATGACCCAGAAGAGGATGGCCGAGAAGACGAGAGCAATGCCCATGCGCATCACATTGAGCGTGAGATTGCCCATGCGCTTGCTGCCAAACTCGCTCAGCAGTGCTGTTGCAGTCCACGAGAAGGCCACGCCGATGGATATGAGTTCACCTAAATATTGCATAAGAATGGGTACAAAGGTAGTGTAAATATTTGGTTTTGCACTCGGTTTGCACTATCTTTGCTACATAAAACCAAAACTAAGAGCTATTATGAAAAGAACAATCAAGAACTTGTTGCCACTCATGCTGGTGGTGTTAGTGAGTGTTATGGCCGCTTTCACAGCCGATGCCGCGCGCCGCACCGCCAAAAAAAACACCAAGGTATATTACCTGGTGTGCGGCAGTTATTCAAGCCTTGAGAAAGCCAAGGAGGCCTCGGAGTTCATGTCGGAGGTGCTGTACTATCCTGTTTACAAGACTACGGTGAAGGGCAAGACCGTGTATCGCCTGTGCTGCGAATGTTACTATTCCAAAAAGAAAGCTCAGGCTCGCGCTCGTGAGCTGATGGGGATGAATTTCAGCGACAGCATTTGGGTGTGGGAGAGCAACGGCCTGGCCAACTGCGTGTATGTGCCGCAGTCGCCCGCCGACGAGCCCGGGGTGGAAGACAAACCGCTGGTGCCCATCAGATAGGGGGCGATTATTCCCCAATAGTCCATGAGCCAAGTGCACGCAGTGGTGTGCGCTTGAAGGTGCTCCACTTCTCCGAAGGACGAATGTTGGAGTCGACAAATGCTGCACTCACGGTGCGGCATTGCTTGCCTGTGAGGTAGTTCTTGCTCACATTCACCACCTCGCCTGTGTTGCGGCTCATTTCCTCATTGTCTTCACCAATCAGGAAGAAATCTCCGTTCTGGTAGCGGAACAAATAGTCTGAACTGTTATTGGTGTAGCTGCCTGCGCTCGAGAAGTGCTCGATGCCAATTTTCAGCACCTTGCGCGAATTGATATTCAACGAGTGGGAGATGAAGTTGTATTCGTTTTCATTGCCGGCAACGGCCTTGTCGTAGCGTTTCCACAGACTATAACCACCCTTAGCATTGCCACGATAAATGGCAAGGATGGGCTGGTTGAAATTGTACACATAGCCGTCTTCACGCACTTTGAGATGCTGCTTGAAGTCGGGTGTGGCAATGATGGCGAGGTCGGCAATGCCATCGCCGTCGAGGTCGCCCTTGGCCTCAGTCTTGTGCCAAGTTGATGGCACAAGCTCATCGACCGTTTTGCCACTGGTTTTCAAGTCTTGCGCTGTGGCGCTCAGGCACAGGAAGGTTGCTGCAAGCAGGATGAGTCGATTAGTTTTCATAGATAGAGTGAGTATAAAATCAAGCCCGTCGCCAGCATTGAAGGCAACGGGCCTGATTGTTGTGAGATAATTAATAACCAAAGATATCTTCAAGAGTGAGTCGGCGGATGGGGCCAATCTTCTTGAGACCTTCCATGTCGAGTTCCTTCTCGTTGCCCAGAATCAGGTAACGGTAAGGCTTGTTAGCCATGTTCTGCTTTGAGAAGTTCACGATATCGTTGAGCGTGAGCTTGGGCAGCTGTTCATAGACCATCTTGTTGATGTCGTAGTCAAGACCCAGACGCTTGGCAGCAAGGTAGCTGTTGAGCACACCGTAGCGTGTCACGCGGCGGCTGGCAAGTTTCTTCGTGATACCGTCCTTAGCGAGCTGGAAGGCAGCCTCCGATTGCGGAATGTTGTTCAGCAGGTTGTTGAACTCGTTCACGCAGTCCATCATCTTGTCGTTTTGGGTGATGATGTAGGTATAGAAGTCTTCCTTGTGACCCTTTTCCCAAGGTTGGTTGTAGCGTGCGGCAGCCGAGTAGGCGAGTCCGCGAGCCTCGCGCAGTTCCTGGAATACGATGCCGTTCATGCCTGAACCAAAGTACTCGTTAAACAGGTTGATGACGGGAGTGTGTTCAGGTGCCCACTCGCGCTGGTTGTTGTTATACTGCACCATGTAGATGTTCTTGGCGTCGTAGGGAGCAATCCAAACCTCGGTCACGGGAGTGGGCTGTTCCATGAATGGGGTACCCTTAGGCACATCCACAAGTTTCTTGTTCACCTTGTGGAGTTTCTTGATGGTAGAGGCAATCTGCTTTTGAGTGAGCGGTCCGTAGTAGAGCACGGTGTGCTTGTAGTTGTTCAGGTTCTTGATGAGGTTGGTGAACACTTCAGGCTGTGTGTTGCGCAGCTGTTCGGCGCTCATGATGTTGGTCAAAGAGTTGCGCGGACCAAACTGTCCGTATTCCATGAGGTAGTTGAAGCAGGTCTCCTGGTTGCTCTTGGCATCAACGCGCGACTTGATGATGGTCTCGACCATGCCGCGATATGCCTCCTGGTCGGGCTTGGCATTGTTCAGCACATCCTCGAGCAGGGCCACTGCCTGGGGCATGTTCTCGTTGAGACCAGAAATGGTCACGCTCATCTCGTTGTCGATCACGCTGTACGAAATGTTGCAGGCAAGTTTGTAGAGCTGTTTCTTGAAATCCTGGGCCGAGAGTTTCTTGGTGCCGAGGTATTCCATATAACTGGCTGCGATACCATAACGGTTGTCGGCAGTGTTGCCGAAGTCATATTTGTAGGTGAGATAGAACAGGTCGTCCTGGGTGTTCTGCTTGTAAAGCAGGGGCAGCCCGTTGTCGGTCTTGCCTATCGTCATGTCTTTGTTGAAGTCGACGAACTGGGGTTCGATGGGAGCCACGGTCTCGCCGAGCAGGTTGCGCACAAAGTTGCTCTGCATGTCGCGGTTGGTGGGAATGGGGGTGATTTGTGGCTTGTCGATCTTTTTGAGGGTAGTGTCCTCGCCCAGACGCTTGTACACGCACACATAGCCGTCGGTCAGGTAGCGGTTGGCAAAGTCCACAATCTGCTGCTTGGTCATGTGGCTCATGCGGTCGAGTCGGCCCACTTCTTGTGCCCAATCAACATGGTTGATGAAAGCATTTACTAATCGGCGTGTGCGCGAGGCATTGCTGTCAAGTGAGCGCAGATAACCGAGTTTTGCGTTGTTCACCACGCTGGGGAGCAGGTCGTCGTCAAAGTCGCCGCGACGCAGTTTGTCGACCTCGGCGAGCAGTTTTTCACGCACCTCTTCGAGCGTTTGTCCTTCGTTAGGATAACCGATGAGCATGAGCATGGAGTAGTCGGTCATCATGTCGCTGTAGGCGCCACTCATCATCACTTCGTGAGTCTGGTTCAAATCCAGGTCCATGAGGCCGGCAGTGCCGTTCGAGAGCAAATCGGCCACCACATCCATGGTGTCGGTCTGCAGTGCGTTGCCAGCGCCAAAGCGCCATCCCAGTGCCATGAACTCGGCTTCCTGGCCCACAACGGTGGTGTCGACAGGAGCGGTAAGGGGTTTCAGAGCAGGGAACTCGGGGCGAGTCATGCTATAATTGGGCTTCCAGTCGCCAAAGTAGCGTTCAAGAATGGCAATCACCTCGGTGGGGTTCATGTCGCCCGCCATACAGATGGCCACATTGTTGGGACAATAGTAGTTGTTGAAATAGTTTTTGATGTTGGTGATCGAGGGGTTCTTGAGGTGTTCCTGTGTGCCTATGGTCGTCTGTGTGCCGTAGGGGTGGGTGGGGAACATCTTGGCATTCATGGCATCGAAGAACTTCCACTGGTCTTTAGCGATGCCAATGTTGTACTCCTCATACACGGCTTCGAGCTCGGTGTGGAAACCGCGAATCACCATGTTGCGGAAACGGTCGCTCTGGATGCGAGCCCAGCGGTCGACTTCGTTAGCAGGGATGTCCTCGGTGTAGCAAGTCACATCGGTGCTGGTGTAGGCGTTGGAGCCAATGCCGCCGATGCCTGCCATGAGTTTGTCATACTCATTGGGGATGTTGTACTGAGCTGCCAGCTGCGAGATGCTGTCGATTTCGTGATACAATTTCTTGCGCAGCGCAGGGTCGGTCACCTTGCGGTACTGTTCATAGCGAGCCTCGATGGTGTCGAGCAGCGGTTTCTCGGCAGCATAGTTGCTGGTGCCGAATTGCTTTGTGCCCTTGAACATGAGGTGCTCGAGGTAGTGGGCCAGACCGGTGGTCTCGGCGGGGTCGTTACGCGAACCGGTGCGCACGGCGATGTGAGCCGTGATGCGTGGCGATTGCGGATTAACACTGAGGAAAACTTTCAAGCCATTGCTAAGCGTGTAGCATTGCGTGGCTGTGGCGTCGCCCGGATAGGTGACGGGTTGTGGCACTTGAGCGGTTGCCAGCATGCAAGAGCATGCAACCAGTGCCGAGATTAGAAATTTTGGATAACTCATATTAAGATTAATATTAAGGTTTCTTTCGTGGCACAAAATTAGCAATAAAATCGAAATTATGATAGACTTAGACTAATTTTCATCTCCAAAACGATGATTTTAGTGTAAATAATGATTGGTTTTAAGGTCTATATGCAGCAATTAGTGACGGCAATCTAATTATTAATAATGTTCTTTCTGGCGGAATGAGTGTTCTAAATTTCGCTTTGCATTAAACCTTTTCTATGGAAAATGGTCATAGGGTCAGTTTTTTGTTTGAGAAAATTCAAACATATAATATTAACAAAAACGAAGAAAAAAATGAAAAAGTTATTTTTAGCATTATCAGCAGCGCTGATTAGCATGGGCGCAATGGCTCAAGTTGAATTTGGTGTAAAAGCAGGTTTTGATTTGACTAATTTCTGGGGCGAAGATCTGCCTCATGGCATGAAACCGTCATATCAGGCCGGTTTGTTCATGGAGTATCATTTCAACGACAAGGTGTCGATTGCTCCTGAAGTTGTTTTTGCCAGCCAGGGCGGTAAGTTCAAGATTGGCAAAGACCTTTTCGGTATCAATGTTGAGGCCATGGGATGGAAAGATTCGGATTTGACCTTTAACACCAACTATGTGAATGTTCCCGTCATGTTCAAGTACTATGCAACACCCAGCTTGTCGATTGACCTGGGTCCGCAGGTGGGCTTCAATGTTTATAACAAGGTTTCGGCCGAAGGTAAGTCGTTCGATTTGAATGATTTCATAAAGGCAAAGACCGTAGATTTCGGTGTTGGTCTGGGCGCAACCTATCATGTTACCGAGAATCTGTTTGTTCAGGGTCGCTACACCATGGGTCTGACCAAGGCGTTTGACCAGGGCGACATGAGGAACGGTAACCTTCAGTTTGCTTTAGGCTACGAATTCTGAAAAGAGTAAGGCTTCTTTGAAATAGAGAAGGTTTTTGTTCTGACAAGAGAAAAAAGAGCAGGGCTGCCACGGGTTGGCAGCCTTTCTTGTCGTTATTTGACAACAGTATGAAGTGGGGGAATCGTGGCTTGAAAAAGGGGCTTAAAAATAATAGAGGTGTTAAAAAGCAAAAAAGTTGAATTTTAATTGAGAAAAAATAGCAGAAAATCGTTGAGAATTGAGTAATTTTGCATACTCAAAAGCCAAGTGCATTGTAACTGCCGTGTGAGAAACCTGTTTTTCATGCGCAGTTAAAGAGTGCTCATGGTTGATGGAGATTGTACCTAAAATCCTCAAAAACAACTCAATAGGTAGAATGATTGAACGAAAGAAAATAAAGCGAGCCCTCATCTCCGTGTTTCACAAAGACGGACTTGACGACTTATTGAAGATATTGAACGACGGTGGTGTGCGGTTCCTGTCGACCGGCGGCACGCAGCGGTTTATCCTCGAGCAGGGTTATGGCTGTGACGCTGTGGAGGACCTCACAGGCTATCCTTCCATACTTGGTGGGCGTGTAAAGACTTTACATCCCAAAGTGTTTGGCGGGATTTTGTCGCGTCGTGACAATCTTGAGGACCAGCAAGAGGTGGCCGACTATGATATTCCCGACATCGATCTGGTGATAGTTGACCTGTATCCCTTTGACCAGACGGTGGCGAGCGGTGCCTGCGAAGAAGACATCATCGAGAAGATCGACATAGGCGGCATTTCACTGATTCGTGGTGCTGCCAAGAACTTCAACGATGTGGCCATCGTGGCGTCGAAGGCGCAATATGGCGCCCTGTTGGAGATGCTCAAGGCTAATGGTGGCGTGTACACCACGCTTGAGCAGCGCCGCTGGTTGGCCAAAGAGGCTTTTGCAGTATCGAGCCAGTACGACAGTCACATCTTCAACTACTTTGCCGGCGATGAAGCCTCGTCGCTGCGATTCACTGTCGACGGCGTGAAGACGCTGCGCTATGGCGAGAATCCGCATCAGCGCGGCTACTATTATGGCGATTTCGACGCGATGTTCACACAGTTGCATGGCAAGGAAATTTCCTACAACAACCTGCTCGACATTGATGCTGCCGTGAGTCTCATCAAGGACTTTGATGAGCCCACATTTGTCATCATGAAGCACAACAATGCCTGTGGCCTGGCTTCGCGGCCAGTGCTTGCCGATGCCTTCAAAGATGCGCTGGCGGGTGACCCCGTGAGTGCCTTTGGCGGCGTGCATGTGACCAATCGCGAGGTAGATGCTGCCACAGCCGAGGAGATGAACAAGGTGTTCATCGAGGTGTGCATTGCGCCCTCATATAGCGAGGAGGCCCTGCACATTCTTGAGCAGAAGAAGAACCGTGTGATACTGCAGATGAAGACTGTTGAGAGCGCCAAGATGCAGGTGCGCACGGTGTTGAACGGTGCCTTGGTACAGGAGCGCGACAGCCATGTTGAGACGGTTGCCGACTTGAAGCAGGCCACCGAGAAAGCCGTGACTGCCGCCCAGGCCGAGGATTTGCTCTTTGCCAACAAGATTGTGAAGCACAGCAAGAGCAACTCGATTGTGCTTGCCAAGGGCAAGATGCTGCTGGGCAGTGGTGTGGGCGAGACCTCGCGCGTTGACGCGCTGAAGCATGCCATCGAGAAGGCTAAAGCCTTTGGCCACGACCTGCATGGTGCCGTGATGGCGAGCGACGCGTTCTTCCCGTTTGGCGACTGCGTAGAAATTGCTTATAACGAAGGCATCGATGCCGTGATACAACCTGGCGGCTCGGTGCGTGATAACGAGAGTATTGATTTTTGTAATAACCACGGAGTGGCGATGGTGATGACCGGCATACGCCACTTCAAACACTAAAATAACAAGACAGACTATGGGATTATTCTCATTTACACAAGAGATTGCTGTTGACCTGGGAACAGCGAACACCATTATCATTCACAATGATAAGATAGTGATTGACGAGCCATCGGTAGTGGCTCTGGATTCAAAAACCCAGAAACTGATAGAGGTGGGCGAGAAGGCGCGCGAGATGCATGGCAAAGCCCATGTGGGCATTACCACAGTTCGTCCGTTGCGCGACGGCGTGATTGCCGACTTCAAGGCAGCCGAGCTCATGATTCAGGGCCTTATCAAGAAGGTGAGCGCCAAGAATCACTGGTTCTCACCCTCGCTGCGCATGGTGGTGTGCATTCCTTCGGGTTCGACCGAGGTGGAGATTCGTGCCGTGCGCGACTCGAGCGAGAACGCTGGTGGCCGTGATGTGTACATGATATATGAGCCAATGGCAGCTGCATTGGGTATAGGCCTTGATGTGCTGGCTCCCGAGGGCAACATGATTGTGGACATAGGCGGCGGCAGCACCGAGATTGCCGTGATTTCGCTGGGCGGTATCGTGAGCAACAAGAGCATTCGCATTGCTGGCGACGACCTGACCGACGACATTCAGGAGCACATGCGCCGTGCACACAATGTGCGCGTGGGCGAACGCACTGCCGAACTGATTAAGATCAATGTAGGCTCGGCATTGACAGAACTTGACAATCCTCCTGAAGACTACATCGTTCATGGCCCGAACCAGATGACGGCTCTGCCCATGGAGGTGCCCGTGTCGTATCAGGAAATTTGCCATTGCATCGAGAAGTCGATCTCGAAGATCGAGGCCGCTGTGCTGAGCGCTCTGGAGCAGACCCCTCCCGAACTCTATGCCGACATCGTGAAGAACGGTGTGTATCTGGCTGGTGGCGGCGCTCTGCTGCGTGGTCTTGACAAGCGCTTGACCAACAAGATTGGCATTGAGTTCCACATTGCCGACGATCCCCTGCACGCAGTTGCCAAGGGAACCGGTGTGGCATTGAAGAACATCAAGCACTTCAAGTTCCTGAAACGCTAATTTTTGCAATCATCTCCCAGCGCTCAAAGCGAGGAGCAACAGGTGAGCCCATGATAACCAGGCGTGGGCATTTGCCTGTGTGGTGGGGTGCACAATCATGGTCTTTAAAACAACAGGAGTTTAAGGATGAACAATCTGCTGAATTTCTTCATTAAGCATGTATCGTGGTTTGTTTTCATGTTCTATGTGATAACAAGCTGCGTGCTGCTTTTCAGGAATAACCCTTATCAGCAGAGCGTGTATCTGACCTCGGCCAACTCTGTGGCTTCGACAGTGCTCGAAGGCTATAGCGCCGTGACCTCATACTTCAACCTGAAGAACATCAACGAGGAATTGCAGCAGCGCAATGCTGCCCTCGAGATGGAGGTGGTGAACCTGAAGAGCCAGCTTGCCAATGTGAAGATGCAGATTCCCGACACGACAAAAGTTCAGCCCGTGGTGGCACAGTTCGACTATGTGCTGGCACATGTGATTAGCAACAGCGTGTCGCAGCCTTACAATTACATCACCATCAACCGCGGCAAGGCCGACGGCATCGTGCCCGAGATGGGTGTGGTGGACCACAACGGCGTGGTGGGCATGGTGAATGTGGTGAGCGATCACTCGGCACGCGTCATTTCGTTGCTGAATCCGCACATGAAACTGTCGTGCAAAGTGAAGCGCAACGGTTTCTTCGGCAGCATGGTGTGGGACGGGAAAGACCCAGAGTTTGCTATGCTGCAGGAGTTGCCAAAACAAGGCAAATACCACCGTGGCGACACGATTATAACGAGCGGTTATTCGGCCGTGTTTCCCGAGGGCATCATTGTGGGCACCGTGGAGAGCGTGTCGAAGGAGTTGAGCGACAACTTTGTGTCGCTTAAGGTGAGATTGGCCACCAACTTCATGCAGCTGAGCACAGTGCGTGCCATCAAGAACAAGATGAAAGTGGAGTTGAAACTGGTTGAGTCGAAGGACGAGAAGACCTCAAGCACGAAGAAAGGAGAATGAGGCTATGACGAAAAATATAATTCATTTCACCGTGCTTTTCATCGTGATGGTGCTGTTGCAAATCATTTGCAGCAAGATATTGCTATTCGACCTTGCAACCCCGCTGGTGTATATCTACTTCATCATAAGGCTTCCCATCAACCTGTCGAAGAACTGGCTCTACACGCTGTCGTTCCTGCTGGGACTGGTGGTGGATATCTTCAACAACACGCATGGCATGAATGCTCTGGCCTGCACGCTGATGAGCGCTACTCGTGGCCATGTGTTTAACGCCTACATGGGGCGTGACGACGACATGAGCAACCCCATTCCCTCGATAGCCTCGCTGGGAACAGGCGTGTACCTGAAGTACATGATCACAATGGTGCTCATCTTCTGCATCCTCATCTTCATGATTCAGTCGTTCACCTTCAGCAATGTGGGCCTTACTGCGCTCAGAGCCCTGTGCAGTGCAGCGTTGACTATAGTGGTTTTGTTTGGCATCGACAGTTTATTGAGCACCCGTCGTGAGAAAAGACTATAATCTTGAGAAACGCAAGTTTGTGATAGGCGGCTTCATTGTGCTGATAGTCGCCATCTACCTTTTCAGGCTTGTCGAACTGCAACTGAGCGACAGCAAGTTCAAGGAGCGTGCCGACTCGAATGCTTTTGTGAACAAGACCATTTACCCGTCGCGAGGCCTTATCTATGACCGAAATGGCAAACTGCTGGTGTATAACCAGCCAGCCTACGACCTTGTGATGATACACAAGGATGTTCAGCCCTTTGACACGGCTGACTTCTGCAACACGCTGCAGATACCTCGTGCCGACTTCGAGAAAAGACTTGCCGAAATCACCGACCGCAACAAGAACCACAACTATTCGCCCTATATCGAGCAGATTGTGATACAGCACCTGTCGGCACAGGACTATGGCCGCATTCAGGAGAAGCTGTACCGATTCCCGGGTTTCTACATTGTGAAGAAGATTGTGCGAGAGTACAACTATGCTGCTGCAGCCAATGTGCTTGGCGACATCAGGGAAGTGAATTCCAAGGATATAGAGAACGACAAATACTATAATCCGGGCGACTACACCGGCGACCTGGGCGTGGAGAAGAGTTATGAGAAATTCTTGCGTGGCAAGAAAGGGCGTGAGATACTCATTCGCGACGCTGTGGGCAAAATCAAGGGCAAGTACAAGGACGGAGCCGAGGATGTGACGGCCGAGGCCGGAAACGACCTGAAGTTGAGCATCGACATCGACTTGCAGGAATATGGCGAGCGGCTCATGCAGAACAAGATTGGTGCCGTGGTGGCCATCGACCCGAGCACGGGCGAGGTGCTGGCACTGGTGTCGAGTCCCGGCTATGACCCCGCGCTGCTGGTGGGCAAGGAACGCGGCAAGAACTACGCCAAGCTGGTGAACAACAAGTACAAACCACTGTTCGACCGTTCCATCATGGCCGCTTATCCGCCGGGTTCCACCTTCAAGCCCACGCAAGGCCTCATCTTCAGGCAAGAGGGCATTGTGGACCTGACCACGGCGTTCCCCTGCCATCGCGGCTACATCAATGCCGGTCTGCGAGTGGGGTGTCACGGTCATGGTTCGCCCATTGCGCTGAAACCAGCGTTGCAGACTTCGTGTAATGCCTACTTCTGCTGGGGATTCAAGCGCATGGTCGACATGAAGTCGAAGTATGGCAGTGTGCCCAAGGCCTTTGAAGTGTGGAAGAACCACATGGTGAGCCAGGGTTACGGCTACAAACTGGGCATTGACTTGCCTGGCGAGAGCCGCGGCTTCATCCCCAACACCAAATACTACAACAAGATGCTGGGCGAGGGCAAGTGGACGGCGCAGAGCGTGATCTCGATTGCGATTGGTCAGGGCGAAATCCTTGCCACCCCGTTGCAGATTGCCAACCTGTGCGCCACTATCGCCAATCGCGGTTACTATTATGCCCCCCATGTGGTGAAGAGCATCATAGGTGTGGGCATCCTCAAGAAATTCAAGGAGAAGCATCGCACGACCATCGACACACGCTACTACGAAGACATTGTCGAGGGTATGCGCATGGCGGTGCTGGGCGGTACATGCCGCACGGCCAATCTGCCCGGCTGGGAAGTGTGTGGCAAGACTGGTACGGCACAGAACCCTCATGGCCGCGACCACTCGGTGTTTATGGGCTTTGCCCCGATGAACAACCCCAAGATAGCGGTGTGCGCCTTTGTGGAGAATGCAGGTTTCGGTGCCACCTATGGCGTGCCCATCGGGAGCCTGATGATGGAGAAGTACCTGAACGGCAAAGTGAGCCGCACAGCACTTGAAAGCAGAATGATCAACTCAAACACAATAGCCTACAGTGGAGTTAAGAAACACTAACGATAACAATCACACGCTGTTGCGGTCGATCGACTGGCTGACGGTCATCCTCTACCTGATTATGGTGGTGGCGGGTGCCGTGAGCGTTTATGCTGCCAGTTATGACTTTGACGGTGCCAGCATGTTTGCCTTTTCGGAGTATTCGGGCAAGCAGTTCCTGTGGATTGGCCTGTCGCTGGTGATAGGTTTCTCGCTGTTGCTCATCGACCGGCGAGTATATGAGGCCTATGCCTATCCCATCTATGGTGTGATGGTGCTGTTGCTGGCGGCGACCATTGTGATAGCGCCTAATATCAAGGGCTCGCACTCGTGGCTGGTGCTGGGGCCTGTGAGTCTGCAGCCTGCCGAGTTTGCCAAGTTTGCCACGGCACTGGCGCTGGCCAAGCTGTTCAGCACCTACAACTTCTCGCTCAAGGAGCGTAAAAACTTCTTGAGAGCAGTGGCCATTATTGTTGTGCCCATCATACTCATTATCTTGCAAAACGAGACCGGTTCGGCGCTGGTTTACATGTCGTT
>CACXLJ010000029.1 GCA_902768435.1 uncultured Bacteroidales bacterium | reverse complement strand
TCCCTGCTTGTTGCTGCCTTTCACATCCTGCAGCACCCACTTGCCGCCGGTGCGCACCATGGCATACACATTCTGGCAAGCGCTGGTGTAGTCGGGGTCAACGGCAATAAAAATCACGTCGCCCTCGGCCCACTGATGCAGGGGCGCAGTACCCGATGTGGAACCCGAATTGGGGGTGAAGTCGGCCATGGTTATCACCGAGCCGCCAGTGCTGCCACCAATGGTGTTGCCCAGTATGATGTTGATGAGCTCTGTGACATCGCTCACATTCACACGGCCATCGCCGTTCACATCGGCGAGGCTCTGATCCATGGCTGTGCTGCCCAGAATCATGTTGATGAGCGTCGACACATCGCTCACGTTCACGCGTTCGTCATTGTTCACATCGCCCGCGGGCTTACCCTCGTCGATCACAAAGTCGCTCGTGCTGACGGCAGACATATTGAACATCGCCACTGCCGCCAGGCAGCTCAGTAGGAGAGAAGTTATTCGTTTCATATCATCGTGTTTTAGATAGTTATTTTTACACAAATTCATTGTTTTTTGCAAATATAACACTTTTTCTTAAAAAAACAAAGCAATCCCCCATTCTATCTTATAATTCCACTCCAAATTCCAGTATCTTCTTCCGCCACATGCTTGAAGGTGGGGAAGAATTGCTGTATCGCGACGATGTGATGCTCACGGGTTATGGGTGGGAAAAGGTGGCTTCATAGACTATTGCAACGAATGATAAAGTTATTCATCATCTTAAAAAAAGTCGTAACTTTGCAAGAAAGTAACTAACAAAACGATTTGACCATGATAAAGGATTTCAATTTTTATGCACCGACACGCGTGGTGTTCGGTCGTGAGTCGGAGAAAAAGATTGGTGAACTGGTGGCTGCCAATGGTGGCAAAAAGGTGTTGATTCACTATGGCGGTGGCTCGGCGCAGCGTTCGGGTTTACTCGATGTGGTGCGTGAGCAACTGCAAAAAGCAGGCATCGCATTTTGCGAGCTGGGCGGTGTGGTGCCCAATCCACTGCTGTCGAAGGTTCGCGAGGGCATAGAACTGTGCCGCCGCGAGGGTGTGGACTTCATCCTTGCCGTGGGTGGCGGCAGTGTAATCGACTCCTCCAAGGCCATTGGCTATGGTGTGCCATACGATGGCGATGTGTGGGACTTCTGGGCCGGGAAGGCTGTGCCTGCGCAATGCCTGCCCATCGGTGTGGTGCTGACAATTCCCGCAGCAGGTAGCGAGATGTCGTCGAGCTGCGTGATTACCGCCGACGAGGGGTTGCTCAAGCGTGGCATCAACAGCGACCTGTGCCGATGCCGGTTTGCCGTGATGAATCCCGAGCGCACCTACACTTTGCCTCCCTATCAAACAGCAGCCGGGGCGACCGATATCATGATGCACACCATGGAACGCTATTTCTCGAAATATGAGGATATGACCTTGACCGATGCCATCAGCGAGGCCTTGTTACGCACCGTCAAGGACTCGGCCCTGGTGGTGATGCGCAATCCTGAGGATTATCGTCACCGTGCACAAATCATGTGGGCGGGTTCGCTGGCTCACAACGACCTGACCGAGTGCGGCACCGAGAAAGACTTTGCTACGCACCGCCTCGAGCATGAGCTGAGTGCGCTCTTCGGCGTGACCCATGGGGCAGGGTTGGCTGCCATTTGGCCATCGTGGGCTCGCTATGTCAAGGCGAAGCACCTGAGCCGATTTGTGCAGTTTGCCGTGAATGTGATGGGAGTTCCCAACGACTTTGCGCATCCCGAGGAGACTGCCGAGCGTGGCATTTGCGCCATTGAGGACTTTTATCGCCAGATAGGCATGCCTACCAACATCCATGAGTTGCTGGGGCGCGACATTACCGACCAGGAGATTGACACGATGGTCGACAAGTGTTCGCGCGGCGGCACCATCACCGTGGGTGCCATGGAGGTGCTCGACGCCCAAGCCATGCGCGACATCTACCGCATGGCTCGATAGTTACGACAACAGTTTCAGCACGAGCCAGTTTAAGATTAAGCATGTTCAGTATGTTGCGTTGTCAACGCACCACACCCCACCCTCAAGCGTTGGCAACAATCACCCGCTCAGCCCCGTTAAGGGCGACAAACAAAATAGGGTTGGCGATGAAGCCAACCCTGATTCTTTGTGAGAGAACAAACTGCCACCACTTTGCGAGAATATACTTGTGTGGTTGCGTGACAAATCAATTGTCATCAATAAAATAAATTGACATTTATTGTCATTAATTGTCTGATTATAAAATCCGCGCGGCTTTGCATGTCCCCACTTTGTGAAACTATTGTACTCTCTCCTTATTTCAGGTTGCTCTTGAAGAACTCAGCCAGTTTGTCATAGGGAATCACACCGGCCTTGTCGTCGTACAGGTCGCAGTGCACGGCTCCCGGAATAATCATCAACTCCTTGTTCCCGATGGTTTTGCTCTCGCCCTCAACATGCACGCCTGTCATCTTTTCAAAGGCATATTCGCTAAAGTAGCGCGAGTGCGCTTTCTCGCCATGAATGAGCAGCACGGGAGCTTCAATCTCGTGAGCCCATGCCAGCAGAGGCTGGTTGAGGAACGACTGGCAGCCCGTCACATTCCAACCATCAGTTGAGTTGCCGCTGCGCTCATGATAGCCTCGCTTGGTCTTATAGTAGTCATAATAATCCTTTACAAACTGTGGCGCGTCGGCCGGTAGCGGGTCCACAACACCGCCGGCGCGCTTGTAACTGCCATTCTTGTAATCCTCGGTGCGCTGTTTTGCAATCGCTTTGCGTTTCTCCATGCGCTGTTCCTTGGTGTCTTCACTTTTGAAATAGCCTTCAACGGTCACCTTGCTCATGTCATACATCGTTGAGGCAACGGTTGCTTTGATGCGGGGGTCGATTGCAGCTGCGTTGACTGCCATGCCACCAAAACCGCAAATGCCTATGATGCCTATGCGCTCCGGGTCCACATTGTCCTGAACACTCAGGAAATCGACTGCAGCAAGAAAATCCTCGGTATTGATGTCAGGCGATGCCATGCGGCGGGGTTCTCCACCACTCTCACCCGTGAACGAGGGGTCAAATGCAATGGCGAGGAAACCCAGCTCTGCCATGTGCTGTGCATAAAGGCCACTGCTCTGCTCTTTCACCGCTCCAAAGGGACCACTGACAGCGATGGCAGGAAGTTTTCCCTTCGCATCCTTGGGCGTGTACATGTCGGCAGCCAGTTCAATGCCATACCTATTTTTGAAAGTGACTTTCTTGTGATTCACTTTATCGCTCTGCGGGAAGACTTTGTCCCATTCCTGTGTAAGTTGCAATGTTGTGTTCATGTTCTCGTTGTTTTTATTTGTTTCATCTTTTTGCGTGCAGCCGCACAATATCAGCACTGCGGCCATCAGCAGATTTTTGGATAAATTCTTCATAATAGAGTATATTGTTTGAGTTTCTGATTGCAAAGTTGCAACTTTTATTCTCACAGTCTATTATCTGAAATATCGGAAAAATTACCATTTTTATCCTTTTTTGAATTTTTCCTTGTTTTTCCAAGACAAAAAAAGCACTATCTTTGTCAGTGAAATGGAGAATTTGCTACACATCAACAATGCCAACGACTATGCTCGCGATGTGGGTGCCAGCGTGTGGCATCCCATGGTGAGCATCATTCACTTCGACGAACTCGGCGAGATTCGTCACTCGCTCAACAAGTTGGGGGTGTATGCCATCTTTGCCCAGGACAATTTCCCCACCGATACCACCTACGGCATGGGAGCCTACGACACCACAAAGGGATCGCTCACCGCCGCCGCACCAGGGCAGGTCATAGGAAAGGCCGACGATGGTCACCGCGAAGTGTATCACGGCTGGGGGCTCCTGTTCGACCCAGAGTTCATGCGGGGCTCAGTGTTCGAAAAACGCATCTCTGACTACCATTTCTTCTCCTATAATGTGAGCGAGGCCCTGCACACCACCGAGGGCGAAAAACAGTTGCTGTGGCGTCTGATGGAAATGATTCGCACATTCATCAGTCACCGTGAGCAAACCACCCTGTCCGACCGCATCGTGCAGGATTATATCGTTCTCATCTGCGACTACTGTCTCCTGTTCTACGACAGGCAGTTTAAATCCGAAACCCAGCTGCAAAACAACCTGCTTTCGCGTTTTCACAAGGTATTGACCGACTATTACGAAAATAAGCTGCAATACCAGCATGGCCTGCCCACCGTGCGTTACTGCGCTGCCGAGCTATGCCTGTCGCCAAGCTATTTCGGCGATGTGGTGCGCAGTGTCACAGGCGACAGCCCGTTGCATGCCATTCAGCGTTTCCTCATCGACCGCGCCAAGAGCCTCATGATGGGAGGAATGTCGGTAACACAAGTCGCCCAGGAGCTGGGATTCGAGTATCCCCAGCACTTCACCCGCTTCTTCAAAAAATATGCTGGCATGCCTCCCTCTAAATACCTCTCCTCACGAAAATAATTGTCTGACTTCTGACATTTTTCCACCTTATTAATAAATATTTGCAACAAAACTTTCGGCGTTCGCTTGAAATTGATTACCTTTGCAGCTAATTTAACCCGATTCGGCCGTTAGGGTAAGACCAAAATATCATATTCCGGCCTAATTTCCGTTTCGGGATAGTAATTGTGCCGTTGTATGGCAGAAACTTAAAATTATTTTATGATGATCAACATTAAATTTCCTGACGGAAACGTCAAGCAGTACGAAAGCGGCGTAACCCCGCTGCAAATTGCCGAAAGCATCAGTTCCGGCCTCGCCCGTAACATCCTGGCTGCTTCGGTCAATGACCAAGAATGGGATATTTCTCGACCCATTTGTAACGACGGTGAGATTAAACTATTCAAGTGGGAAGACGCCGAAGGCAAACACGCCTTCTGGCACACTTCGGCACACCTTCTGGCCGAAGCGCTTCAAGAACTTTACCCAGGCGTTCAGTTCGGTATCGGTCCCGCCATCGAAAATGGCTTCTACTACGATATCGACCCAGGTGAACACACCATCACAAGCGCCGATTTCCCAAAAATCGAAAAGAAAATGGCTGAACTCGTGGCCAAGAAAGAGAGCGTGGTGCGTAGCGACATCAGCAAGGCCGACGCACTCAAGTTCTTCGGCGATGGTGGACAGACCCTCAAGTGCGAACTCATCAGCGAACTCGAGGATGGACACATCACCACCTACAAGCAGGGCAATTTCACCGACCTGTGCCGTGGTCCGCACATCCCCACCACCGAGCCCATCAAAGCCATCAAGATACTCTCGCTGGCCGGTGCCTACTGGCGTGGCGACGAAAAGCGTCAGCAACTGGTGCGCGTCTATGGCATCACCTTCCCCAAGAAGAAGATGCTCGACGAGTACCTCGTGATGCTCGAAGAAGCCAAGAAGCGCGACCACCGCAAGATTGGCAAGGAGATGGAACTCTTCGCCTTCTCGCACAATGTGGGTCAGGGCCTGCCCCTGTGGCTGCCTAAGGGCGCCGCACTGCGCAACCGCCTGCAGGACATGCTTGCCAAGATTCAGCGCAGGTATGGCTACCAGCAGGTGATCACCCCGCACATCGGCAACAAACTGCTCTATGTGACTTCAGGTCACTACGCAAAATATGGCAAGGACTCGTTCCAGCCCATCCACACGCCCGAGGAGGGTGAGGAGTACATGCTCAAACCCATGAACTGCCCCCACCACTGCGAAATCTACAAGACTTCGCCTCGCAGTTACAAGGACCTGCCCATTCGTTTTGCCGAGTTCGGCACCGTCTATCGCTACGAGCAGAGCGGCGAGCTCCACGGACTCACCCGCGTGCGCAGCTTCACGCAAGACGACGCACACATCTTCTGCACCCCCGACCAGCTCAAAGATGAGTTCCTGGGTGTGATGGAAATCATCGCCTTCATCTTCAAGACCTTCGGTTTCGAGTATGAGGCTCAAATTTCGCTCCGCGACCCCAACAACAAAGAGAAATATGTGGGTAGTGACGAGAACTGGGAAAAGGCCGAGCGCGCCATCGTTGAGGCTTGCGCCGAGAAAGGCCTGGTAGCCAAGCAGGTGACTGGCGAGGCTGCTTTCTATGGTCCCAAACTCGACTTCATGGTGAAGGACGCCATCGGTCGCCGCTGGCAGCTGGGTACCATCCAGGTCGACTACAACCTGCCCGAGCGCTTCGGCCTCGAATACACCGGCAGCGACAACCAGAAACACCGTCCCGTCATGATTCACCGCGCCCCCTTCGGCTCGCTCGAGCGCTTTGTGGCTGTGCTCCTTGAGCACACTGCCGGCAAACTGCCCCTGTGGCTCGCTCCAGAGCAGGCTGTGGTGCTCCCCATCAGTGAGAAGTACAACGACTACGCCAAGCATGTAGTCGATGTCCTCAACGAGAACGATGTGCGAGCAATTATCGACGACCGCAACGAGAAAATCGGCAAAAAAATTCGCGACAACGAGCTCAAGCGAATCCCCTACTTGCTCATAGTTGGTGAAAAAGAATCTAATTGTGAGGAAGTTTCTGTAAGAAAACAGGGCGAAGGTGATAAAGGTTCAGAAAAAATTATTACCTTTGCAGCCGATATTAATCGCGAAGTCGCTGAACAGACGGCTTTCTAATGTGATTATCGGGTGATTACAAGCAAGATAAATACCTGATAATGTGCATAATATCGCTTTTTATAAACTATTAATATTACTTGATGGAGAAAAAACCATTTTGGAACGGGCCCAAAAAGCCCATGAACAGCGGTCCAAGACCTCAAAACGGTCGAGGCCGTTTTGACCGGAACAAGAAGGATAAACCCGAACACGCGGTCAACGACGAAATTCGCGCCACCGAGGTGCGACTCGTGGGCGACAATGTGGAAGAGGGCATCTATCCCATCGCCAAGGCGCTCAGCATTGCCGACGCTCAAGAGCTCGACCTGATTGAAATCGCGCCCATGGCCACACCTCCCGTCTGCCGTATTATGGATTACCAGAAATTCCAGTACCAGCAGCGCAAGAGGCTCAAGGAGCAGAAGGCCAAATCGACCAAAGTCGTTGTCAAGGAAATCCGTTTCGGACCACAGACCGACGAGCACGACTACAACTTCAAGCTCAAGCATGCCATCGGCTTCCTCAAAGAAGGATCCAAGGTGAAATCCTATGTCTTCTTCAAGGGCCGTTCCATTCTCTTCAAGGAACAAGGCGAAGTGCTGTTGCTGCGATTCGCCAACGACCTCGAAGAATATGGCAAACTCGACCAGATGCCCGTGCTCGAAGGCAAGCGCATGACAATCATGCTCTCGCCCAAAAAGGCTAAGGACGCCCCCAAGAAACCCAAGGAATCGAAAGAGCCCAAGGACGACAACGGCGGCGACGACAACAAGTAATATTTTCAACACTGAGAAAAAAGGAGCTCAGGCTTGGTAAGTGCCTGACTCCGCTTATTAATAATTTTTTTAAACAACAACAAAATGCCAAAAGTTAAAACTAATTCCGGTGCCAAAAAAAGATTCACCTTTACCGGAACAGGGAAGATTAAAAGAAAACATGCTTACAAGAGTCACATCTTGACCAAGAAGAGCAAAAAGCGTAAGAGAAACCTCACTCACATGAGCATCGTCGACAAGAGCAACCTCAACTCGGTGCGCGAACTCCTCGTGAAGAAGTAATTTTTTACACCAATCAAATTTTCTTTTTAATCTCAAGAGATTTTTATCATTTTTATTAACCGAATGTTTAGCACCAAAGTGCAAATCTAACTTTGCCGCTAACAGTCAAAATTTTTTAAAAAAATGCCAAGATCAGTAAATCACGTTGCTTCAAGAGCTAAACGTAAAAAAATTCTTAAACTTACAAGAGGTTATTTCGGCGCACGCAAGAACGTCTGGACCGTTGCCAAGAACACTTGGGAAAAAGGTCTTACCTATGCTTATCGTGACCGCAAGAACAAGAAACGCAACTTCCGCGCCCTGTGGATTCAGCGTATCAACGCTGCCGCACGCATCGAAGGTCTTTCTTATTCGCAGCTCATGGGTCTGATTCACAAGGCTGGTATCGAGATCAACCGCAAGGTGCTCGCCGACCTGGCTATGAACAACCCCGAAGCTTTCAAGGCTGTGGTTGAAAAAGCCAAAAACGCTTAATTAGCTAAGAGCAAAACAACTCACTGTATAACATAGAGTTACCTCGAAAACAACGATGGACCGCCTCAAAATGATTGAGGTTGTCCATTTTTGTTTTATTTGCATTTTTCAGTAGCATTCACTACCTTTGTCAAAACCAACCACAGACCATTATGAAACACCTACTCTTTTCCTTAGCACTTATTTGCATTGCCCTCGCCGCAGGCGCTACGCAATATGCCGTGTTCAACCAGAATTCCTTCGAGGGGTGGATCTACACTCGCAGCAATGTCACCCTCACCACCGATTTCATCAGTAGCTATAAAGTCACAATCTACAAAAATTCTGCTGGCAAAGATTTCACGCTCATTTCCCCCTCGTTCGACACCAATGGGCAAAGCACGATAAGAGTGAAATTTGACTGGAAATCAACCACCTATGGAGAAGAGAACTACAACCTCACCAAGAATTCGCCCTACATCGAACTGCTCGACCTCAACGACAATGTGATTGCGCAATGCTATCACCAGTTGAAGGAGCCGAAAATAATCCACGATATTGATGTGGTTGTAAAAATGCCCGACAATTCAACAGGTCCCATCAAGGTGCGCATTGCTGCCTGGAATGCCGACACCAATACGCCAGGCGCTGTGAAGCATGTCGAAATCTCTAATCAAGTCAATGGCGATGTGAATGGCGATGGCATGATCAATGTCTCCGACATAACAAAACTCGTCAATGTGATTCTGGGAATAATAGATTTGCCCTCAGAATTTGCCGATGTGAACGGCGACGGCACCGTGAATGTTTCCGACATCACGGCTCTTGTCAACATCATTTTGGGCATCTAATCACATCAGCCCCATCACCTGCTCGACAAACTCGGCATCGGTGAGGTCATAGGGCAGCCAGTGGATGGGCGTGCCGCGACGCTCCATGCCACGAAACCAGGTCATCTGCCGCTTGGCAAACTGGTGTATCGCCGTTTCCAATAGCGTGAACATCTCGTCATAACTCAGTTGCCCTATCACATGCTGAGTGATGAATTTGTATTCCAGTCCATAGTATATCAGGTCTTCGGGATTCACCCCGCCTTCAATGAGGCGACGCACCTCATCTACCATACCTGCCTCAAGCCGTGCCTTGAGTCGTGCAGTGATGCGTTCGCGCCGGGCATCGCGGTCGATTGCCACGCCCACCACCAGGGCATCGGTCAGCGGATGCGGCTCAGTCTTGACCTTGAGATGAGGATTCTCGTGATAATGCACACATATTTCAATGGCACGAATGGCGCGCTGGCAAGTGTCAATGTCGCTGTTGTTGCGCAGTGTCTTGTAACGCTTCAATATCTCAGTCAATTCCTCGAGCGACTTTGAAGCAAGTTCTTCACGAAGGGCATCGTTCTGCGGCACAGGTGGCAACTGTATGCCCTTGAGCACGCTCTCAACATACAGCCCCGTTCCACCGCACAAGATGGGCATGATTCCCCGCCCTGTGATATCATCGTAAACCTGCTGATAATCTCGCAGATACTCATACAGATTATACTTGTAGCCTGCCGGGCAAATGTCAATCATGTGATAAGGCACATCGCCATACTCCTCAAGGTCCTTGCCCGTGCCCAGGTCCATGCCACGATACAGCTGGCGCGAGTCGGCACTGATGATCTCGCCACCCACATGCCGTGCCAGCGCCACTGCCTTGCCGGTCTTACCCGAGGCGGTGGGGCCTGTTATCACTATGAGGCTGGGCCGTTTCATGCTCGCTTATTTCAGGTTGGCGTTATAGAAGTCGAGCACCTTCTGGTAAAGCGGATAACGCACATCGCATCCGTTAATCGAGTGGTTCATGTTGGGAAACACCATCATGTCGAACTGCACATTCTGCTGATGCAGTTTCGAGATATACTGCATCGCATTGATGATGTGCACATTGTCGTCGGCACTGCCAAACATGATGAGCACTCTGCCCTTCAGTTTGTCTACAGCCTCGAGCGGTGCACCGTCCTTGTAACCATCGGGATTTTCCTGCGGGGTGCGCATGAAGCGCTCGGCATAGATGGTATCGTAGTATTTCCACGAGGTCACGGGAGCAATCGCCACGCCACAGGCATAGTTGCTGCCTTCGGTCGACATCGCCATCAGTGCTTCATAGCCACCGTAGCTCCACCCCCAGATGCCTATCTTCTGGGCATCAACATAGGGCAGGCTTGCCATGTAATTGGCGGCGGCAATCTGGTCGATCGACTCATAGTGCCCCAATCGCTGGTAAACGATAGTCTTGAAGTCACGATGCCTGCCACCGGTGCCGCGACCGTCAAAGCAGGCCACAATGTAGCCCTGCATCGCATAGTACTGCTGCCAATCGAGCACCCACTTGTTGAGCACCTGCTGCGAACCGGGACCACTATACTGCTGCATGATCACGGGATATTTCTTCGTGGGGTCGAAATCAAGAGGTTTAATGATGTAGCCATTCAGGGTGTAGCCGTCGTTCTCGAAAGTGACGAACTCGCGCTGGGGAACCTCGCCTGCGGCATATTTGGCAGCATAGTTCTCATTCAACTGCAAGTCGCGCACTTTTTTACCACCGCGAGCCATGATGCGGTACTGGTCGGGCGTTGCGGCATCGCTATAACGCAAAATGTAGTAGTCAAAGTTGCGGCTGAAGGTGGCCGAGTAGGTACCCTCGCCAGCCGTGACAGGTGTCACGCGGCCTTTCAGGTCCACACACTTCACAGCACGGTTCAGCGGACCGTTGGTCACCTGATAGTAGAACTGGCCGCGGCGCTTGTCATAACCATAAAAAGCGGTCACATTCTCGTTGCCCGTTGTGAGCTGACGCATCAGGCTGCCATCGAGGCCGTACTGGTACAGTTGCATATAGCCGCTTTTTTCACTCATGATCACGATGAAGTCGTCATAGCACTTCACTGCGGTGGGAGTCTCCTCGCCTATCCATGCGTCAGCGGTCTCGCGATAGATTTCGGTTGCCTGGCCCGTTACGGGATTCACGCTATAGAGCTGATAATCATTCTGCGTGCGGTTCAGCTTGCTCACCAGCAGTTTCATGGGATCGCTGCTGAAGGCAATATAGGGTAAGTAGTCATCGTCAACCTTGGGCACTGCCATGGTCGAGAGTTGCTTGGTGGTCACATCATAGCACTTCACGGTCACCACCGAGTTCTTCTCGCCAGCAACAGGATATTTGTAATCGTAACTGCCCGGATACAACGAGTAGTCGGCGTTGCTGTGACATGCACCCTCATAGAGCGTCATCGAGTACATCGGCACCTCGCTCTCGTCAAAGCGTATGAAGGCAAGCCGGCTGCCGTCGGCGCTCCAGGTGAGTGTGTTCAGTATGCCAAATTCCTCCTGATACACCCAGTCGGGCACACCGTTAATCACCTTGGTCTTCTCGCCATCGTGTGTTACCTGCTCAAGAGCCCCGGTAGTCAGGTCCTTCACCCACACATTATTGTCTTTCACATAGGCGGCACGCTTGCCGTCACCGCTCACGGTCACAATCTCTTCGCCGCCTGCTTCGGTGAGTTTCGTCAGCGTTTTAGCCTTCACATCATAGAGATAGTGGTCGGCGCTGTACGAGTAGCGATATATGCTGTTGCTGTTGTTCCACAACAGTATTAGCTGCTCGCTACCGCACATCTGGTAACCGTCAAACGATTTCTCTTGGTTATCGGCTATCGAGGTAGCATCAAACACAATGCTGCGCTTCGACTCGTCGCGATAGGCGCATTTATAGATTTTTGAGCAGTCACCATTCTCCTGGTAGTAGTAGTTGCCGTCGGCGGCAGGCATCGTGGCTTCGATGCCGCGAGCACGCGACTGCGACAGCACAAAGTCTTGTAGTTCAAGAGCTTCAACACTCACACACGACATCACAACACCACAAATCGCAGCTAAAAAAAGTCTTTTGTTCATAGTCTTAGGTTTTGTTCTGCACGAAATTACAAATAATTGCCCAATTATGAAAATTTCCAACCCCATTCTCTCCACATTTAACCCAATTCAAGCAGCTTGGGCAATTCTCGGCATGTCAGCCGTGGTGCAGGTGGTGCCGCTCCACGATGATGATACCCAGCAGAATCAGGGCACACCCGGCAAGCCCCACCAGGCCCACGCGCTCGTCGAGCACAATGGCTGCCGCTACCAGCGACACAATGGGGTCGAGATACAGGTAGGTCGACGAACTGATAGCACCTATGCCCTTTGTCACCCTTCCCCACCAGAAGAAGGCCAGCATCGAGCACACCAGCGAGAGGAACAGCATGTGAGCGGCAATCTCAGGCTCAAACAGCGTGCTCAGCGGTGTGAAATCGCTCTGGCACAGCAAGAAGGGCAAACCGCTCAAAATGCCGTAGAAGAAGGTTTTGCGTGTAATCTCAAGGGTTGTGTGACGACTATTCAGTCGCTTGATAATCACCGAGTATATGGCCCATGACAGCGCAGCCAGCACCGACAGCACATCGCCCAGCAAACCGTCACCCCACACAAATCCCTTGTGGAAGGTGAGCACCCCCACACCCAGGAATGCCACAGCCGACCCCAGCACCTTGCTCCAGGTGAAGTGCTCCTCTTTCAGGAACATCGCAGCCAGCAGTGTGGTAAACAGCGGATTCACTGCAACCAGCACCACCACATCACTCACCAGGGTCAGGTCAAGCGCCACATTCTGCATGATGAAGTAGGCCGTGCCGCCCGTCATGCCGCAAATGGCCATCAGCAACTCGTCGCGCCAACCGCAAAAGCGCACCTTGAAGCGGCATATCGCCAGAATGCCCAAATAGGCTATGATAAAGCGATATACATATATCTCCGTAGGGGTCACGCCACGGCCCAACAACACCTTGGTGTTGATGAACGAAACGCCCCACACGAGCACTACCAGCAGCGCCAGCAAGTGATATTTCAGTTTTCCAATCTGCATTTCAACCCACAAAGGTACTTAATTTTTGCATTGTTTTAACGATATTGAGATTTCTATTTCAGTATAATCCAGAAACCGGCGTTGTCTTCACCTTTACGCTTTAATACTCCCATTTTTTTCAACTTGGAGATATCGCGTTCTACGGTACGCTGACTCACCGACAAAATCTCCGACATTTGTCGACCGCTTATAGTATTAGATTCTTTTATAATTTCAATTATTTTCACCTGACGCTCAGTTAGTTTCGTCTCCGACACATCTCCGACATCATCTCCGACATTCGGCTCGGCTGATGAGGCAAAAATAATCGTCTGAAACTGAGTTGGTGTTGATTTGAAAATCGGTTTCAATTCTTCCTTATAACCGTCCAAGGCCTTTGTCTCGTTACAAATGCGAGTCAATCCACTTCCTCGCTTCTCCATATAATCAAGTTGAGCCATCACATTCGCCAATATTGGATTGCGTCTTTCTGAAGACACTTCTTCAATATCTAAGTCCTGTATCAACATCCCATTATACATGCCCCCTGGAGATGTAACTACAAGGCGATCATCATAAATGTCAACATGAACTTCTCCACCCATAACGGTATAGTCACGATGTATGAAATGATTCACCATTGTTTCCAACACAGCCCGCTCGGCATACTCTGGTTTATTCTTCCTGCTGTCAGGTAACTTCTCCCACCCCCTCTTTGTGTTCGATTTCACAAAGTTCATCGCTTCACGAAGCAGCATTAGCACATTGCCTGTAAACTCAGCATCATTAATTGCGTCACTCTTTGTCACTCCTTCCCATCTCGTACAGTAGAGACGCGATTGCCATAAAGGACAATCATCGGCAAACAACGCACCTGCATTAGTGAGGGTTCCGTGATTGGTAACCAACCCAAACGACAAAAGGTATTTTTGATTCCATACTTGAGCTGTTCGTTTAACGAAGGCATTAGCCAGTATCGAGAAAGAATGGTTCTCTATATCATAGGCAGTATGCAGTGAATCGAATGTTCGATTTGAACCTTTTAGCACCAGTCGAACCATTTGTTCGGCCGATGCTTGCAAACTCTCATCACCAACACGAACAAAAGCTACACGCTGACCATTTCCAACATAATAATAAGGTGAATAATTACCGCAATACACTTTCAATTGCAAAACATCATGCCCATCTATCCTATGCGGAATCATCTCAACTTCTGGAAGTGGATCCATATAGTCGCGAATCTTACTGCTAATTATTTCACAGTCACGCTGCAAGTCATCCAGGCCACGAACAACTCCGTCATCGTCAATGCCAAAAAAGAGAGAACCACCCATACCATTAGCAAAAGCGCTCACACTTTTAAGCCAACTTTTAGGTTTCTTCTCTTCTAGCATTAACTTAAAGTCATATGCTGTGCATTCGCCTATCAGACTTTCAAATTCCATGTAACTACGACTGTGACTTTGTGAACAATATGATTTCTTTTTCTTGCAAAGGTAAGAAAAAACTGCGTCTTGCTGCATAAAAACTGATACAAAAACTATTTCTCACACTCTTTTCCTTGCTGGTTAATCTTCGTTAAACTTACGCATTATAACTGAAAGACTTGCACGATGTCGTTCAGAAAACACTATTTTTGCAATCACAAAGCAATGAAACGCCTCAACTTCACATACACGCTGATGCGACTCGTCGCCTGCCTCGCCCTACTGCAGGCAAGCATCACCGCACACGCACAAATCAACACCGACCAGGTGTTGAACATTGGCCGCAATGCGCTCTACTTCGAGGACTACATCCTCTCCATCCAGTACTTCAATCAGGTCATTGCCGCCAAGCCCTACCTCGCCGAGCCCTACTTCTTCCGCGCCGTGGCCAAAATCAATCTCGAGGATTACCGCGGAGCCGAGGAAGATGCCACGCTGTGCATCGAGCGCAACCCATTCATCACCGATGCCTATCAGGTGCGCGGCGTCGCCCGACAAAACCAGCGCAAGTTCACCGAAGCTGTACAGGACTACAACAAGGGGCTCTCGCAACTGCCCGAAAACAAAGTGTTCTTGATCAACAAAGCCATTTGCGAAACCGAACTCAAAAACTATGCCGTGGCCGACTCCACCTATGCAGTTTTGACACGGCTCGATGCCAAGAACGACCGCGCACACCTGGGCTTGGCACAACTCCGCCTCGCAACTGGCGACACCGCCCAAGCACTCGAAGAGGTGAACAAGAGCCTCGAAATCACCAAAAACTCAACCATGGCCTACGCCATGCGCGCAGAAATCAACCTCAAGGCCAACAACGACTACGAGGCTGCCGTCAAGGATCTTGACGAGGTCATCAAGCTCGAGCCACACTATGCCGGCAACTTCATCAACCGTGCTTACCTGCGCTACAAACTCGACGACTACTACGGAGCCATGAGCGACTACGACTATGCGGTGAGCCTCGAGCCCGACAATGCCATCGCCATCTACAACCGCGCTCAGCTAAATGCCGAGGTGGGCGAAGACCTTAAAGCCATCGACGACTTCTCGCGTGTGCTCAAGCTCGAGCCCAACAACTTCCTCGCCCTCTACAACCGCGCCCAGCTCTACCTGCGCACCCAGCAGTTCAAGAGGGCGGTGCGCGACTACGACCGCATCCTCAACAAGTATCCCAACTTCGAGTCGGGCTACATGGCACGCGCACAGGCCAAGCAGCAGGCTGGCGACTTGCGAGGCAGCGAGCGCGACATGCAGCAGGCCATTGCCATCTTCAAGAAGAAAGGCATTCGCGTAGCCACCTACAACCCAGCCGAGCAAGAGGCAAAAAAAATGGAGAAGGAGGCCGAGGAGCGTGCCCAGCGCGCTGCCGACGGCATCGAGGAAGAACTCACCGAAGAGGACATCATCAAGAAGTTCAACTCACTGCTCACCGTGGAGAACGACAACAGCCTGAAGCCCGAATACGAGAACCGCAGCCGCGGACGCATCCAGAACAGCAATGTCGAGATCGACCCGCAGCCCATGTTCCTCCTCTCTTATTATAATGAGGTGAATAAACTCAACGGCAAGACCCACTACATGAAGGAGATTACCGAGGTCAACGAGTCCAGCCTGTTGCCCAAGCTCCTCGTCATCGCCAACGACGATGTGCAGCTCAACGCCGATGAGATAACCGAGCGATTTGCCAGCATTGAGTACTACAACGGGCTGCTCACTACCGCACGGCCCCGAGCCATCGACTTCTTTGCACGCGCCATCGACTACATGATGGTCAAGAACCCAGCCGCAGCGCTCGCCGATGCCGACCGCACCATAGCCTTGAGCCCCAACTTCGCACTCGCCTATTTCCTGCGCGCCGATGCGCACTTCCTCTTCTACCGTTTGGCGCAGAAAGGCGCTGTAGCCGACGACATGCCCGTGCTCAACGAGCGCGACAAGGAGGCCGCCGCCATGCTGCACAGCCGCGAGCAGAACGAAACACTCACCAAAGTCATCGACGACCTCAACGAGGTGCTCAAGCGTTCGCCCAAGAACATCTACGCCACCTACAACAAGGGGTGCGTCTATTTGCTGCTCAACGACTACACCAGCGCCATCAACTGCTTCTCCACCTGCATCGACATCAAACCCGACTTGGGCGAGGCATACTACAACCGCGGACTCACCTACCTGCGTCTGGGCAACCGCGAGCGCGGCGTGGCCGACCTCAGCAAGGCCGGCGAACTCGGCATTTTGCCCAGCTACAATGTGCTCAAACGCATCAACCGATAATTTTTTTCAAAAAAAATCACTTTTTCGTGTTGCAAAATCAGCGCTCAACTCGTCTACTATACAAACGCGACACAAATAACAACAAAAAACAATAACAAATCAAACACTTAACACAATGAAAAAGATTCTTTTAACCCTCGCTCTCGCATTCGCTTGCTGCTGGGCTTCTGCTACCACTGCCGACGATCTTTTCAACAAGTTCAAGGGCCTCGACAACGCCAAGTTCATGAACCTGCCGCAGGAAATGCTGCAGATGGCCATGGCGCAAGCCTCTAAATCCGATGATGCTAAGGCTCAGGTGGCAAAGAAAATCACCTCGCTCGACATACTCCAGATCGAAAAAGCCGACGATGCCACCATCAAGCAGGTGACCGACATGGTGAATGATTTCGATGAAACCTACGAAGAACTCGTTCGTGCCAACGAGAATGGCGAGCAGGCCATCATCAAGATGAAACGCGACGGAGACAAGTTCACCGAGATGATTATCGTAGCAATCGAAGCCGGAGAATGTGCAGTAGTTCGCATGAACGGCAACTTCAGTTCCGAAGACCTCGACGAACTCAGCAAAATGAACAACATGTAACACTCCCGCTCCCGAGTCACACAATGGATTCCGAGTCCTTCAAATCACGGTTCCTGCCGCTCACCCGCAAGCTGCACTGGACGGCTTTCAGCATCATGCGCAACGAGCAGGATGCACAGGACATCGTACAGGAGGCGTTCCTCAAGCTATGGAACAAGCGCGACGAACTGGAACATGTCACCAACCATGAGGCCTACTGCATCACACTCGTCAAGAACATGTGCCTCGACGCCAAGCGCAACTCACATGCAAGCCTCGATGCCGGACCTCCCGACGAACTCCCCATTATCGCCGAGGTCGATGTCGAGCACGAGATAGAACGGGAGCAACAGGCATCCATGCTCAAGCAGTGCATCGATGAATTGCCCGAGATGCAGCGCAACATCATCACCCGCCGCGATATTATGGACCACGAGTTTGCCGACATCGCTCACGACACAGGATGCTCCGAAGCCAATGTCCGAGTCATACTGAGCCGAGCAAGAAAAACTGTATTCAGCCGATTTAAAACACTTTTGAACTATGACAACCGAATTTGCACAACAGCTGTTTAACAAGTACCTCGACGGTAACATCACACCACACGAAGAGCAAGAACTCCTCAACTTCTTCTCCTCTCAGCAGGTACCCGAATCGCTCAAAGCCGAGCAAGCCTACTTCCTCAACATCTTCAACGAGAAGCAGGCACAGCAACTCGAAGACACGCTCAGCCACAAGATCGACGCCTGGCAGGCTGCCGAGCGGGCATTCACACCTGCCACCGGCAACACCCGCAAGCGCCGATGGCTATGGGCGGCAGGCATCGCTGCATCGGTTGCCGTTGTTCTCACAGTGGGCTTTAACCAGCTCTCAAAACCCACTATCGACCTGAATGCCGATACCTTCAACTCGCCCGAACTCGCCTATGCCACAACCGAGCAGTCGCTCGCCCTGCTTTCTAAAACCATCAACAAGGGATGCGACGAACTCGAGAAAATCAGTCAAATCACCAAGTCAATCAACGACACCAAATGAAATTCACTATGAAACGATTCACCATCTTTGCCTTGATTGTGGCAATCGCCATCGCCTTCACCGCGCAGGCACAGGATGCCATTTTCAAGAAATATGCTTCCGAGGACGGAGTCACGCTCGTCAACATCTCCAAGAACATGCTCCGACTCATGCCCAAACTCAAGACGGGTAACAAAAAAGTCAAGGAAGCCGCCAACAAGCTCGACCACATCCGCGTCCTCTCATGCGATAAAAAGAAGACCGCAGGCAAAATCAAGAAAGATGTGCTCAACTACTTCAAGAAGAACAACTACGAAGAAGTCGTGTCAACGCGCGAGGGCAAAGAACTCGTCCAGATCCTGCAACGCGACCTCGGAGGCGGCAAGTTCGAGTATGTGATTCTCAACACCACACAGAACGAAATCAACCTCGTCAACATCACCGGTGCCCTCACACTCGACGAAGCCCGCGAACTCGACTTCTAATCCCACATGCTTCCTAACCCCGCTAAGGGCGTCAAAAAATAGGCAGGCGTGTGAGCCCCTTCAACCTTGGCATCAGCTAATCCTGTTACAATAACATTATATGAGGCGGCCCTCAACAGCCGCCTCATTTCTTCCCCCTCCATCCAGCAAATAGTTGCCATCAAACATGAGACTAGCACTCAGGTGAGAGTTATTTTTTCGCAAAGTGTGTCATTCTGAATCATGTCAATGTATTGCGAGACGCAGTCTCGTACAAAAAGCAGCCCGATTTGTGCTTGAACCGAGCAGCGAGACTCCAAACATCCGCGCGCTCCAACGCGCGGCTTTGCGTGCCACCTGCTTTGTGTGAGTTGTTTTCACCAAAGTGTGTCATTCCATATCATGTCAATGTATTGCGAGACGCAGTCTCGTACAAAAAGCAGCCCGATTTGTGCTTCAACCGAGCAGCGCGGCTCTAAACATCTGCGCGCTCCCAACGCGCGGCTCTGCGTGCCACCCATTTTGTGAGAGTGTCAATTGTCACCAATCTAATTAATTGTCAATCAATTGTCTTCAATTGTCTGAATAATAATTTCCGCGCGCTTCAACGCGCAATTCTGAACAACATACAAAGACTTGTCAATTATATAACTAATATTTGAATAATTTTTCGTAACTTTGCATGATTTTTCAATAACCAAACACATAACCACAATCAATAGTATTTTCTATAAATTAAAAACATATTGAATATGAAACGTTTTTTTACCCTACTAACGCTCACCGTGACGGCAGTGATTGCCTGGGCCCAGCCCACTGCGGTGAAGAATCGTGCATTCTTTGAGGGCATCAGCTACAACTGGCCCATCAACGCACCTGCGTCGGCTCAACAGAGCAGCAACCTCGGCGAGGTTGCCACCGACCCCGACCAAATTATCGCCATGCTGCGTGAGGTCTACATGAACAAATCTATCCCCGGAAACTAAACTCGCGGCTACTCAGCCCTCAACACCCCCGAAGGAACATGGACCAACGGCGTAGTCACCGGTAGCTATCCCGTAGCCTATCCCGCTATTGGCACTATTGGCAAGGATGCCAATGCCGATCTCGCTTATCTCAACTCTTTCGGATGGAGCGTGGACGGCACTGTGTATAAGAAATCCGGATCAGGCACTGTTTCCTTTACATCAAGCCAGGACCGCACCAGAGCCTCTAATATTAGGAAGAGTGGAATTTCCCTAACAATGTATCAATTATTTGGATATTCGGGTACTACTAGTTCACCTACTTATTACCTTAATGGTGGCACAAGCAACGACATCGTAGTGGAAGCCGAAGATGACAAATTGATTACAAGTATCAAGTTTACATTTGTATCTGGATATTCCCCTATTACGGGTAGTACTGCTACTGGCGGTAGCGGTTCTTACTCCTCGGGAACATGGACTGGCTCGGCCAAGAAAGTAACCTTCAAGCATTCAAGTGCCGTACGTGTTACGAAAGTGGATGTCACCTATGAGTCCGCTGGTCCCATTACAACCCCCTTCACAGGCATCTCTGAAACAGTAACCTTTATACCTGGTACTGATTTAGGCAACAGCGCGGGTTCAAGTACTGGTACCAAGTCGATTAAGGGAGGCTTCTATGTCGATTACATAAGTAGTGGATTTGGCTCAACATCTTCAACTTGGTATCAAGCCGCTTATGGTTACGATGCACGTTTTTATACTTTCGATGGTTACACGATTACCAACATGAATTTTACATTTCTTACCAGTTATGGCACCGGTGCCAACAATGATGGCAGTAGGCTTCAATACATTAAATATTTAAAAGATGATGGCACCGAGGTTTCCATCACCAGCACATCATCGCCATCGTTTGCCGATTTAATTGCTTCGGGAGACCTGTCATTCTCTGATAATGGATTGACTATGGCATGGAATATCCCCACCAAGAAATTATATATTAAACCCAACGGGCAGAACAATCTGCGCTTCACTAAAATCGAAGCCTCCTACAAATATGACGGCCCTGACATCAATTATTTTGCCCCCAACACTTATCTGCCAAACGAGGAAGGCAACACTTTGCTTCTTGTTGAAGTTAAGGATGGCGTAACCCCTGCAGCTCTCAAGCTGGCAGGGCTGGCAACATTCACCAACAATACTTTTGACTACTACAATATCACCGATTATAATTCATTGCGCAATGTTATTGAAACCACGATTAAATCGGTGCGTGTGGTGACCGAGGCTAAGCGCATGGGTGAGGGACTTGATGCCGGCACTTTGTTCAAGATTGACTGCGACAAACTCAACCGCTTCTTCTTGCTCGGTAAAGGTCAGTTGCGCTGGTTTAACAATGACTATCAAGACAATGCTGTTAATGCTACCACACCGCCACGCAGCGTAGCGATAGACGCTGAAAATCAACCATACTTTAATGGCGGCAAATACTACGACCAAAGCATGGAGTATCTGTTCGGTCACATGTTTGAGCAGTTCAGCCCATCAATGGCAAGTGGCGGCTCATCGCTCAACGATATTTACAAACTTTTGGCAGTGAATATGAAGAACTTCGATGTCGTACACGACTGCATCGATGTGCTCTCGGCCGAAAGCACCGGACATGAGTTCAACATGTATGGCAAGGAATCGACCAGTGATGACTGCCAGGATGTGCGCGACATGATGTTCTTCATTCCCGACTACCGCATGCTGGCTCATGATGGCAATGGCACTGTGAACAAACGCGACCCCTATAAAGCACAAAGATACATTTACTATAATCCCGACCATGCTCCCAAGATGGGTCTGTTTGTCATCAAGCTCGACGAGATTACCGAGGACAAGGCCGTGAAGGTTGAGGGCGAGAATGCTTATGATGTTACCCTCACCTGGAACTCAAACCTGCTTGATTTCCTGCCTGGCGAGGATGGTGTTTACACCCTCTATCGCGTGACCAATGTTGATGGCCTGGAGACCTACACGCCTGTGAGCGATAGCAACGGCAACCCTGTAACCATCACAGCCAGCACCCAAGCCGGTCTTACCTACACCGACCGTGTGCCGCAGCTGCCCAACGAAGGCCAGACCATCACCTATGCAGTTCGCGGTCGTGATGCTGGCGAGTTCCTGAGTCTGCAGATGTCGAACAAGGAGAGCGTTTATATTCCTGGCATCGATGTGAGCGAGGACCTGAACCTCAAGCTCAAAGCCGACTACTACAGCCGATTCGACCCACAAGTCGAAAAGAACAACTACTCTAACCTTGTGACTATGGGCACCGTAGTGTCGAACATCACAGGCGAAGAGCTGCAGCAAGGAACGCTCACATTCACCCGTAGCTATACCGATGCCACTGGTGCACACACCGATCCCATCGCTGTGGGCACTGTGACCAGCATGGGCAACGGCAGTGGAACCATGACAGTGATAATGCAAAACCAAGCCTTCTTCAAGTATGGTTACAACAGCAATGGCACTGCCAGCGCCGACGCTCCAAATCCCACATTCACGGCAGCGTTCACTTACAATGCCAATGGCGTCACCTTCACTGGCGACGGCATCAAGTTCTACGACAACTTCTCGGTTTCGGTGGCCGACAATGCTCATCCAAGCAAATACACCTACCAAGTGAACTTCGTCTTTGGCGACAAGTTTGCCAACAGTAACACGATGGACATCTATGTTCACAAGACCCAACTCGTGATGGACCCCGAAGGCAAGCGCAGTGTCACTGCCGCTCAAATCGACAGCAACAACGAGAAGATTAATAGAGCACTGCCAGCTAATAGCCCAATCGAGTTTGGCATCGATGTGAAGTACAGCAGCAAGAGCGAGATTCTGCGCTACGACGCTTACCGTTGGCTCTCCGAAGCCGACCGTTATATCATCGATCCCGCCAGTGACCCCGCCAACGAGCAAGATGTGACTCCCAACGGCATCGCCGGCAACCAAGGCACCTACTACACCACCGCAATGAATGCTGTGGCAGGTGAAAATGTTGCCGTTAACGAAGGGCAGACCGCACAAGCGATATTTACCGACCCCTATCCCCTCGCCAATGTGGGGTCTTATGTCTACGCACCAGTTGTTGAGACCTTCGCCCCCGATGAAAACCGCAGCGACTACAATACCTACGGTGCCCCCTTGCAGCAAGCAGGCACCGGTAAGGTTGCAGTAAGTGTCATGATACCTGATGAGAATTATCCATTCATGAGCACCTACTTTTGGGAGGATGAGAATCACAACAAGTATGCTTACTACAACATCTATCTGAAAGTCGATCAAAGCAGCATCCCCAGCGGCTACAGGATCTACAAACTTCGTGCTTGGCGCAAAGTGAACCCATTGCTCCTGGGCGAGGAACCCGATAAAGGCTTCGAATACCGCTTAGGCAATAATGGCGAGTATCTGTACGAGGAACTGAATGATGTGACACTGAGTGAAGGCGCAATTCTTGGAACCGACATGGTTAACGGACAGTTGTGCTGCACATTCGGTGCACGCAAAATGCGCGAAAGCGAAGAAGAGAACTATGTAATCGACACCCTGCCAACAGAATTTGTTGTTCGCATTTACTTCACTTCCAATACTCCAGCCAAGAGTGAGGGCGACGCTAAGTACTATGTAATCGAAACCACAGCCGATCGAATCTTCGACTGGAAAGATGGCGTGGTAACAGGCGTAGCAACAATCACAAGCGAAGCTCAGGTTGAGAGTGTCACCTACTACAATGTGGCAGGCGTAGCCAGCGCTCGTCCCTGGCACGGCATCAACATCATGGTCACCCGCTATAGCAACGGCACAACCACCACAACCAAGGTTGTGAAATAAATCGATGGATAGTTAAAAAGGCAGTGCCGAGTGCACTGCTATCACTAGACAACAGATTATAGCCATCAAAGGGCTGCTCCTCCTCGGAGCAGTCCTTTGTCATCTCATCAATCATCGTGAACCACCCTGCCCCGCTATGGGCATCAGAAAAAGGAACCGCGCCTCAACCTCAGCCCCGCTAGGGGCGACAGAAAAAGGAACCGCGTGCTCCTAACGCGCGGCTTTGTGTGCCACCCATTTTGTGAGAGTGTCAATTGTCACCAATCTAATTAATTGTCAATCAATTGTCTTCAATTGTCTTCAATTGTCTGAATAATAATTTCCGCGCGCTCCTAACGCGCGGCTCTGCGTGCCACCAGCTTTGTGAGAGAACAAACTATCCTCGATGCCGCCTAGAATCGCCAGCCCACCGATAGGCGAATGTTCTGCACACGGTCGCCACTGTTAAAGTAGGTCACCCCAGTGCCTGTAGCATCCACCTCATAGTCGTTCCACGACTTCGTCAGACTCAAACTATAGTGCGCCTGCACCACAATGTTGCGAGTCACATTATATGAGAAGCCCGTGACCACATCCACGCCCATCGACTCCAGTCCGCGACCCTCCTTCTTGAGTTTCTCACCATCGCTGGTGAAACGGTTCTGCACATTCACCGCCAGCTGTGGGCCCAAATCAAACGAAAAATTGGGGGTAATATACAACTTGCCCATCACGGGGATGTTGAAATAGATAGCCGAGTAATCAATATCCTTCAGTATGGCATGGCCTGCCTCCTGCTTGAAGTAGTGCCCTATGGGGTCGAGTTTCGAGATGTCGAACTTTGCTCCCTGGAAACTCATGAGCAAGCCGCCCGACATGCCCACACGCCGGCTGAAAGCATATTCCCATTCGGCGCCCAAGTGGCCGCCCACCTTCATGCCATGGGGCATCACACCCATCACCATATTAGAAAAATTCACGCCGCCTTTCACAATGCATCCGCGATTCTCGCCATCGGCACGGGCTACACACAGCGACAGAGCCATCACGGCAATTAAAACTATCTTTTTCATAACAACTGTTTGTATTTTTTTCTTCACAAAATTAGCACGAAATGCGCTTTATACAAAATTTTTAATACCTCAAATTATGAAAATTACATAAAAATGTAGGTCATGATTCTTAAAAGAAAACAAAGAATTTGCGCATTTCACAGAATTTTGCGAAATTTGAAAGTTAATTGATTATCAAAACCCGGATTCAATGAAAAAGTTCATCATATACACCCTGTTTGCCGCCCTGCTGCTTGCCGCATCGCCCCAAGCCGAGGCACGCAAAAAGAAAGGGCACAACAAGCAGGCCATTGAGCTCAACGAGAACAACCTCATGCTCAACCAGCCCCAGGCCATTGCCGTCACCAATCCCGCACAGCAACTCTACGGTGAGTGGGAAATCGAGAGCATGAAGAAGAAACCCGTGAGCACGCAAGAACGCGCCTACATCTACCTCGACTTCAATGCCAACAAAATTTATGGCAACAACGGCTGCAACGCCATCAATGGCGACTTCAACCTCAATGGCAAGAACCTCACATTCAGCAATATGATAAGCACTTCAGAGCAGTGCTACGGCCCCACACAAGAGCGCACCATTATGCGAGCCTTCACCGACACCCGCGGATTCCAGCTCACCCAGCTCTACAACATGCAGTACCTGCACCTCACCAACAACAAGGGCCAGGAACTCATGACCCTGCGCCGCCAGAACCTCGACTTCCTGAACGGCCCATGGCAGCTCAAGGAACTCAATGGCGAGAACATCATGGACAAGAATGTGAAAGTGGTCATCGACATTCCCATGCTCACCATCAATGCCGTCACCAGCTGCAATGTGATCAATGGCATTGTGCACATCGACCCAACCAAGCACTACGATGTGCAGTTCGAAGACCTCCAGTCGTCGCACTACCTCTGTCCCGACATACAGCTCGAAACCGATGTGCTTATCGGACTCGAGGAAACCGCTACATGCAAAGCCATCAACAGCAACGAGATGGCACTGCTCGACAACAAGGGAAACATCATTCTGCGACTCACCAAAATCGACCTCAAGGCCACCCGCAAACCCGTCCGCCAGTAACCCCCACAAGCCCCAGCGGGGCGCCAGATAATAGGCAGGGGCGTGAGCCCCTGTTACAAAGCATCACCCACACCCATTAGCCCCATCGGGGCGTCAGAATATAGCCCCACAAGGTTTCACACCTGTAAGGGTGGCCTCTGCCGTAACCCTCCTTGATTGAGGCATCGCCACAATCAAGGAGGGACATGCGCGCCCACACATACATGTCGCCGGAGGCGACCCCCTCAAACTCATCGGGACTAGGGACTACACCAAAACTCCTCCCCTCCGTAGAAACTCTCGTTCCCTCAAGAAAAACAGGCCTGCACTCATGTGCAAGCCTGTGATGTGTTATGGCCTGAATGATGGCCTAGATTAATGTTAGCGGTGAAGTTTAGTCAATCGACTCGCCGTCGCCACCCTCAAACTCATCGGTCAAATTCTCGAGTTCTTCCTCGTCAAAATCCTCGTCGCCGTAGAAATCCTCGTCAAGTTCCTCGATGGGAGCCTCCACAATCTTGGGCGTAGGAATAATGATGTCGTCAATGCTCACGCTCTCCTTCGGAGCCTTGCCCTCTTTGCGGGTGCACAGCGGGTCATGCAGGTGTTTGCCTGGCACAGTCTCCTTGAGTTTCATGTAAAAATAGCGTTCGGTCATGTAGTCAAAGACGAATTTCAGTTTCTGGCCCTCGTCCTCGAGCAGTTCGTCAAGGCGAGTGTCTTCCATAAACCACACATCCTCGTCCGATTCCGAACCCATATCCACATAGGTAACCTCCTTCTCCTTGTTCCAGTCCTCGTCACAAATGTAGAAAGAGTTCATTTCCTCCTTGTTATAACCGGCGGCATCAAGAATAGTGTTTCTCAATCTCATGAAGGTATCTTCAGCATCGATTGAAATTTCGAGTTTGAAATTTTCAGCTTCTTCCGAGCCAACAAGAAATTTATAAATCATAATATCAATACAAATTTGTGTTCTTGTTCAAATGATGTTGCGAAGATACGAAAAAATAATATCAAGCAACGATTTTCGTGATTTTTTTTTCACACAAGTAAAAAAAAACTTCTATGCAAGTGTTTTTCGCACCAAAATCAAGAAAAATCACCTCAGTCGGTCGCTACTGCTCAAGAGTTTCTTGTCGTGGCTGATGCCCTTGTGAGCCAGCAGCACGAGCACCATCGCAACAAATGGCAGAGCTATGGTCCAGCATATCGACACCTCGGCCTGCTCGCGATCCATAAATGCCGTGATGGCGAGGCTCAGCAACAGCGAAACGATGAGCAGAATGTTCACCTTGCACAATATCATCTGGAACGACAGGTTGCGGAACTTGAACAATGTGATGAACAGCAGCACCACGATGAGCACATCGAGGCACAGCAAAAGCAACATCGGCGTCGTGATGCCACACACCTCAAGAGCCCCAAGCGTCTCCACGCCCTTTGCAGTCGTGAGTCCTATAACCGGCAAAAAAGTAAACACTGCCATAACGATGGCTGCAAAAAAAAGATAAACTGATTGAATGCGCTGTATCTGCATAATTAAATTGTGGTTAAAAAAATATGAAAAATGCGTTGTAAATAATCTCCTATTATAACATATAGCTGGGCCATAAACCCAGCTATAGTATGTAAAATAATATCAAACTGTCCTAAATGTTTAAGGGACGAGACCGTAGCTGCGGAACACCTTCTGGATTTTCTCCAGGGCGATGGTCACCTGCTCGTGAGTGTGGGTGGCCATGAGGCTGAAGCGGATGAGTGTGTCGGTGGGTGCCACAGCGGGCGACACCACGGGATTCACGAAGATGCCCTCGTTAAACAAGTCGCGCGTGATGGCAAATGTCTTGTTGTTGTCACGAATGAACAGCGGGATAATCGGCGTTTCGGTGTTGCCAATCTCGCAGCCCATCTCCTTGAAACCACGCAATGCATAGCGGGTGATTTCCCACAGGTGCTCCTGACGCTCGGGTTCGTTGAGCATGATGTCGAGAGCCGTGTTCACAGCCGCCGTCGAGGCGGGCGTGATGCTGGCGGTAAAGATGTAGGAGCGCGAGTGGTGACGCAAGTAGTTGGTAATCACCTTGTCGGTAGCGATGAAACCACCCAGCGAGGCAAACGACTTGCTGAAAGTGCCCATAATCAGGTCAACCTCATCGGTCAGGCCGAAGTGGTCGCACACACCGCGGCCACCCTTGCCAAACACGCCAATGCCGTGGGCCTCGTCGACCATCACACTAGCGTTATACTTGCGGGCCAGGTCCACAATGTCGGGCAGCTTGCACACATCGCCTTCCATCGAGAACACGCCGTCGGTCACAATCAGTTTCACGCGGTCAGGCTCGCACTTCTGCAGTTGCTTTTCGAGCGATTCCATATCGTTGTGCCTGTACTTGAGCGAGTTAGAGAACGACAGGCGACGGCCCTCGATAATCGAGGCATGGTCTTGCTCGTCCCACAAGATGTAGTCCTCGCGGCCCGTCAGAGCCGACACCACACCCAGGTTCACACCGAAGCCGGTGCTGTATATCATCGCGTCTTCTTTTCCCTCATATTCGGCCAGGCGCTTCTCCAGGTTCTTGTGGATGTCGAGCGTGCCGTTCAGGAACGGTGAACCGGCGCAGCCTGTGCCATATTTACGGGTCGCCTCAATGGCGGCATCCTTGATGCGCTGGTCATTGACAAGGCCCGAATAGCAGTTGGAGCCAAACATCAGCACCTTCTTGCCGTTGATGAGCACCTCGGTGTCCTGCTCGCTCTCTATCGCGCGAAAGTAGGGGTAGATGCCCGCTGCTTTCGCCTTCTGTGGCTCGTCATATCGTGCCAACTTTTCTTGTAACAATTTCATAGTTTATGATAGTCTAAATTGTTTTTATAAACCACCTGCACCTGTAGGGTTGTGCGTCCCAAAATCGGCAGCACATTTTTCACCACACTATAGTGCAGGCTGCAAATTTACAAAATATAAATTAATTATCATTAAAAAAAAGTGTTATTTATAGTATAATATGCTCGTTTATCACTTTTTTTCAACTATGTGAATGCATTACCCGATTTGCAAAATCATCGTAGTGAAACTGTATGCCACCACTTTGTTAGAGAATATTTTGGACCTCAGGGCACCGCCGTTCAATAATCCGTATAATCAGATTAATCCGCAGTTTTATAGTTTTGCGACGCAGTCCACTCCTAAACTCCTCCACTCCGTAGAGAAGTGCGACAGCAGCCTCACTGGGCAGCGGGTTTCGTGGGCTCCATGTGCACCGTCACATGGGTCTCGCCGCCAAACCGCTCCTTCAGTTTGAGCTCAATGTCAGTGGCACAGCGGTGCGACTGCTCCAGCGTCACACTACCATCCATGCGCACATGTACCTCAATAGCGATGTGGTTGCCTATGCGCCGCGTGCGCAGGTTGTGCGGTTCGCACACCCCAGGCTCGCTCTCGATGAGTTTCTCAATCTCCTTCTCGGTCTCGGCAGGCAGCGAACCCTCGGTGAGTTCGTCGATGCTGTTTTTCAGCAGCTTCACAGCCACTCGGGCCAGCATCAGGCCCACTACTATCGAGGCAATGGGGTCGAGCACCGCCCAGCGTTCGCCCAGCACAATGGCGCCACCAATGCCTATCGCGGCACCCACCGACGACAGCGCGTCGCTCCGGTGATGCCACGCATTTGAGATTACTGCCTGCGAGTTCTCCTTGCGGCCCACCCGCACCGTGTACTGGTAGAGCAGCTCCTTCACCACAATCGACACCAGCGCCGCCCACAGCGCAATGCGCTCAGGCACCACCAGCGTCTCGCCGCCAATCCAGTTGGCCAGTTTCACGCCGCCCGACACCACGATGCCCGTGGCGGCAGCCACCAGCGCCAGTCCTATCACAAACGACGCTATCGTCTCATATTTCCCGTGCCCGTAGTCGTGCGACTCGTCCTGCGGCCGCGAACCCACATTCACGAAGAAGAGCACCACCACATCGGTCGC
>CACXLJ010000028.1 GCA_902768435.1 uncultured Bacteroidales bacterium | reverse complement strand
CATCTTTGCCAAGAAATTTGAGCTGGGAACGGCATCGGAATATGACATGCTTCGCGCTAATGTGGCGGTGACCAACTTGGAGCCCTCGATACTGGAGGCTGAGAACTCGATTAATCAACTGAAACTGCAGTTGAAGCTGCTCATGGGCATGGATGCAAGACTGAACATTACACCGAGCCAGACGCTCGACGACTTCAAGGGCAACATGTATGAGCATGCACTGGTCGACACCTCGCTGGTGAACAACACGGCGATGAAGTCGCTCGACCTGCAGACCGACTATCTGCAAAAGGCACTCGAGGTGCAGAAGGCATCGTGGTGGCCAACGCTTACGGGCAGCGCCAACCTGATGTGGAGCTCGATGTCGAACGGCAGTCCCTTCAAGAACTTCATGTGGAGCAAGTCGTCGTCGGTGGGTCTGACACTCGCCATACCCCTGTTCCAGGGTGGCCGTCGCTACTATCGCCAGAAACAGGCCGAGATTGCCGTGCGCGAGATGAAGTGGCAGCGCGAGAATCTGGAGCGTTCGCTTCATGTGCAGGTGCAGAACGAGCTCAACAGCATCAGCAAGAGCCTGAAGCAGATTGAATCGAACGAGGGCGGTGTGCGTCAGGCCGCAAAAGCCAACGAGATCATGCAGCAGAGTTTCAAGATAGGTTCGGGCACCTTCATTCAGCTGCGCGACACCGAGGACGCTCTGATGTCGGCCCGTCTTGCCTATTACCAGGCCATCTACAACTTCCTCATTGCCGAGAGCAATCTGGAACATGTGCTGGGCAATGCACCGCTGAATCAATACATAACAAGCAAATAATAACAAACAACAATACACAAAAATGAAGACAACAATCAAATCATTCCTCTATGTGGCAATGTCGGTCGCAGTGCTCACTTCGTGTACTGGAAAGAAGGACGACAAGAAGGGCGCCGGCATGAAAGACGAATTGCCCATTGTGAAAGTTGAAACCGTGAGCGACGCTACAGTGGATGCCGTGAGCGAGTACACTGCTACGGTCGAAGCGTTCAAGACCAACAACATCTCATCGGCAACGGGAAACCGCATCAAGCGGATTCTGGTTGATGTGGGCAGTCGCGTGGGAGCCGGCCAGTCGGTGGTGATACTTGACGATGTGAGCATTGACCAGCAGCGTATGGCCATCGACCAGCAGCGCATTGCCCTTGCCAATCAAAAGCGTGACCTGGAGCGTGCCAAGGAACTGGTGAAGATTGGCGGCGGCACCCAGCAAGTGGTTGACCAGTTGCAAGCTCAGTATGATGCTCAGTCCCGTGCCATCGATGCCAGCAACCGCTCGCTGCGCAACATGCAGGAGAACACGGTGCTCACCAGTCCCATCAGCGGTGTGGTGACGGCTCGCAACTATGACAACGGCGATTTACCCGCAGGCTTGCCCATCCTGGTCATCGAGCAGCAGCAGCCGCTCAAGGTGATTGTGAACGTGAACGAGAGCGACTTCCCCAAGGTGAAGAAAGGCATGCCCGTGAATGTGCGCTTCGACACCTATGAGAACGAGAGTTTCTCAGGTCAGGTTTATCTTGTGCACCCCACCATCGACCCCAACAATCGCACGTTCCAGGTGGAGGTGACGATTAACAACCGTGACAACAAGGTGCACTCAGGCATGTTTGCCCGTGTGATTTTCAACTTCGGTTCGCACCGCAGTGTGGTGTTGAGCGACCGTGCCATCCAGAAGCAGACGGGCAGTGGCTTGCGCTATGTTTACACGCTGGAGTCGAACGGAACCGTGAAGTTCCGCGAGGTAGAACTGGGTCGTCGCTTAGAGAACCGCTACGAGGTTGTGGGTGGAGTGTCGCCCGGCATGAGGGTTGTGACATCGGGCCAGTCGCGTCTTACCGATGGCGCAAAGGTTCAGGTGGAATAACCGACTGAAACCTGTTTCAAGAGAAAACAATAAACTAAAAAATACAGATAAATACAGTCAATCTATTATGAGTTTATATTCCAGCGCAGTTAAACGTCCGGTAACCACCACGCTCGTGTTCATAGCCGTGGTGATTCTCGGTTTGTTTTCGCTGCAAAAATTGCCCATCGACCTGTATCCCGACATTGACACCAACACCATCATGGTGATGACGACCTATCAGGGAGCCAGTGCGCAAGATATTGAGCAAAATGTGACCCGACCGCTCGAGAATACACTCAACTCGGTTGAGCACTTGAAACATATCACATCTAATTCAAAGGAGAACATCTCCATCATTACGCTTGAGTTTGAATATGGTTACGACATCGATGCTCTGACCAACGATGTGCGTGACAAACTCGACATGATTTCAAACTTCCTGCCCGATGACTCGCAGACGCCGGTCATCTTCAAGTTCAGTGCCGACATGATCCCGATTGTGCTGCTCTCGGCTCAGGCCGAAGAGAGCATGCCCGGCCTCTACAAGATTCTAGACGAGAATGTGGCCAACACGCTGGCGCGAGTCGACGGTGTGGGTTCGGTGTCAATCGCTGGTGCGCCCAAGCGTGAGATTCATGTGTATCTCGATCCCAATCGCCTTGAGGCCTACAACTTGAGTGTGGAGACCATTGCGTCGCTCATCGGGGCTGAGAACCGCAACATCCCCGGTGGTACATTCGACATTGGTTCAGAGACTTACGCGCTGCGCGTGCAGGGTGAGTACAAGGATCCGCAGGAACTGGCCAGCCTGGTCGTGGGAGCCAGCAATGGCGGTGTGGTACACTTGAGCGATGTGGCCCGCATCGACGACTCGCTCGAGGAACGGGCCCAAGAGACGTATAACAATGGCGTGAAGGGCGCCATGATCATTGTGCAGAAACAGAGTGGCGCCAACTCGGTTGAGATTTCAAACAAAATCAAGAAAATCTTGCCGAGCATCCAGAAGAACTTGCCCAGCGACATACATCTGGACTACATCGTAGACACATCGGACAACATTCGCAACACCATTGCCTCGCTGGTTGAGACGGTGCTCTATGCACTGCTCTTTGTGGTGATTGTGGTGTTTGTATTCCTGGGCAGGTGGCGCGCAACGATTATCATCGTGATAACCATCCCGTTGTCGTTGATTGCATCGTTCATCTACCTGTATGCAACCGGCAACACGCTAAACATTGTGTCACTCTCGGCATTGTCCATCTCAATTGGTATGGTGGTGGACGACGCCATTGTGGTGCTTGAAAACGTCACAACCCACATTGAGCGAGGGGCCGAACCAAAGCAGGGTGCAGTGCATGGCACCAACGAGGTAGCCATCTCGGTTATCGCCTCGACGCTCACACTCATCGCGGTGTTCTTCCCGCTGACACTTGTGACCGGTATGACCGGTGTGCTGTTCCGCCAGCTGGGTTGGATGGTGACAATCATGATGATTATTTCAACAACTTGTGCCTTGTCTCTCACCCCCATGCTTTGTAGTCGCATGCTTCGTCTCAATCCCAAGAAGGGCAAGCTGTTCCAGCGTCTGTATGCTCCCATTGAGAAGGCTCTGGACAAGCTTGACGACGGTTATGCCTGGTTGCTCAAGCACTGCGTGCGTCATCGCTGGATAACTTCGCTGGTGGTGCTGGGTATCTTTATCGGGTCAATGTTGCTGATGAAGTTTGTGGGTAGCGAGTTTTTCCCGACGAGCGACAATAGCCGTTTGGGTGTGTCGCTTGAGTTGCCCATCGGCACACGAGTAGAGATAGCCAAGGACGTGAGCGAACGCCTCTATGAAGAGTGGCGCAAGAAATATCCTGAAATCAAGGTGTTCAACTACACGGTGGGTCAGGCAAGCAGCGACAACACATTTGCGTCGATGCAGAACAATGGCTCTCATATTATCTCGATGAACATACGCCTCGTTGACCCGTCTGAACGCTCTCGCTCCATCACCGAGATTGCCGCTGGCATGCGCGAAGACCTGAAGCATTATCCCGAGCTCAAGAAGAGCCTGGTGAATGTGGGCGGTATGCGCGGCGGCAGCATGAGCGGCCAGTCGATATTGAGCTATGAAATTTATGGTTATGACTTTGAGAAGACCGATAGCGTGGCACAGCGACTCAAGCGCTTGCTCGAGAATGTGAAGGGCGCAGCCGATATCAACATCAGCCGAAGCGACTATCAACCGGAGTATCAGGTTGACTTCGACCGCGAGAAACTGGCCATCTATGGCTTGAACCTGAGCACGGCGGCCAATGCGTTGCGCAGTCGCATCAATGGTACAACGGCCAGCTACTTCCGTGAAGATGGTGACGAGTATGACATCAAGGTGATGTATGATCCGGCTCATCGCCAGTCGATAACAGATATTGAGAACATCCTGCTCTTCAATGCCATGGGGCAGGGCATTCGTTTGAAGGAAGTGGGCACCGTTGTGGAGCGCTTCACACCCCCCACCATTGAACGCAAGGACCGTGAGCGCATCATCACTGTGTCGACGGTAGTTCAGGATCGCCCCATGAGCGAGATTATAGCCGAGGCTCAGCCCATGATAGACAAGATGGATATGCCGTCGGGTGTGACCATCACGCTGAGCGGTTCGTATGAGGACCAGCAAGACTCGTTCCGCGACCTGGGTATGCTCGGTATGCTCATCATCATTCTTGTGTACATTGTGATGGCATCGCAGTTCGAGTCGTTCACCTATCCCGGCATCATCATGTCGTCGATTATGTTTGCGTTCTCGGGTGTGGTGCTCATCCTGTGGATGACAGGCACAAACCTCAACATCATGTCAATGATTGGCGGTATCATGCTTATCGGTATTGTGGTGAAAAACGGTATTGTGCTCATCGACTACATTACACTGAACCGTGAGCGCGGCATGAGTGTGCGCCGTTCGGTGATTCATGGTGGCCGTTCGCGTCTGCGCCCGGTGCTCATGACCTCGCTCACCACTATTCTGGGTATGGTGCCTATGGCTGTGGGAACCGGCGAGGGTGCCGAGATGTGGCGACCCATGGGTACGGCCGTGATTGGCGGTCTGACGTTCTCGACCATCCTCACGCTGCTGTTCGTGCCCACGATGTATACCATCTTTGCTTATAACGGCATGAAACGCAAACGCAAGAATATGCGTAAGAAAGCGAAAAAGGCGAGTAAATCAAAGAACAATTAAAAACTAGACAATAACTTATGAAAGCAATATTTATAGCCTTTGACCAGGCCTACTACGAACGAATAACCGACATGCTCCTGCGTGCAGGTTGCCGCGGCTTCACGGCCTGGCAAGAGGTGCAGGGTAGGGGCTCCAGCACAGGCGAACCGCACTATGGCACGCATGCGTGGCCCTCGATGGCGTCGTCGATCATGACCATGGTAGAGGACAATAAGGCCGAGCTGGTGCTCGACAAACTGCACGAGATGGATGTGGCAACGCCCAAATTGGGATTGCGCGCCTTCATGTGGAGCATCGAAAAGACGATTTAGCAACATTCAATATTGAGCAAAATGGAAGAATCGATAAAACAGATCAAAACATTTAAGCTTCTGAACAATAGGATTCTACAGGAGGGCGTGTGCCTTGACGGCGGAGTGCTGAAGGTTGATGTTTTCATCAATCATCAAATTGACCCCTACCTCATGAAGCAGGTGTCGATTGAATTCATCAAGCGTTTTGCCGACCTGAAGATTAACAAGATTCTCACCGTCGAGGCATCGGGCATTGCACCGGCTGTGATGCTCGGCTACCTGATGGAACTGCCTGTTGTTTTTGCCAAGAAGCGCAAACCGTCGACCATGAGCGACATGTATCAGACGGTGGTCCACTCCTTTACCAAGAATGAAGATTCGGCATTGGTGGTGAGCAAGGATTATCTCACCGAGAAGGATCATGTGCTGTTTGTCGACGACTTCCTTGCTTTTGGCAATGCCGGCTGTGGCATTGTGGACTTGTGCCGTCAGGCAGGTGCCACTGTCGAGGGCATGGGCTTTATCATCGAGAAGGAGTTCCAGCACGGGCGCGAAGCACTCAAGCGTGCCGGTGTGACCCGCATCGAGTCGCTCGCCATTGTGGAGTCGCTCGAGGGCAACCGCATCAAGTTCAAAGGAATTTAATTCTGATTATATCAATACGAGCAATTGACATGTGAAGGGGCTGGCGCGAGTGTGCGTCGGTCCCTTTTTTGTATTTTTATTAAAAAGTGCTATCTATTTGTATACTATTAAATTTGTAGATGAATTTAACTAAATTTAATAGTGATTTCATACACAAATACTAAAGTAATAGTAATTTTGCTATTAATTTTGGATTAATGTGCAAAATTAAAAAAAACACACAGATTTTAATAAGTTAATAAAAATAGATTTTACACCATGAGAAAGTTTTTACTGCTTTTGGCCGCGCTTGTAGTATTGAGCGCAAGCGCCATTACAAAGCTCCCTGATCAGGGAGTGTACAAAATTCAGAATGTGTATTCTGGAACCTATGTGACGTTGCAGCACAATTATTTGGCTGACATCACAGCTCAGACCATCGACGAAGCCAGCCCGCTGCTGGTGTGGTACGGCGAGCGTGACGAAAACGGAGAAGCGCTGCTCACCAACCTGAGTGGTGACGGTGGCGACATGATCGAGACGCTTGAGTTCATCAAGGGCCTCATTGAGGAAGTGCTGGACAATAACAACAAGCCTACCTGGTTCCTTGAGGAGATGTTCCAGCTACACCTGGTGCCCACTGGCGATGCCGACGGCTCGGTTTATCTGTGCGTAGATGTTCCCGATATTGAGGATTGGGAAGAGATACGCGACATTATTCTTGAGGCTGCTGGTGGACAGACGGCAGTGAACTACTACATCACGCACATGCATCCCGGCAACCGCCATTACATGGGTATTGACTACGACGGCAGCTTTGGCTATCGTCTGCAGGCCGGAACCCCCGAGGGTACCGACATCAAGTTCCTCATGCATCGTGAGGACCTGCAGGGTGGCTATTGCTTTGTGAAGACCGCCTCTGCCACCAGCGAGGCTCCCTATCTGCGACGTGTGCACTCACTCAGGAGCACCGTCGACCTGGCTTCGCCTCACAACGATGCCAGCGCAGTTTTTTACCTCACAGTCGATGGCATTAAGGTGAATAACCTTAAAGTGCAAGAGTTTGACCTTGGCCCCCTTGCCGGTGCAATTGAAGGCTCTTACCTGGCGCTGTGTCCCACCAATACAACTGCCCAGAAGTTTGTCTATGACGCTTATGCACTCAAGTTGCAGCTTCCCGACGAGGGTGTTGACGCTGCCGCAGTGATTGCTGCTGCAACTCAGGCCCTGGGCGAAGACAGCGAGATTGTGGCTGCTCTCACCAGCCACAGCGACCTCATTAAGGACCGCGCTGCCATCTACTTCGTTCACAGCGACCAGGGTGGTATCACCATCACGGGCGACGAGGGCTATCTGCTGTATGGCGACGACGGCAAGTGGAAAATGGAGATGATCGACACCCACGACAACTATCTGGCACCTGCTGCCGAGGTTGAGGCAAACGGCAAGTATTACACTACACTCTACACTGCATTCCCCTACGAACTTGTGGGTAGCCTGGCTGCTTATCATGTGAAGATGGTTAGCGAGGCTGGTGTTCCCGAGCTGGAACCCATCGACATGGATGTGATTCCTGCTGGCACTCCAGTGCTGCTGGAAATGGAAACCAACGATGACGGGAATAACATGATCATGCCCATCGATCCCACCGTTCAACCCGCACCCGTGCTGGGAGCCTACACAACGAAGTTTATGGGCACCTATTATGACGATGACACGATGAACGACAAGAGCGAAATGCTCATGTTGCAAAATGGCTTGAAGTTTGATGTGAATGCTTCGCTCGACTTTATGCCTGCCAACAAGGCATGGGTGAACAAGACCGTTGTAACGGGCATTGAAACTGTCAAAGCCAGCGAGCAGAACGGCGACAACACCATCTACGACCTGATGGGTCGCAAGGTGACCAACCCCGGTCGTGGCATCTATATCCAGAACGGCAAGAAGGTGGTTTATTAATGCATAATTCATAATGCACAATGCACAATGTACAATGCACAATGCACAATGTGTAATGCACAATGTACAATGCACAATTAGGCTGATGCGAACGGCTAATTAAGCGAATGGCAGGTAATGCTTTGAAAATATGGATAACAGCACTTGTGGCAGGCTTTGTGCTTGCCACAAGCGCCGCCGTCCATGCCCAAGACAAAATTCCATGGACTAACGGCGGCCCACTGCTCCCCGACAGCAGCAACTTCGTCACCGCAAGCCTGCTCATCGCTTCGCCAGGCGAAGCCATCTATTCAACTTATGGGCATAGTGCAATACGCATGGAATGCCCTGTGCACAATCTGGACTATTGCTTTAGTTTTGAGCAAGAAGCAGATATGGGAGGTTTTATTAAGTTTTTTGTGGGTAAAACCGATGCACACATGATGGCAGTGCCAACGGCTAAGTTTTTAGCAGAATTTAAGAAAGAAGGGCGCGAGGTGAAGCAATACATTCTTAACCTCACAACCCATGAGGAACAAGAACTCTGGCGATTGCTTGACAATGACTATGTGGATGAGAATTTTCGCCATTTCAATCTTCTGCAGAATAACTGTTCATCGGTTTCGCTAATGGCGATAGAAGATGTGATGGTTGATGAAAGTATCGACTTCAATGGTTGGCCAGAAGAATTTAAAATGAACAATGGCAAGGTGTTCAGGTTAATGACTATATCTTCTCCTTGGCTAGAGTTTATTAGTATCACATTAGGCGGAACAGAGAGTGATATTTATTGGGAGCAAGAGCAGAGAGCGGCACCTGCATTATTGGCAAAAGCCATTAAAAAGGCTGAGATTGTTGATACTGCTGGCAATCGCCGTCCAATGGTTAGTGGCGAGAAAATTATTTTTCCTCTTAAGAATAATGTAAAAGCATCGCCTGTTACTCCCACGCTGGTCTTTGGCATACTTCTGCTACTTGTAGTGTTGATCACTTTAGCGCAGTTTAAATGGAAACTACATAGGCTTGGGCATGTGCTTGATGTACTGCTAATGGCCTTGGTGACCCTTGCTGGTTTTGTACTTATTTACACCAGTTTTGTGTCGGGACTCTTTGGCACTCATTGGAACTGGTACTTGATTCCGTTCAATCCGCTGCCATTAATCATTTGGCTGTTATGGCGCAAACGCAAGGGATTCTATAAGGTTTATTTGTTCTACACGGTGGTGCTCGTGCTTTTCATTTTGGCCACACCCCTGAGCGAGCAGTTTGACCTTACACATCAGCTGATTACTGCAACTCTTGCAGTAAGATGCTTGTATAATTATATCGACGGCAAGCGGCAATCCGCTACTGCCGCTTTAAATAATAAGAAACGAAATAACAATAAAACTAAAAGTGATGTTTAAATTGAAGAATTTTAAAATTCTGCTGTTACTGATGCTCTTTGCCTTTGCCGACCAAGATGCTTGGGCAGAGAATTACTCTTGGTTCAATTTTGATGTATATGTAAAGGCAAGGGTAAAGACTGCAGATGGTCTTGTATATGACAATCCTGAAACTGGAACTGTTTATGCAAAATTGTCATGTAATAGTGCTGAAAAAGAAGACCATGAATATGCACACACACATCCCAGTTCTAGTTCTGATGTACAATCTTTTTCACTTGATGCTACACTTCATGCAATTCCTAATGCTGGCTTCAAATTCCTTTATTGGACAAATGAAGATGGTTCAATTATAAGTGCATCAGAAACTGAACAAAATGATGGCAAAGCAACTGTAGCTTGTAATGCTACTTTAAGATGCTTTTATGGAGAAAAAGGGGCTGACGATAAAAACCATGCAGCATCTCATAATGCATTAATAGAACAATATGGCACATACTCAAACATATTTAATTACTATGCTGTGTTTGAACCTGTATTGGCATCGATAGCTGTCAAATCAAATAATACTAATATTGGCCGTGCGATATGTTCAAAATATGATAACAAAAAAGATGATGTAGTCACTATAAAGGCATATTGTATTGATTATGATACAAAATTCCTTGGATGGGAAGTAAACGGAGAAATAATCAGTCGCGAGAATCCGTATACTTTTACTGTTACTAATGAAGCCAACAATGCAGATGAAACTATCATTTATACAGCGGTTTTTGAGAATGGTTATAATTTCCATCGCATTAGGAACTTTGTGACAAAAAACTACCTAAATGCAATTAGTGATGATGGAAATACTTCAACATTAGTTTCGGGAGGACCAATCACATCACTTGAATTAAACACTAATGACTTGAATAATGTAATGTATGAGGCTGGTTCAATAGTTGATATTTATTATGCACGCATTCCAAATGATACGCGTTATTACTACGACTATTTTGTTCAAGGAGCAAAAGCCAGTAGATACTATGATTTTGACCCAGACGACCCGACCAGTAGTACAGGAGGTGTGTTCTTGAGAATGCCATTTGATGCAAAAACTTATACTAACACATGGGCTTTTGCAACGGCAAACGAAGGAGGCTTCAGGTTTACTGACGATAACGGAACTCCTAAAATTACGATGGGAGAACGCCCTGAATCTCAGTGGTATATTGAATGTGTTGATAAGGATTTGGAGACCAAGGAGAATTATTTCTCGCTGGATCCAAACAAGCTGGTTGAGGTGGATGGCAAGTATTACACCACGCTGCGCACTTCATGGAACATTTTGTTCAATCCTGAGCAGATGACTCCTTACATTGTCAAGAGTGTTGATGAGACAGCCGGCACATTTGAGATGGAGGCCATCTCTGGCAACATTATCCCTGCTGGCACACCTGTGATTATCGAGACCAAGAGCTCGGATGTGCTTGAGAACCGCATGGTGCCCACCTTGACTAACGCTGCCAACGGTGCGGTGCCCAGCGGCAACCTGCTGAAGCATAGCGAAAAATACTTCCCCAATCAGGCTGCTCCTGTGGCTAATTGCAAGGGTTTATATAAGAATGCTGATGGCCAGCTCGCCTTCGGCGGCAACGCGTTGAACACAGTTAACGGCAACGAGGCCTACCTGAGCGTGGCAAACGAAGTGGTGCTTCCCATTGAGACCGTCACCCTCGCCCAACTGTGCGCCGACGGTGTAAAAGGTAGGCCTTACTGCATCAAGGACTCACTGCTTATCGTGTACTCGAAAGGCAATAGCATTTGGCTGAAGGATAACAACAAGTCAATTTGTAAAGATATATACAACGGTGAGCAACTCTACTTGATTGGTAGTGAAACAGGGTCTGCAATGCCGCCGAACCAAGTGCCACAAAATGAATACGATCAGAGCAACTGGCTTGAAGTGCAACTGACAGGTACCGATAACTATGATGTCACTCAATCTATTGGATACTATGTCAATGCTAACGCCATTAAAGGTACATTCTCTAACAAGTTGAGCCCCACCATGACAGGTGTCAAACTCCAACTGGCTGACATCATTGATGCTGATGAAGCAGTCAACTACAATGCAAACTACTACTGCCCAGCCAGTTTCTTTGGCTCGCAACAGGGGGCAGTAGCCGGTGTGCAACATAACTATTTCTTCGTCAAACCCAAGCCTCAAGAGCTTGCGAATGTCGTGTGGGCAATGTGGAATAATACTGAGCAAAAGATGGTGCTTCATGGCGACAAACACGGATTTCAGGGTAAGTTCCGCATCGATATGGAGTTGAATAACGACCCTACTTTTGTTCCCGCCGATAATACGGCCTATAACTTCTTGGCTATCATTCGCAAGCAAGAATTACGAGATATTGGCTATATGGTATACCCGCTCAATATCTCAAGCAGTGTGATCACGGCAGTGACCGATATTGCTGCCAAACAGGTGGTGGGTGTTACTTACTACAATGTGACTGGCTTGAGCAGCGAGCGTCCGTTTGAGGGCGTGAACATTGTGGTGACCCGCTACAGCGACGGTTCGACCAGCGCTGCAAAACGCATCTTCTAAGAAACCCTGACGACGCTCATTAGTGTCGCCGCAATTAAGCAAGGGAGCGCTCCACGATGGGGACGCTCCCTTTTAGTTGTCAGATGCAAGTTATCAGTTATCAGTTATCAGTTGTCAGTTATCAGTTCTTTGAGATTTCAGAGAGAGGTTGAGGATTATGGGTTGTTGGGGTTGGCACCGAAGAGGTGGCGCGCCAGGAATGGGCTGAGGCGGATGATGCGGCTGGTGAGCAGGCAAAGTGCAGTGATGACAATGGCAATGGCCACCGAGACGACAAAGGTGATGAGCGTGTTGCCATGTGTCTGCAGCCAGGGAGCCAGCGTGGTGGAGAGGTCGGGCAAGAAGAAGTAGTGCAGCAGATAGATGTCGAGCGTGCGCCTGCCAATAAACGAGAACAAGTTGGGCACTGTGGTGGTGCGGTCGAAGAAGGTTGCCGTCGAGCGGAAAATGGTGTAGACGGCAAACACGCCCACATAGCCTCGTGCAACATTCATGAACTCGCTGTGCCAAATGGCCTGAAATGTGCTGTTGTCTTCGCCGCGGAAGTTGCTCAGTGCCGCTGCTGCCGCCATGGCCGCAAACAGGGCAATGATGCCCCAGCGCACAGGTCGGCGGTCGATGAAATCATGAAAGCGCTGCCCGCCCATGCGGCAGAAGATTCCAAGAACAAAGAACTGGAAAAAGTCGGCAGTGTGCCTCAACTGGTAGTAGTCGGGCTTGTCCCACTCGAAGCAATAGGTGTAGATGATGCCCGCTATGGCAAAGGCAATAAGCCCCAAATAGGTCACCCATGGTCGTGTGACATTGCCCAACCTTGACAGGGTGAAGTAGATGCAGAACATCTCAAACAGGGCAATGGTAAACCAGAAAAAGCCGAAGCCGTCGGCGGCATAATCGTCGATGGGGCTTCGCAGGTTTACGAGCGAGTAGGCAACGAAGAAGACAACGGTGGGGATGATTTGCACCATCGCCTTCTTCTTGAGTCGGGCCCTGAAGAATGTGGCATTCCACTTTTCAACGGCCTTATAGGCAATGTAACCACTGATGAAGAAGAAGGTGGGCATGCGGAACGATGCGAAAAAGCGTGAAATGACATCGCTCGTGCCTAAACCATAGAACATGACATGGCCATAGACCACCATGAGCATGGTGGTGCCGCGCATGGCGTCGATGTACCTGATTCTGTTACCAACTGGTTTCATTCAGCGTGTGATTATCGATAGAGGTCGGTTTCTTTGGGTTTGGGGGCGAGTTCCCTCAGGTAGTCTTCAATGATGTCGAAAGCCTTGATGCCCGATCGCGCTTGCTGTCCGTTCGACGAGATTCTCTCGCCACTCGAGAACTTGGCATCCATCGACCACGACGGAGCATCGAACACGCGGAAGGGAGTCATATAGAGCGGTGCCACTTCGTAGGCCTTGCCATCGATAAAGAGCTTCTGCACATGCTCAAGAGTGCCGTTGGGCACCACGATGGTGGTGTCGCCCCTCCAGCCGAGGGTAGAGGTGAGATAGGTCTTGCCATCATTCTTTTTTTCGAGGCAATAGGTAGTGCCAGGCAACATGCCGCCAAAGGTGCGCTCTTCATAGTAGATGAGGTCGCCCTTGGGTATCTCGAACACCTGGTCGCGCTTTTTCTCGATGCTGCTGGTGAGCATTGACTGGAGGAGCGCAAGCTTTTGGGCATATTCATTTCTATCTGCTATGTTCTTGAACACAGCATCGGGCTTTGAGCTGTACTTGTTGACGGCTGCTTCAAAGCCGCCTTTCATCGAGGCGGCAACATCCTCTTTCATTTGCAGTGTGGAGTTGTTTCGCCTGTTCATGCTATTGACTATTTCCAAAAAGTCTTCGAGCTGGCCAAGTGAGAGCTTTGGCATCTGTTTCAAGAAGTAGTCGGTACCTTCAATGAAAAGAGCCTCCCTGAAAGAGTAGTCGGGCTGTTCGAGCGAGGTGACGAACTTCTCGATTTGCGTTTCGTCGAGCTTGGGTTCAGTAATGACCTCCTGTGCTGCTTTCGGTGTGCCGCACGACAGTGCTGCAATCATGAAAGCAACGACTGAAAAAGTGGTGATAACTGTTTTCATATAATTGAACTTTTGGTAGTTGATAAAAAACATATCTAAGGTTGTTGCTTGTCATCAGGGAAATACCTGGAAACAAGCGAACCGTATTGCGGCAACTCCTGGGCTTGTTTCAGCCACATGTTGAGTTTGTCGCAAAGGGTAGAGTCGTTCTTGTTGAGAACCCACGACTGGAATTGCGAGAAACTGATGGCGGTTGCCACATCCACTTCCTTGCTGTAGTCCTTGACCAGGCTTGCCGCTATGCTCTCGTTGATCACTGCATACTCGATCTCGCCTGTTGCCACTTGCAGGAACAGCTGTTCGGGACCGTAAATGTCGTCAACAACGATGTGAATGTCGCCGCCTATCTCCCGGCTAAGCCCCTCGATGCGCTCCTTCATGGGAGAGCCTTTAACGATGTGCAAAGTGCATCCAGCAAGGTCGAGCTGCGAATTAACCTTGGCCTTGCCCGTTTCAGGGTCTTTGCGTTGCACCAGCACCTGCCGGTCAAGGTACACCGGGTCGGTGAACAGGAACTGCTGCTTGTTGCTGACTGTGACAGGGAATTGTGCCACCAGCAAGTCGTATTCGCCTTTCTTGAGCCCGTCGAGCGCCTTCTGCAAGGTGACGATGGGGTGGAACTTGACTGGCTGTTGCTGCTGCGATGCGATAAGACGCAGCAGGTCGTACTCGAATCCTCCGAGCGTGTCGGCGTAGGTGTAGTAGGAGATAGGGGAGTACTCGATGGCCACATCGATGGTATCGCCACCGCTTTGATGTGGCTCGGCCTTGCTGCCAAACTGCGTGTTGCCACACCGCTTGAGTGCGATCATCGCCACAATGGCAATAATCAGCAGCACCGCATAAATGACCAGCGGCATGTTTTTAGATTTGGTGTTGTTGTGCAACATGAGGGGTGTGGCAATTGTAAAAAAGATGTGCCAAAAGAAATTTCACTTTTGGCACATCGGTTATAGGATGGGTTTATTTGCGGGCATTGTAGGCCTCAAGTGCCTTTTCGAGCACAACGAGCGCGCGCTCCAGGTCTTCTTTCTTGAGCACATAGGCCATGCGCACCTCGTTCTTGCCGAGTCCGGGAGTTGCATAGAAACCGGTGGCAGGAGCCATCATCACGGTTTCGCCCTCGTAGTTGAACTCCTCAAGGCACCAGCGGCAGAAGTCGTCGCAGTCTTGAACCGGCAGCTTCACCATAGCATAGAATGCTCCGGTGGGCATTGGGGCAAAGACTCCAGGAATCTTGTTCAAACCCTCAACCAGGCAGTCGCGGCGGGAGATGTACTCGTCATACACGCCCTGATGGTAAGCCTGAGGTGCGGCGAGCGAAGCCTCGGCCACAACCTGACCAATCAATGGGGGGCTAAGACGGGCCTGAGCAAATTTCATGACGGTGGTCATGAGTTGCTTGTTGCGTGTGATGAAAGCGCCGATGCGGATACCGCACTCGCTGTAACGCTTCGACACCGAGTCGATGACGATGGCGTTGTCCTCGATGCCCTCGAGGTGCAGAGCGCTCAGATAGGGCTTGTCGCTGTAGCGGAATTCACGATAAACCTCATCGCTGATGAGATACAAGTCATGCTTCTTGACCAGGTCGCGCAACTGCATGAGTTCATCATCGGAATAGAGCTGGCCGGTGGGGTTGTTCGGGTTGCATATCATGATGGCACGAGTGTGCTCGTTGATAAGTTTCTCAAACTCCTCGATCGATGGCAGGGCAAAGCCGTTCTCGATTTTGGTGGTGATGGTGCGCACTTTCACGCCCATCTCACAGGCAAAGCCCATATAGTTGGCATACACTGGTTCGGGAACAATGAGTTCGTCGCCAGGATTGAAGCAGGCGAGGAAGGCAAACTGCAGGGCCTCGCTGCCACCGCAAGTGACCAGGATGTTGCCGGGCTCCAGGCCGATGTTGTAACGGTTGTAGTAGCCCACGAGTTTGTCGAGGTAGCTCTGGTAGCCTTGAGAAGGTGAGTACTCGAGCACCTTGCGATCCACATTCTTGAGAGCGTCCAGACCCTCTTGAGGTGTGGCGATATCGGGCTGACCGATGTTGAGGTGATACACCTTGATGCCTTTCTGCTTGGCTGCCACAGCAAATGGAGCCAGTTTCCTGATGGGCGATGCGGGCATGTCAATGCCGCGTTGTGAAATTTTTGGCATAGTTTTTCAGTTTGTTTTTTAGTTTTGTTGTTTTATGATAACTGTGTTATTTGATAATCACTTTGAAAGCCTTGTTGCTTGTGCTGGTGGTCATGAAGTAGACGCCTCGGGGCAGTTCGATGATGGCATCGTTCTCAAGGATCTTGATTTCCTTCACGAGCTGGCCGTTGGCATTGAAGATGCGGGCCTTGCCCAGCGGCTCGCTGCACTTGACGAGGATGGCGCCGTCCATGCCGATGATGGCCAGCGGCTTGTTGACAAACAGGTCGTTCACACCGGTTGCAGTCACTGTAATGACATTTGACTCGGGTGAAGTGTAGCCCAAGCGGCTTGTCTGCACGGTGTAGGTCTGTGTCTGGTCGGGTGCAAAGTCGCCTATGTAGTAGCTCGTTTCCTCAGCATCCACATTGATTGACTCGCTCAAGACAATGTTGTTGTCCTTGTCGTAGATGGTGCGGTTGAGCAGGTAGTAGTCGATTTCTTGCGTGGCCGGCTCCCAGTTGGCAATAAATGAATTGTCGGTAATCTCGGTGGCAGGCAGGGCATTAATGGCAGTGAGCATGGGTGGTTCATCGCACTTGGCAATGAGTTCCACGCCTATGCTGCCCACAAGACCGCCGTCGCTGATGAGCAACTTGGCAGTGTGGTCGCCTGTCTCGGTGGGGGTGTAGGTGATTACCAGCGGATAGCCTTCTTCAGAGTTGGCAATTGTGCGGTCGATGCTGGTAACGTTCGACGAGAACATCTTGTAGTCGTTCTTGTAAATCTGGATGCTCAGGTCATGGGTCAGGTTCTGGCCCTTGATGAACACGGTGTACTGCAACGACTTGCCGAGGGCCACCTCGCCAAAGTCGAGCACTGTGCCTTGGGTGGGCGTGATGAGTTCGGGTTCGCCGGTCACTTCACCACCGTCGCCATTATACACCTGGCCTTGTTTGTCGCCCCAGATGTATTCGATGAGTTCGGGGTTGTCGATAAACGGGTTGCGGTTGTTCTGTACGCGATACACGGCTTCGTTGCGGTTCTTCTCCTTGTCGCTCACGGGGTCTTCGCGTGCCCAGCGCAGCAGCAGGGCAATCGACCACTCGTTCAGCGTCTTCCAGTCGGCACTGTTGTTGCTCATCATGAAGGTGTACTTCCAGGTGTAATCCTGATAGCAGGTTGCCATATAGAAGTAGGTGCGTGCAAAGTCGCCCTTGTAGCGGTCGTCGGGTTCAAACACGGTTGCGGCTCCACCGCCCTGGCCAGTCTTGGGGGTACCGGTTTTCGTCACACCGTTATTGAACGCAATGGTCGAGACCTCGCCCAGCGGCCAGTGGAGCTTGGCGGTGTTGGCCTCGGCATCGCTCGGGTAGAGGTGATACAAGTCGGTGTAACTCGGGTAAATGGTGATATCATCGCCACCTCCCCACCAGCTTTTGGGCAGGGAGTGCTCCTTGTTCATGCCAGATACCGAACTCGAGCCTCTGAAATGATATTCTATATCAGAGTACATGTCCCACACGCGGGTCGGGTCATCGGGCATGCAGTCGGTGCTGTTGAAGTAGTACCACAAACTGCTGTAGTAGACAGCGGTGTGGGGCCTGATGAGGCTGAAAATGGCGTCTTTCAGCGCTTGTCCGCTCTTGCCATTGAGCGACTTGTAATAGCCGGCAGGGGCATTGGCAACTGCTACGAGCGTCGTCAGCACCAACGAAAGAGTGATGTAAAGTTTACGCATATTATTATAGTATTATTAGTTTTATTAATTAGTAAAAGTATGCAAAGATAACTTGATTTCCAATAATAACCAAAATAATGCCGAGGAAAGTTGGTTGAGCCGAGAAACTTCTATAAATTTGCAATGAAAAACTATATACTCGTTGCGCCTATGCCTTATTTTTCAGTCATTATACCCGTGTATAACCGCCCCGACGAGGTGCGTGACCTGCTGCTGAGCCTGAGTCGCCAGTCGTGCCGCGATTTTGAGGTGCTCATCGTCGAGGACGGATCCACCGTGCCTTGCGAGAGCGAGGTGAAAGCCTGTGAATCGTTGATCGATGTGCACTACTTCTATAAGGAGAACGAGGGGCGAAGCATAGCCCGCAACTATGGCATAGAGCGTGCCACTGGTGAGTATTTCATCTTCTTCGACAGCGACTGCGTGATTCCCGACCATTACTTCGCCACCTTGCGCGAGGCGCTCAATGCCCGCTTTGTGCCCTGTTTTGGCGGCCCCGATGCGGCAAGCGACGATTTCACCGATGTGCAGAAGGCCATCAACTTCTCGATGACTTCCTTCCTCACCACAGGTGGCATCAGGGGCGGCAAGGTGCAGCTCGAGAAGTTTGTGCCCCGCTCGTTCAACATGGGTTACAGCCGCGAGGTGTGGGAGCGTGTGGGCGGTTTTCGCGAGATGTTCAGCGAAGACATCGACATGAGCACCCGCATCCGTCAGGCAGGCTTCGACATCAGGCTCATCCGCGAGGCCTATGTTTACCACAAGCGCCGCACCAGCCTCAAGAAGTTTGCCCGTCAGACCTATGTGTTTGGCATGTCGCGCATCACCCTCAAGCTGCTATATCCCGATTCGCTCAAGCTGGTGCACACCCTGCCCGCTGTGTTTGTGTTGGGCTGCCTGGCACTGGTGCTGCTCGCCATCTTCTGGCGCTGGTGGTGCATTCTGCCCTTGGCGCTCTATGTGGTGCTGCTGTGGGTGAGTGCCCTGATCAAGACGCGCAGCCTCAAGATTGCCTCGCTGGCGGTGGTCACGAGTTTTGTGCAGCTTTGCTGCTATGGCTTTGGGTTCATCAAGGCGTTTGTGTGGAAAATCCTGCTGGGCCATGGCCGCAATGTTGAAGAGGAGATTGCCATGCGCAAAGGCAAATAAAACATGAGAAAGCGATGGACGACACCAATACCATGAATCAGCAGTCACGGGCGCTCAAGGAACAGCTTGCTGCCGAAGACCGCCCCCGCGAGAAAGCCAAGGAAAAGGGCTTTGAGGCGCTCACCACAGCCGAGTTGCTTGCCATCATCATTGGCAGCGGCACGCCGGGCGAGTCGGTCGTGGACCTGTGCCAGCGCATTTTGCGTGACCACAACAGCAAACTCTATCTGGTGGCCCGTAACAGCATCAAGGACCTTATGCGCTACAAGGGCATAGGCGAAGTGAAGGCCATCGAGGTGCTGGCCGCCCTCGAACTCTCGCGCCGTTACCAGCTCGAGAAGTTTGAAGACGATGCCTTGGTGCGCGAGAGCCGCGACGCCTATCAGTATCTGCGCCAGCGCATGGAACATCTCGAACATGAAGAAATATGGATATTGCTGCTTAACCGCGGCCGCCGCATCACGGGCAGCTATCGCGTCAGTTCGGGCGGTACTGCCATGGCAGTGGGCGATGTGAAAATCATCTTGCGCACTGCCCTTGAGCATCTTGCCGACGGCATGATTCTGGCTCACAATCACCCCTCCGACACCCTGCAGCCCAGTCCGCAGGACGATGCCCTCACCCGTCAGGTCAAGGACGGATGTAAGGCGGTGGGCATCACCCTGCTCGACCACATCATCGTCTGCCGGGGCGGCAACTACTACAGCTATGCCGACAATGCCCGTCTCTAATTCAATTATCTTCTGTTCAGCCTAAAAACCGATGAATCAGATTTTTATTCGTGTCTGGTTAAAAGCCCGTTTATATTTCTGGCTCAGGCCACTCCTGTACTCCTCAACTCCGTAGCCAATGAATTGTGTGATAATAAGCGGGTGGGTTTAGAAGGGCGTGCTCTCTTCGCCGGGCCCTTGCAGGAAGTCGACATTGGGTGCAGGCTGGCTGGATGCGCCGCCAATGAAGGGTGGGGCGCTGTCGGGCATAGGCGGAACATCGGTCGGTTCTTCGCTGTTCATCTTCGATTCCACCGTGTTGCTTGTGGTGATGAGACTGTCGTCCCAATTCTCGAAGCGGGCGTATTGTGCCACAAAACGCAGCTGCACATCGTCAACGGCGCCGCTGCGGTGCTTGGCAATGATGAACTCTGAGACGCCCCTGATGTCTTTACCCTCGGCATTTTCGCTCGACTTGGTATAGTACTCGGGACGGTGGATGAAGCACACGATATCGGCATCCTGCTCGATGGCGCCCGACTCACGCAAGTCGCTCAGTTGCGGCCGCTTGCCGTTGCGGTCATCGCCACGCTGCTCCACGCTGCGGTTGAGCTGCGACAGGGCAATGATGGGGATGTTGAGCTCCTTGGCCAGTTGCTTGAGCGAGCGCGAAATGGTGCTCACCTCCTGTTCGCGGCTGCCATATTTCATGCCCGAGGCATTCATGAGCTGCAGGTAGTCGATGATGATGATTTTCACGCCATGCTCGCTCACGAGTCGGCGGGCCTTGGTCTGGAGCTCGAAGATGGAGAGCGATGGGGTGTCGTCGACATAGAGTGGTGCGGTGTAGAGTCGCTTGACGCGGGTCATGAGGTTGTCCCATTCCTCTGGCTTGAGCTGTCCGCTCTTGATGGTTTCGCTCTTGAGGTTGCACACATTGCTGATGAGACGGTTCACCAACTGCAGATTCGACATCTCGAGCGAGAAAAATGCCACGGGAATGTTGAAATCAACGGCCATGTTCTTGGCCATAGAGAGCACAAAGGCGGTTTTGCCCATGGCGGGGCGGGCGGCGATGATGATTAGGTCGCTGTTCTGCCAGCCCGATGTGATCTTGTCCAGGGCACGGAAACCGGTCTGCAATCCGCTGAGTCCGCTGTCGCGGTTGGCGGCATCCTGAATCTTGGCGATGGCCTCGTTGATGACGGGGTCGATTTGCGTCGCATCACGCTTGAGGGTCTTCCTGGAAATGTCGAAGAGCTTGCCTTCGGCCTCCTGCATGAGGTCGTACACATCGATCGACTCGTCGAAGGCCAGGGTGCCAATCTGCGAACTGAAGCTGATGAGTTCGCGCGCCAGATACTTCTGCGCAACAATGCGGGCATGATACTCCACATTGGCAGCGCTGGTCACGCGGCTGGTGAGTTCAGAAATGCGCACGGGGCCTCCCGCCTCGTCGAGCGTGCCATTGTTTCGCAACTGCTCGGTGACGGTGAGCATGTCGATGGGGCGCTGGCTGGCACCCAGTGCCTGGATGGCCTCGTAGATCTTGGCATTGGCGTTATCATAGAAACTTTCGGGCGTGAGTATGTCGCACACGATAGAGTAGGCATTTCTTTCGAGCATGAGGGCGCCCAGCACCACCTCCTCGATTTCGAGGTCCTGTGGCTGCTGCTTGCCGTATTCCGAGGTTATCTCGCTCTCGTGCCGTGGGCGTTGGCGGCTGTTGCGCCGTTGCTGTTTGGTGAGTTCAAATTCCATAGTGGTGTCGGTTTTTTTGTTCTGGTGCAAAGTTAATGCTGTTGCCCGTTATGCCCAACATTATCACCTCTAAACTTATTCACAAGATATTAACGAAGTGATGTCGTGCTCAGTTCAGAGCTGGTGGTGAGCGTGTAGGGCTAAGATGTAGACGACGACAAGGTCGTCGTTCACGCTATATACTAGCCGATGCTCATGTGTGATGCGTCGCGACCACTTGCCTGAAAGCGAGAATCTCAAGGCTTCGGGCTTGCCAATATCGGTGTAGGGATGCTGCGCAATGTCGGCAAGCAGGCGGTTGATTTTATCCACTACTTTCTTGTTGCCGCTTTTAATGAAGAACTGATAGTGGGCCTTGGCCGTTTCGGTGAATATTAATCGGTACATGAAAGTCTTTTCAGATAGTCATCAATCGATTCATTGGGCTTTTGAGGCGTGGTTTTGCCGTATTTTATCTCGTCTTCGGCGGCTGCGATGGCGTTCATCAGGTGCTGATTGTTGAGAATGTAGTGCGTCTCGACGAGCGCATTGTAGTCGTCGAGATTCATGATGACCACGCTGTTGTTTCCTGAACGGTTGACTATGAGCGTCTCATTGTCGTTAACCACAGCATCAAGGTGGCGCTTCAGATTTGAACGCAAATCGGTATAGTTGGTTGTTCTCATACTTGTTAAACTTTTTAGAATGCAAAAATAAGTACTTTTTTCTGTACTTTCAAGGATTTTATAAAAAAAACTGCAAAAAGTTGCAACAAAATGGCGCGCTGATGCGTCTATAATACGGAATAAGGTAGAACAAATTTACACTTCGAACAGTAGAATTATTGAAAAGGATGCCCCGTTGTCGTGATGACAATGGGGCATCTGTGCTGGTGTGGGCTGTGTGCGGTATGTGTTGCGCGCATGGCCCTGGTGCAAGAGCACTTCACTTTTTTAGAAATCGTCTTTTTCCTTGCTCACATTGCGATAAACGAGCTTGCCGTCGCAATACTCCTGAGTGGCAATCAGGGTGGGCTTTGGCAACTTCTCGTAGTATTTCGAAATCTCGATTTGCTCGCGGTTTTCCGAAATCTCTTCGAGGTTGTCGTTAAGAGTGGCAAACTCCTGCAGTTTCTTTTCGAGATCACTTTTCATCTCGGCCGAGATTTGATTGGCTCTCTTGCCAATGATTGCAACGGTTTCGTAGATGTTGCCTGTGGGCTTTGCCATCTCGATAAGATCGTGCACCGTTGTGTTGAGAGGTGCGTTGGCTTTTTTGTAATCCATTGTTAGAAAAAATCTAATATTATATGATAATTAATTGTTGTTCACATGTTTGCTCGCAATCTTGAAGATGTTGTCGGCCTCCTTGCGATATTTGCTGTCGGGGTAGTCGTTGATGAAGGCGTAATACTCGTCGATGACGGTGCGGTAGCGTTCTTCCTTCTTCTCGTTCACACTCTGCTCAGCCTCGCTGAAGCGCGACTTGAGAATGAGCATCTCAAGGTCTTCCTTGTACTTGCTGTAGGGGTAGTCCTTGATGGCGTTCTTGGCGGTGATGACGGCGCTCTCGTAGTTGTTGCCCATGTAATTGCCTAGGTTGTAATAGAGCGTGGCATTTTCCAGTTCCTTCTTCACCAGCTTGTCTTGCAGCTCAAAGATGGCGCTTTGTGCAATCGACACCTTGTCGCTCTTGGGGAAGTAGTCGAGAAACGCCTGCAACTCCTCGATGGCCTTTACCGTCTCGCTCTGGTCGAGTTGCGGGTCGGGCGAATCCAGGTAGTAACCATAACCGGCATAGAAGCGCGCCAGCTCGGTATATTGGCCTCGGGGGTACTGGGAATAGTACTGCTTGAAGTAGGAACCCGCATTCAGGTAATCCTTGTTCTCATAGTAGCTGAGGCCCAGCAGGTAGAGCGACTCCTCGGCCTTTTCGGTGCCGCGGAACACGGTGATCACATCTTCGAGCAGCGTGTAAGCCTGGGTGTATTTCTTTTGCTCAAAAGCTTTTTTGGCGAACTCAAACTTGTAGTTGTAGTCTGAGCTCTTCATGGCCTTGTTGTATTCGCCGCAGGAGGCAAACACAAGTGCCAAAGCGCAAGCCGATATGATTGAAATATATCTCATTTGCATAAACATTAAGGCCGTACTCACAGGAGCATGGCGTTTCAACCTGCAAAATTACGCATAATTCTAAACATTGCAAGCAAAGAAAACCAAAAAACTATTAAAACGATGTCCAAAATAATAATTACGGGATTAAAAACTGCTAAATAATAGTGGTTTTTTGTAAATTTGCGGGATGATGAAGCTGACAGGTCGAAAAATAGAGTTGCTGGCGCCGGCGCGTGATGCCGAGATTGCCATCGAGGCCATCAGGCATGGTGCCGATGCGGTGTATATGGGGGCTTCGGCTTTCGGGGCTCGTGCCTCGGCGGGCAATGCGCTTGCCGATGTGGCTCGTGCTGTGGAGTTTGCCCACCAGTTCAATGCGCGTATCTATGCCACGGTGAACACGCTGGTCTATGACCATGAAATAGGGCAGGTAGAGCAGCTCATTCATGACCTTTACGGCATCGGTGTAGATGCCATCATTGTGCAGGACATGAGCATCTTGCGCATGAACCTGCCGCCCATAGCCTTGCATGCCAGTACGCAGTGCGACCTGCGCACGCCCGAGAAGGCCCGGTTCCTGCAGTCGGTGGGCTTCTCGCAACTGGTACTTGCGCGCGAGCTGAGTCTTGACGAGACCCGGAGCATTGCCGACAGTGTGCAGGTGCCCATCGAGGCATTTGTGCACGGTGCCCTGTGCGTGAGCTACAGCGGCCGTTGCCAAGTGAGCGAAATGGTGAAGGGGCGCAGCGCCAACCGTGGCGAGTGTGCCCAGATGTGCCGTCTGGCCTATGACCTGGAGGATGGTGAAGGGCGCAAACTCATGGAGAACAAGCACTTGCTCTCGTTGCGCGACTTGAATATGAATAGCCGTCTTGCCCAGATGATTGAGGCGGGCGTGTCGTCGTTCAAGATTGAGGGTCGGCTCAAGGATGTGGGCTATGTGAAGAATGTGGTGGCCTACTACCGCCGTGCGCTTGACTGCATTATTGCTGCCAGTGAGGGGGCGCTCGAGCGCTCGTCATGCGGCACATTGGTCTTTGAATTTGAGCCTGATGTGGCAAAGAGTTTCAACCGCTCGTTCACTACCTATTTTGCCGACGCTCATCACTTGCCCAATGGCCATAGCATGGCATCGGTCCACACGCCCAAATCGATGGGCGAACCGCTGGGCAAGGCTCGCAATGTGCGAGGCAAGACCCTGGAGATTGACACCCGAAAACCGCTTGCCAACGGCGACGGTCTGAGCTTTGTGAACGCTCGTGGCGAGTATGAGGGTTGCCGCGTGAATGTGGCCAATGGCAACCGTGTGGTGCTCAACGATGAGGTGCAGATTCCCGCTGGTGCCATGATCTATCGCACCCACGACAAGGCGATGAACGATATACTTGCAAAACCCAGCGCCCAGCGGCGCATAGCCGTGGATGCCCAGCTGGCCCTTGTGCCAGGTGGCATTACGCTCACTCTTACAGACGAGCGCGGTAATCATGTGGCACACCGCCTTGAGACCGATGCCATTCAATCGGCTCAATCGCCGCAGGCCGACAAGCAGCGTCAAGTGCTTGCCAAACTGGGTAATACCATCTATGAATTACATGAGGCTGAGTTGCTCGACGGCAGTTTCATACCGTCGTCGTTGCTCACTCGCTTGCGCCGCGAGGCCATCGAGTTGCTCGACCGTGCGCAGCGGCTCACCTATCGCCGTGATGTGCGGCGCACCGAGGACCGCACTGCTCCTTGCTTTGCAACGGAACTCACAAGTGCCGACAATGTGGCCAATCATCTGGCCGAGGAATTCTATCGCGACCACGGCGTGGAGAGCATCACACCAGCCATCGAGGTGCAGAAACCTTACGGCAGCGAACCTGTGCCCGTGATGCACACGCGCTACTGCCTGCGCCGCGAGCTGGGAGCATGCCGGCTTGACCCCAAAGCAAAGAAATTGCCCGCAGAACTGTATCTGCGCAACGCCGGCACCTTGCTGCGTGTCGATTGCGACTGCTCCCGCTGCGAGATGCACCTCTACCTCATGTGATCTTCACACAAACCCCAAAAATTATTATTGCTGTCCGGTAGAACTTTTATGAATCAATATATTTAAGGCTGTTACTCACGATAAGTATCAGCCTTTTTGATTAGTATAACATGCCCGTCATACCAACAAAGAGGATGTGCCACAATTATGACACACCCTCGTTTCTTTATAAAAGATCTATAGTATTATTTGTTATCGTACATTTCAATAGCTTGTAGAATCTCATTAGTGAAATTGTAGATTTCGTTAAGTGAACTAATCGGGTGTTTTTCCTCTTTCTTTTCAGCATTAAATGTAGCTATATACTTTTGTGCCCTATTGAAATACATTCTGCAAATAGGTTTTCTGTTATTATCATCAAGAAGCACATTAAAGTAACTCTGAGCATCCCTATAGGCAATTCTCTTAACATCTACTTTCTGGCAGCAAATAGCCTTAACAATAAGATAAGAACTAATTTCTTCCTCTGTGGTAACTATATTGTGGTTATCAGATGTTTCTTCTACCACTTCATTATCCGCACCTGCTTCTACAGTGGTTTCTTCTGTTGGCTTATCTTCTGTAGTCTTTAAAGCAAAATTAAGTCTAGCTGCCATAACATCGTTAATGTGGGCATTCAGTGACCTCTTAACAAGCTCTGTGAATTGCTCAAGAACTTTCTGAGTAACTATACCATCATAAACTTTCTTAGTAAGTATCTTTACCAAGTCTGGTGAAGGGCTGGTAAATTCTTCTTTTATGGCACCTCTAAGAGCAGACATATATTTTAAATCGTTAGCAGTGCTAAGAATATCTTCAATATTAAAGTAAGACTTATGAAACTTCTTCAATTCCTCTATCTGGTTATCTTTAATATTCTCCATATCCACCACTAAGAAGGGTGTTTCATCCATAATATTAGGTTTTTCCAAGTCAGTGTAAAAACGGTATTCAATACCATTGGTAAGCACACCAAACTTGGCCTTAGAAGCTACAAAGTATTTTTGAAGCTGGGTATCGTGCAAATCTAGATTCTGCTGCCAGTGTTTGCACTCAAAAAGCATAATGGCTTCACCCTCACTAAGAATTGCATAATCAATCTTTTCCCCTTTCTTCTTGACAAGATCACAGTCCATTTCTGGCACTACTTCTGTGGGATTAAACACATCATAGCCTAAAGACTGGATAAATGGCATAATGAAAGCATTTTTAGTAGCTTCCTCAGTTAATAAACTCTCTTTAAGTTTACTTATCCTTTCGGAAAGTTGTCTAATAGTATCTTTAAAATCCATATCCTATAATTTTATATATTATTATATCTGCAAATTTATAAAAAAATATTATTTTTCGCTCAATTTGTTTATTTTTTCTTCAATTTCTTGCAGTTTGTCTAGAACTTCATCATTATTATCAGCCACCATAGCATCTACAAAGATGGAGTTAATCAAAGACATTCCAATTATACCACCACTAAAAAGCAATAAACAGAAATAAATTTTAGCAAAAATAGCATAACCCAAGCTACTTATTTGTGCTATCAAATCTGGAATATCATACCAACCTTCCACAGAAAAAAGTCTAAATGTAGAGTATATTGATTTAGCTGGATTGCCAAATAGTTCTGGTGTTATATCACCAAATAAGGCTGAAGTGATAATAGAAGTAACAATCATTAGAACTGTGAAGCCTATAATAACCATTAAAGAAGCCTTGCAAGCTAATTTCACTCCTTCAATAAGCTTATCAAATGCTCAAGTTAATACACTCCAATGGCCCCTTGTTTGCTATTCTTTGTTGTTGAGTTGTGACTATTTGATAACTTGGCTGTTCAATCTTAGAATCTGTTTCGTCTAAAAGTGTTGTGGTGGAGCATGAAGGCGGCGATGGTGAGGCAGGTGATGAGTTCGGCAGTGGTAATGGTGAGCCACAGGCCGGGAATGCCGAGCAACAGGGGAGCACGATGAAGCATGGCGCGAGCACAACGAAACCGCGCAACAGCATGAATGTGATGGCTGGTTTGGGTCGCTCGATGCTCTGGAAAAAGCCGATGAGCACTAGGTTGAGCGTGAAGAAAAGAAAACTTGCAGCCAGATAGGGAAATCCCTCGTCGGCTATCGTGAATGCGCTGGAGTCAATGCTGTCTCTCTGCATGAGTGGCGGTTACAGAATTTTGAAGGGGTCGGCGTCACGCCAGGCAGGGAACTTCTCGCGGAAGCGTGCCAGCGGGGCGGGCGAGAGGTCGGCAGCGATAATGGGGCTGGTGCCACGCTGGGTGATGATTTTTCCCTTGAAGTCGATAATGAGCGATGAGCCTTCGCTATACTCGATGCCCTGCGGGTCGGTGCCACAGCGGTTCACGCCGCACACATAGCACTCGTTCTCGATGGCGCGCGCCATGAGCAGCGTTTTCCACGCATTTTCACGGGCTTTGGGCCAGTTGGCCACGACGATGAGCAGGTCGTAGTTGTTGTTCACATTGCGGATGAACACGGGGAAGCGCAGGTCATAGCACACAATGAGCTTGATGTTGAAGCCACGATAGCGGATGATGGGCGCCTGATTTACCACACCCTGCTTGTAGACTTTGTCTTCGCCACCAAAAGCAAAAAGATGACGCTTGTCGTAGAAAGTGTCATCGCCGTTAGGCTCGATAAAGAAGGCGCGGTTGAACAGCTGGCCTGCCGTGTGTGCCAGGAAGGTGCCAGTGAAGGCCACACGATACTCGTTGGCAAGCAGGTGCAGGGTGCTCATGGTTTCGCCGGTGTTACGCTCAGCGAGGCTGGCGGCCAGGTCACGGTCGTCGATAATGAAGCCTGTGGTAAAAAGTTCGGGCAGTATCACGAGGTCGGTGTCCTCGGGCATATTGCGCAGGTTTCGCTTGAGCTGTTCCAGATTGGCGGCTTTGTCGGCCCAAATGATGTTGTCTTCAAAAATCGAGACTCTCAGGTTGCGTAAAAACATGATGGTTTTTGGTTGTTATGGGTGGGTAAATTATAATCCAGTAGTGAATTTCTCGGGTCGGCGGCCGCTGCAGGGGGCCTGGGCATAGTATTGCTTGACCGTGAGCAGGTCGGCCTCAGCATCGCCGGTGAGTGGCAGTTCGCGGTCGATGCACACGCGGTGATGGGCATAGTCGAAGTAGGCGAGCAACACGGGCACTTGGGCCTGCTGTGCGATGTACAGGAACCCCTTGTGCCATTTGGGATTGGGACTGCGAGTGCCCTCGGGTGTGACGGCAACCGTGAGTTTGTCGCGCTTGGCAAACTCTGCGACCACTCCCTGGGTGACATGCGTGCTTTTGCCTTGCACCACGGGAATGCCGCCTATGGCGCGCATGAAGATGCCCAGCGGGAAGAAGAACCAGGTCTTTTTCATCAGGAATGAGGCTTTCTTGCCGATGGAGCGGATGCACAATTCGCCAAGAATAAAGTCCCAGTTGCTGGTGTGGGGAGCAACGCATATCACGCACTTGTCGGGAATCTCAGTGTTGAGACCGAACGACCAGTGTTTCCACTTGAGTATGCGTGCGCTCAGATTCATGAGGTGTTAAAGTGATGGTTGCGATTGCAGTGTTTATTACACTGTTAATGAGTTGATAACTCCAGCACCGCGCTCCTCAATGGTTGGGGAACGCAGTGGCTGGAGTTACTATGCCGTGTGCTTTATTTCTTGGGGGTGAGGGCGTTCATCTCGGCAGCCACTTTGCCTGCCTCGGTCTTCATATAATCGTTGATAGCCTTCTCCACCTGCTTGAAGTAGTTGCGACGAGCTTTCTTGTACTCGCGGCCGTTGGCAAAGTCCTTGCGGGTTCTGTCATAGCTCACAGTCACGCGGTTGATAGCCTCTTCTTGAAGCATGGCAATGTTCAGAATCACATTGTCCCATTTCTCGATGTCGGCACCCTGGAGTACTGATTCAGCGATGATGCACTGGCCTGCCATGTCGCCGCAGGCATAACGGATAGCTTTCTTAAGATTTCTTTTGTTAGCCATAGTAAATATTGAATTTAGAAAAACATTTATGCAAATTTAGTCAAAAAAACTGAATTACCTGCAATCCCGCACAAGTTTTTGCCCAAAACCACCTCATCTCCCACAAGAATAATTTATCTAGTTGTCACCCGTTGTCATTAATTGTCTGACTAATCTTGCGATGTCCAGTTCAGCTGTTCATGATGATGTCGATGAGGGCAGTGATGTCGCGAACATCGATATCACCATCTTGGTTCACATCGGCTCGCGGGTTGTTGGTGATGGAGTTCATGATAACGTCAATAAGGGCAGTGATATCGCGTACATCCACCTCACCATCACCGTTCTCATCGCCTGCTTTTTCTGTTTCCAGTACTAATCGTAAACCCATATCATGGTGTTGGTCAGACACATAATCTGCTCCACGTCCACAAACAGGATGGGGGCCATAAGGATCCCCTTCCATATCATATGTAATGCCAAAGCCGCTGCCTCGTGTGCAACGTTTTA
>CACXLJ010000027.1 GCA_902768435.1 uncultured Bacteroidales bacterium | reverse complement strand
CGCACCACCCTGATGTAAGATGCATCTTTTTGATTGGTCAAAAGGGCGATTTCGGGAGAGCTGAATCCGCATGCCGTGAGGGTGACAATATTATTTTCGATCTCGTTCAGATTCTTGTCACACGAAGCGAGGAAGTCGGTCAAGGTTTCATCGGCGTGCATGCTCACGAAATTCCGCATTTCCGTGACAAAATTCTTGTCCGAATAGGTCGCGCTGATTTGATCCTTCAGCTGCTGAGACAGTTTGCTGTTCGGGTTTGAGTCGCCAAGCTTGATGAGCTCGTCCATCAGCTTGAAATGCTGCACAAGCAAGGTCCTCAGTGCCTCGTGCTTTTTGGTTGCCGCCAGCAAGTCTGTGTGATTGTCTTCCAATTCATTACGATTCTCATAAAGCTCTGTCACAAGCGATTGCCACTTCTTCTTGTCCTGCTTATGCTTGAAAATAAAGTAGCCAAAAATAGCCAGCAAAATCAAGATGATGACAAAATAAACAAGCAGTTTATTTCTTAATTGAGCGTTTTTGAGCTGCAATTCGGTGTTGTTGTATTTCTCTTCAGTTTCCTTCAATTGAACCTGATAGGAATTGAGCACCTCCATCTCGGCAATGCTGTCGCTTTTGAAGGCGAATGTAGAGTAATTGCGAAAATCGCCTTTGGCGCGATATACTTCTGCTAAGGCATCAAACCATTCAATACTGTCCACTTTGCTTTGCGGAGCTGGCAATAACTTCATATAATAATCTGCCGAATCGGCCATGCCGAGTTTGGCAAATGATTTGATGCCAAAGGTAAGATACCTTGTGCCATAATAAGCACCTTGATTTTCGCGATAAATCTGTGTGGCAATGTCTTTGGCTTTCTCATGTTCATTTGTTAGACTATATAAACCGCAGAGTTTATCAAGTGCTTCATAGTAGTTATGTGTAAGCCCGTGCGCCTTGGAGAAACTGATGGCCTGCTGCAAATAGTGGAGGGCACTGTCGTTGTTGTGCGTGCGGTAAAGTCCGCCGATGCCAGTAAGACAAACAGCCTGCCAGTAAATGTCGCCTGCGGCTTTGAAATGTGGAAGTGCCTGTTTGTAGCGAACTAAGTCAGTTGAATCAGTTGTGTATTCTGCTTCATAGATGCCAGCGATGCGCCCATTTATATAACCAAGGTTATAGTGGTCGTTGGGGTCGGCGGTGTCCTCTGCCTGGAGGTACCACTGCATGGCTTGCTGGGGGTGGCCGAGCTCTTCGGCTACAGCACCACTGTAAATAAGGGCGCGGGTGTAAAGTTCGTGGTCTTGAGTGGAACTGTGGTGGTCAGCATAATAGTTCTCCGTTACATAGCACTTGTAACGCGCTTGGGCGAGGAGCAGGGCATGGCGGGCACGCAGCATCTCGTCGGACTGCAAGGCGCGGGCGGTGTCGAGCGCGAGCATCTGGCGCAGGGCTGCGCTGTGGGCGGCGGTGTCGCTGGTGCGCAGCAGCGAGTCGGCACGGTCAAGCTCCGCCGTGACGCGCGCATCGTGACTGCCCCCACAACCCACGAGCAGGGCGGTGAACAACAAGAGCAATATGACAGGCCAGCGTTTCATTGCAAGAATATTGTCCGTTTTAATAATTAACGGAAAACCGTTGGTTTTATTGTGCAGCTCTAACAAAAAAAAACCTAATGACCAAATCTGGTAAAAAAGTGGTGAAAAACTGAATAAAATTGGAGATATTGAAAAAAAATAATTAATTTTGTGGTCTAAAATACCATACAAATGAGTTTTATTGATGAAATTAGAGAAAAGGGCTTCTTGATTGCCGACATGAAGGACAAACAATTCAGTGCGCCTCCAGTAGAGACTCGCTTCGATGTAATTTTGCTATGCCATAACGGAACAGCCGAGTTGGAGATAAACATGAACCGCGTACAGTTGAAACCGCGTTCGTGTTTGGTTTACAGCCGAGTGCTTTATGGCAATACCATTAGTGTGAGCAACGATTTTTGGGCAACCGTGCTACTGCTCGACAGCACATTCTCGTTCGACGCCAGCGTAGGAATACCCGCCGAATTCATGCATAACATGATAACCGAACCCGTTCGCGAGATTGACGATGACAACGAGTGGGCCATGCTCAACAACATGATGGATATCATCAGGCTGAATAACCGCCGTAAGCCACTGACCTACCGGCGTGAGATGGTGGAAATGCAGTACCGCTCCATGTTATTCACCCTGGCCGAGTCGGCAACAAACACTCAGCGCTCCAGAGTGCGCGAATTCACCATGGGCGACAGTTATTTCAGAAATTTCATGAATTTGATCGACACTCATGTGAAAGAGCATCACGAGGTGGCATTCTATGCCGAACAACTTCACATCACGCCCAAGTACCTGAGTGAGATATGCAAGCAGAAATCGGGCTACAAGGCCAAGGAAATATTGTCGGCCGTGCTGGTGGCCAACATCAAGAAGGACATTATGGTGAGCGGCAAATCGATGAAGGTGCTCGCCTTTGAGTATTGCTTTGCCGACCAGTCGAGCCTGGGCAAATTCTTCCGCAAGATGACTGGCAAATCGCCCATGGCGTTCCGCAAAGAGAAACACTGACCGTTTAGGAGGCAGCGTGTGACGACTAGGACAGCAGCAACTAAGGTTGTTGCTGTTTTTTCTTTTTCCAGTCGTTGGTCATCTTAATGGCAAAGATGATGGCACTCATGGTCGTGGTGCACAGGTTGCACAGGAACAGAGGCCAGTTCTCGAGCAGCAAACCCTGAATCATGAAGAAGAAACCGCCGATGGCCATGAGCAAGAAGGTGCCTACGGCAATGTCGTCGGTCTTGCGGGTGCGCAGGGTGTGGATGAGTTGGGGCAGATAGCCCAGCACCATGCAAATCGAAGCCGCATAGCCCACAATATTGGGAATGTGTTGTGTGAATGAGAGTAGCGTCATAATCAACTGTATTAATTATTGAGAGCGTATTCTTTGAAAAATCAAGGGCTGCGCCGTGAGGTGAAACCCTCGGTCGGACACAGCCCTTGTGCTGGGATAGATTACTTGCCGTCGATTTCGCGCAGCAGTTCCTTGACGGCAGCCTTGAGTTGGTCGTCAACGCCATAGACCACCGTTTCGGGGTTGTTGGCGACCTTGATGTCGGGCTCGAGTTGCGTGTTCTCGAGGTAGTTGCCATTCTCGGTGCGATAACCGATGATGGGGATACCGAAGTACATGGTCTCGTCTTGCAGGGTCTCCCACGACACGCTGGTCATGGTGCCGGGCACGGGCATACCCACGAGTTTGCCCATGTGCTTGTAGTTATATACCCAGGGGGTGCCATGCGCGTTGCTGTAGTTGGCCTCGCACTGGAGCATGATGCTGGGCTTGTTCCAGCGGCGGCTGGGCATGTCGCAAGCCTCGCGTCCACGAATCACCTGCGTGAGATACTTCTTGCCGCTGAACAGGGTCTCGATGTCTTCGTGCAGACGGCCACCGCCGTTCCAGCGGGTGTCGATGACGATGCCCTCACGCTTGTTATACTTGCCAAGCACCTGGCTATAGACATCGCGATAACTCTCGTCGTTCATCGAGCGCAGATGCACATAGCCCAGACGGCCGTTCGAGAGGCTGTCGACCAGGAAGGCGCAGCGTTTCACCCAGCGGCGATAGAGCAGGTCGTTGAGTTTGCCGCTGCTGATGGGCACCACCACCTCGTCCCACGACTTGCCGCCGTTGCTCAAGGTGACGAGCGTCTTCTTGCCAGTGAGGCCGTTGAGCAGCAGCGAGTAGTCGTTCTCGTTGGTGATTTCGGTGCCGTTGATTTTCTCGACGATAGTGCCGGGAGTGACTTTTGACTTCGACTTGTTGAACGGACCATTCTCCACAATCTCTGACACCTTCAGGCCCTTACCAGTGTAGTTCCAGTCAAAGATGAGACCCAGGTCGGCTGTGCGTTCCCCTACACCGGCGGGACGGTATCCGCTACCGGTGTGCGACACATTGAGTTCGCCCAAATACTCGCTGAGCATCTCCGAGAAGTCGTAGTTGTTGTTGTAGTTGAGGTTGTAGAAGCGTTTCTTGATTTGCTTGTGCACATGGTTGAACATGGCCTCACGCTCGGCGATGCGGTCCAGGTTCATCTCGGCGCTGAAGGTGATGTTCGAGAGCTTGTCACCAGCCACCGTGAGCTTCTTCATGGTGTTGCTTCCCAGGATGAACATGTTCTTGCCTTCCTTGTCCATCTCGATGTTGGCCCAGCGCGAGTCCATCTTGTTGATGAGCTGGGTGCTGTGCTTGCGCAAATCGAGTTTCCACAGGTCATAGCCTTTCTCGAAGGCCGAGAGATAGTAGAGGTTGCTGCCGTCCTTGCTAATCATGGCCGATGCAATGTCGCTGGAGTTGGGCGTGACGCGCACAATGCGATCCTCGATGCCGTCGAGTTCCATGACAATGTCCTTGGGTTTGTCGTCCTTTTTGGCATCTTTCTTATCGTCTTTCTTGGCATCTTTCTTGTCAGCCTCTTTTTTCTTGTCTTCTTCTTTCTTCTGCTCTTTTTCAAGTTCTTGGAGCAGTTCGTAGTCCTCCTTGTTGAGCTGATACTTGTCGTAGGCCTCCTGGTTGACAAAGGCGAGAATCACATCGTTGAGCGAGCCCCACGATGCATGGCTGCGCATGCCGTAGCGGTTGCTGGTGAACATGATGGCATTGCCGTCGAGCACCCACTTGGGCGACTCGCTGATGTAGGCGCTGCCGGTGATGTTGGTAATCTTGCCACCCTTAGAACTCACGATGCCTATGTCGGAATACGGGTCACGGGTGTTGCCAATGAACTCGAGGGCAAACCACTTGCCGTCGGGCGACCAACTGTAACCGAAACCGCCGTTGGTCTCATACCAGGTGCTGCCGTCGGTCACTTGGCGCACATCCTTGCTCTTGAGGTCCATGACCATGAGTTTGAAGCGGTCTTCAATGAAGGCGAGTTCCTTGCCGTCGGGCGACACATCGGGATGGGCACGCTCCACAGTGGTTGAGGGCAGCAGAATCTCTTCCTTGATAACAGTGGCATTGGGGAAGTTGAGGTCCTCCTTGCGCTCGATGCTTGCCTTCACGAGCTGCCAGTTGCCGTTGCGCTCGCTGGCGTAGTAGAGGCTGCGATTGTCGGCACCCCAGCTCAAGCCTTGCTCCATTTGCGGCGTGTTGGAAATCTGCTTGGTGGTATTATATTCTACCGAAGTCACAAACACATCGCCACGGGCAATGAAGGCCACCTGCTTGCCGTCGGGCGAGACGGTAGCGCTAGTAGCGCCACGAGAGAGAGTGAGCTTCGAGATTTGGTCAGCGTCATCATGAATGAGGTTGATATTCACTTTTTTAGGCTTTCCACCCTGGGCAAGTGTGTAGATCTCGCCATCGTAGGCAAAGCACAGGGTGCCGTTACCAGCAATCGAGAGGAAACGCACCGGATTGCCCTTGAAGGTGGTTACCTGCTTGGCCTGGGCAGGGTTGTCGATGGGGAATTGCCACACATTGAACGAACCGCCGTTGCGCTCGCTCAAGATATAGGCAGTCTTGCCGTCGGCACTGAGCACGGGGTTGCGGTCCTCGCCGGCACGGTTGGTGAGATTGGTGTGCTTGCCGGTGCCAATGTCGTAGCGCCACACATCGCGGGTCACCGACGAGGTGTGATGCTTGCGCCAGGCACTCTCGTTGCCCTTGGCATCGTGATACAGGAAGAACTTGCCGCCTGGGGCAAAGTGCACCATCTCGGCCGGCGTGGCCAGCACGCGGGTGGTGCGGCCGCCCTGCACGGGCACTTTGTAGAGCTCGGTCAAACCGCCCGAGGGGAAGAGTGCGCTCGAAGCGGGATCTTGAATCGATGCCGAGAAATAAACATATTTGCCATCGGGTGAGAAGGCCCAAGGCAATTCACGAGCAGAGTTGAAGGTGAGCTGCTTGGGTGTGCCGCCATTGGCAGGCATCACAAAAATGTCGAAGTTGCCTTTGCGGTCGCTGGCAAAAGCAATGTATTTGCCGTCGGCCGACCACACGGCATTGGTCTCATGCGAGGGCTGCGTGGTGAGCTGCACGGCCTGACCGCCAGCGGCAGGCACCTTGTAGATGTCACCTTTATAATTAAACACGATTTCGTTGCCGTTGGGCGAGATTTGCACATAACGGAGCCACAATGGGGTCTCGGCCATGGCAAAGGTCGCAAACAACGCTGCGAGCATGCAGCTTAAAAATTTCTTTTTCATGATGTGGTATTAAGTGTTTGTGATTATTATCGTTGTATCAATCCAGGTCAGGCATCAATCAATGATGAGCATGGCGTCGCCGTAGGCACCGAAGCGGTATTTCTCCTCGATGGCCACCTTGTAGGCGTTCATCACCTGCTCATAGCCGCCAAATGCCGCCGTAATCATGAGCATGATGGAGTAAGGCATGTGGAAGTCGGTGACCAGCGCGTGAGCGGTCGAGAAATCGTAGGGCGGGAAAATGAACTTGTTGGTCCAGCCCGAGAAAGGTTTGATGTGGCCATTCATGCCCACGGTGCTCTCCAGGGCGCGCAGCACCGAGGTGCCCACGGCGCAAATCTTGTGCCCGGCATCTTGTGCGGCATTCACACGCTCCGAGAGGTCCTCGCTCACCTCCATCTGCTCGCTGTCCATGCGGTGCTTGGTGAGGTCTTCCACATCGATGTCGCGATAGCTGCCAAGGCCGATGTGCAGGGTGAGGTACTCGTCACGAATGCCCTTGATTTCGAGGCGTTTCATCAGTTCGCGGCTAAAGTGCAGACCGGCAGCAGGAGCCACCACGGCGCCCTCGTTGCGGGCATAGATGGTCTGGTAGCGCTCCACATCTTCCTCGACGGGTTCGCGCTTGATGTAGTAAGGCAGCGGGGTGTGACCCAGTTCAAACAGGTTTTTCTTGAATTCATCATGAGGCCCGTCGTAGAGGAAGCGCAGCGTGCGGCCGCGCGAGGTGGTGTTGTCGATGACCTCGGCCACCATCGAATCGTCGAGCCCGAAGTAGAGTTTGTTGCCAATGCGAATTTTGCGGGCGGGTTCTACCAGCACATCCCACAGTTTGTGCTCCTCGTTGAGTTCACGCAGCAGGAACACCTCAATCTTGGCACCCGTCTTCTCCTTGTTGCCATAGAGCTTAGCGGGGAACACGCGCGTGTCGTTGAAGATGAACACATCCTGGTCGTCGAAGTAGTCGATGATTTCCTTAAACACCTTGTGTTCAATCTCGCCCGTCTTGCGGTGAAGCACCATCAGGCGCGATTCGTCACGGTTCTCCACTGGCTGGTCCACAACCAGCTCTTGGGGCATGCGGGTATCAAATTCTGAAAGTTTCATGATGTAATCTTTTTTATGTTTGTAATTTTTTTAGTCGATTTGAGAGGAGCGGGCAGCCTTCTCCTGGCGCTTGGCCTTCATGGCCTTGGCACGGGCACGATTGGCTATGCGTTCGGCCTCGATGCGCTGCTGCTCGGCCATGTCGGGCATCACATACTGCTCCTCGTCGAGGCGGGCAAGCAGGTCATCGACGCTGCTGCACTGCTCCACGCGCACATCACCCACACGGGTGCGGCGCAACGAGGTGAGATGCGCACCACTGCCCAGCGCCTCGCCAATGTCGCGGGCCAAGGCGCGAATGTAGGTGCCCTTGCTGCACACCACCCTGATGGTCAAGGTGGGCTCGGCAGGCAGACCGCAGGCGAGCACTTCAATCTCGTCGATGACAAGCGTCTTGGGGCGGATTTCCACATCCTTGCCCTTGCGCGCCAGCTTGTAGGCGGGTTTGCCATCGACTTTGCAGGCGCTGAACTTGGGCGGCACCTGCTCGATGGTGCCTGTGAACTGGCGCTGGAGCACTTCCTGCACCTGTTCAGGGGTGATGTGTTGCCACGGATAGATGGCATCGACCTCGGTCTCGAGGTCGTAGGAGGGTGTGGTGGCACCCAGACGGATTCCTGCCACATACTCCTTGACACCTGCCTGCAGTTGCTCGATGCGCTTGGTCATGCGGCCTGTGCACACCAGCAGCACACCGGTAGCGAGGGGGTCGAGCGTGCCGGCATGGCCCACACGCACGCTTTTGATGCCCAAGTGCTTGCGCAAGCGGGCACGCACGCGTTTCACCACCTCGAACGATGTCCACCGCAGAGGTTTGTCGATGCTGAATATTTCGCCTTCGATGGGATTAAGCACAGGCGTCTTTGTTTTTCGTTAATCAATAGTCTAAATAATGAGGGATGACGGCGTTTAGTCCACCATTTGCAGATTGCTGCCCAAGGCAAGCATGAGCAGAATCACGCCACCCACCACAATGCGGTACCAGCCAAAGGCCTTGAAACCGCGCTTGGTGAGGAAGTTGATGAAGAACTTGATGGCAAGCACTGCCACAATGAATGCTACCACGCACCCCACGAGCAGCACCAGCCAGTTGTCGGTCAATAGCGTACGCGACACGGGGTCCTTGATGAGTTCGAGCATTTCATAGCCCGAAGCGGCTGCCATGGTGGGCACTGCCAGGAAGAATGAGAACTCGGCGGCGGTCTTGCGCGTCAAGCCCTGCTGCATGCCGCCGGCAATGGTGGCAAACGAGCGCGAAGTGCCCGGAATCATGGCGATGCACTGATACAGACCGATGATGAACGAGCGCTTCTCGGTCAAGGGCTTGTCCTTCTTGTTGTCGAACCACTTGTCGACGAAGAGCAGCAGCACACCCACCAGCACCAGCATGATGGCCACCACCAGCACGCTGCCCAGCAGCTGGTCGATGATGCCCACCTTCTTGAGTGCGAAACCAATGAGGGCTGCCGGCACAAATGCCACCAGCAGTTTCCAGTAGAAGTCATACTTCTGTTTCACTGCCCTGAGTCCGGTCACGCCAGGCTCCACGGGCTGCAAGCGGAAGAATCGCTTCCAGTAGAGCCACACTACCGAGAGGATGGCACCAAACTGGATGATGACCGTGTAGGCGTTGACAAAGGGGTCGGCGGTGTTCACGCCCAGCACACTTTCGGCAATGATCATGTGGCCTGTCGACGACACCGGCAGGAACTCGGTCAAACCCTCAACAATCGCTATGATAATCGATTGAAATATATCCATAGCGCACTATTTTTATTTTACAACGGTGTCTTCGCTTTCCTCAATTATCTCCTCGGGCTCGGGTTTGGCGGCCTTCTTCTTGTACATGATGGCGGGCACCATGAGCACAAAGCCCAGCAGCGCCACCAGCGGCCCGATGACCGTGCGGCGGGTGCTGAAGATGTCGTTATTGAAGTTGTCGCCCGTGTTGGCACTGCCGGTCATCAGCAGGAAGCCCAGCACAATGAGCAGCAGGCACACGCCTATCATTACAAAGTTGATTTTGTCGAGCGGGAAAATGCTCTGGGTCTTTTTAGGCTCGCTCGCCTTGGCGGGAGCAGCCTGTTTTTTCTTTTGATCTTTAGCCATTTTTCAATTTTATCTTGGAGGCCACACACGCAACAACTGCGTCAAAGCCCCTTTTTTGTGCAAATATACAACATCGGCACCCCCCTTGTCAACCTTTTTAGCATTTATTTTGATTTACACCGTAGTAAGGCCTCGCTTAAATGAGTGATTCAGAAGGTGCGGCGACGGCGCAGATAGTAGTCGACGACAATGTTGCGGCGGCACTCGGGAATGACTTTGAGCAGATTTTGAGACGGGTGTGAGGTGTAGTTGCCACGCATCTTGCGGAAGTCGCGATGAGCGCGCAGGATGGCCTTGGCGTCACCACCATGCAACTTGGCGAGTGCCATGAAGAATGCCAGCGTGTCGTAGAGGCGGCGCACGATGAGCAGCCGCTTGCCCTCACGCTGGGGCAAGTTCTTGTGCAACAGCAGCAGACTGTTACGAAAATTGAGATAGGTCTTGCGCGGGTTGCCCTGTGGCAGACTGCCACCGCCCAAGTGGTAGACATGGCTCTCGGGCACCACCCTTATCTTGCTACCGGTGAGCAGAATGCGCCAGCACAGGTCAATCTCCTCCATGTGGGCGAAGAAGTCCTTGTCGAGTCCGCCAGCCTGTTCATAGAGAGCGGTGCGCACCATGAGGCATGCTCCCGTGGCCCAGAAGATGTCGGCCGGCTCACCGTCGTACTGTCCACGGTCGTCCTCGAGGGTGTCGAAGATGCGGCCTCGGCAATAGGGGTAGCCATGCTTGTCGAGGAAACCGCCGGCTGCACCAGCATATTCAAACACCTGACGGTCGTCGTCACGGTCCTGCCAGAGTTTGGGCATCACGGCCCCCACCTCGGGGTGAGCCTCGCAGTAGTGGTAGAGGGGCTCGAGCCAACCGGCAGGTGTGCGAACATCGCTGTTGAGCAGCACCGTGTAGCGATACCCCTCGGCCTGGGCAATGGCGCGGTTATAGCCCTCGGCAAAGCCGTAGTTCTGGTCGAAGTAGAGCGTCTTGATTGTGGAGAATTCGTGCTCAAGCACCTGGCGGCTATCGTCGGTACTGCCGTTGTCGGCCACAATCACATCGGCAAGGTCGGCACTGGTGCCCGCAAGCACTGTGGGCAGGTAGCGACGCAACAGATTGGCTCCGTTCCAGTTGAGTATGATGACGGCTACAGGTTTCATTATAGTTTTCAGTTGTCAGTTGTCAGATGTCAGTTGTCAGTGGTGTATCCTTCGGGATATTCCACTTTGCGTTTCCAGCGCTTGTGCGTCCACAGCCAGTAGGCGGGCTCGGCAATGATGCGGTTCTCAAGCAGGCGTGCATAGCGGTTGGTGATGTCGCCTTTCTTCTCCTGCGAAGCATGGTCGCTCAGCAGCACCAGTTCCACCTCATAGTGCCCACGGCTCACCTTGCGCATGTCGCAGCACAGCACAGTCATGTCGAGTTTTGATGCAATGAGTTCGGTGCCTGTAATCATAGCTGTGGGGTGATTGAGGAACTTGATCACATGACCCTCGTCACCGGCCAGAGGATGCTGGTCGCTGATAAACCCCAACACCATGGGCGTGCCCTGACGCTGACTCTGGAGCATGACGCGAAACACTTGCTTGCCCGGGATGCAGCGGGTGCCCCAATGCTGCCGCAGTCCTATAAAATAGCGGTCGAACCAGGCATTCTCGAGCGGATGATAGGCCTGTCCCAGGACACCGCCATGAGAGCGGGTTTCCGAACTGAGCCACAGGATGACTGAGGTAATCCACTCCCAGTTACCGTAGTGCGACGCATAGAGCATCACCGACTGACCGCGCGCAATGGCCCGGTCTATCACATCCACACCCTTGAACTTGACACGCCGCTTGATTTCATCTTCTCTTATACGAGGTATCTTGATGGTCTCGAAAAAATAGTCGGCAAAGTGGCGGTAAAACTCCTTCTCAATCTTTTTCAGTTCGGCGGACGATTTATCAGGAAAGCACTCTACCAGGTTCTGTTTCACCACCTTGCGCCGATAACGTAACACATGGTAGGCCAGGTAATAAACAGCCGTGGCGTGGGCGTAGAGTAGCCACCAGGGCATCAGGGCGTAGAGCTTTAACAGCCAGCCCACAGGCGCAAGCAATATGTTTTGCGTGCGCTGCGTCATGGCTGCACCTCCTCTTCTATGACCTCGGCATCCACGCTCAGGTCAGGGTTCATCTTCAACAGGCGCACAGGCACTACCTTATTGACTAAACGCGCACAAGGCGGCACATTCACACGAATGTAGTTGTCGGTGAAGCCATGCATCACGGTGCTTCCGGCTTGCGGCTGCTCCATGAGCACGGGACGAACGGTGCCCAGGTATCGCTCGGTGAAGGCGCGCTGCAGACGGTCGCTCAGCGTCATCATTTGCGCCACGCGTTCCTGCTTGGTCTTCTGGTCCACGATATAGGGGATGCGCAGCGCCAGAGTACCAGGCCGCTCGCTATAGGGGAACACATGCAGGTGCTGCACATCAAGGCTGGCGATGAAACGCAACGAATCGTTGAAGCACTCGGGCGTCTCGCCTCGCGTGCCCACCATCACATCCACCCCCACAAAGGCATCGGGCATCACCTGACGGATGCGGGCTATTTTCTCGGCAAACAGACTGCGGTCGTAGTGGCGGCGCATGAGGCGCAATACCTCGTCGCTACCACTCTGCAGCGGGATGTGGAAATGCGGCATGAAGGCGCGCGACTGGGCGCAGAAGGCGATAATCTCGTCGGTGAGCAGGTCGGGCTCGAGCGACGAAATGCGGTAACGCTCAATGCCTTCTACCCTATCGAGGGCCTGAATCAGGTCGAGGAAACGCTCACCGGTGTTTTTGCCATAGTCGCCAATGTTCACACCCGTTATCACAATCTCCTTGCCACCGGCTGCAGCCACCTCGCGGGCTTGTGTCACAAGGCTCTCGATGGTGCCGCTGCGACTGCGGCCGCGAGCCATAGGAATGGTGCAGTAGGAGCAAAAGTAGTCGCAGCCGTCCTGCACTTTCAAGAAGTAGCGCGTGCGGTCGCCACACTCGCACGAAGGCGAAAATCGGCGTATGTCGTTGTGCGGAGTCACCTCCAGCACTGCCTGGCGGTCGGCCATCCAGCGGTCGACATATTGCGCAATGTCGAGTTTCTGCTCGTTGCCCAACACAATGTCGACGCCGGGAATCTCGGCAATGGAGTGCGGCTTGAGTTGTGCATAGCAGCCCGTGACCACCATCAGGGTATCGGGGTAGCGCTTGATGAGCGAACGAATGTGCTGACGGCACTTCTTGTCGGCGAGTTCGGTGACGCTGCAGGTGTTCACCACGCACACATCGGGCACGGCGTCGCCTTGCACGGTGGCATAGCCCCGCTCGGCGAGCAGGCTGCCCAGCGTTGCCGTTTCCGAGAAGTTGAGTTTGCACCCCAAAGTCTCGAATTTCACCGTTCCTTTGCCAGTCTGTTCCATCAGCACCAGGTTGTTTTATACATTGAAGCGGAACACCACGATGTCGCCATCCTGGAACACATAGTCCTTGCCCTCGACATGCATCTTGCCGGCCTCTTTCACGGCGGCTTCGCTGCCATAGTGGATATAGTCTTCATATTTGATGACCTCGGCGCGAATGAAGCCGCGTTCAAAGTCGGTGTGAATCACACCGGCGCACTGCGGGGCCTTGCTGCCCTTCTTAAAGGTCCAGGCACGCACCTCCTTGGGGCCGGCGGTGAGGAAGGTCTCGAGGTTGAGCAGCGCATAGGCGGCCTTGATGAGGCGGTTAACGCCGCTCTCTTCCAGCCCTATCTCCTGCAGGAACATCTGACGCTCCTCGTAGGTCTCCAGTTCGGCAATCTCGCTCTCGGTCTGTGCTGCCACCACCAGAATCTCGGCATGCTCGTCCTTCACGGCTTCGCGCACGGCGTCGACATAGTGGTTGCCGCTGGCTGCGGCCGTGTCGTCGACATTGCACACATAGAGCACGGGCTTGTTGGTGAGCAGGAACAGGTCATGAGCCACCTTCTCCTCGTCTTTGTTGAGCAACTCCACACTGCGGGCGCTCTTGCCCTGCGAGAGGGCCTCGTAGTAGCGTTGCAGCACATCGTACTGCACCTTGGCCTCGCGGTCGCCCGCCTGGGCCTGCTTCTGCACGCGGCCTATACGGCTCTCGATGGTCTCCAGGTCGCGCAGTTGCAGTTCGGTGTCGATCACCTCCTTGTCGCGCACGGGGTCGACTGTGCCGTCGACATGTGTCACATTGTCGTCGTCGAAGCAGCGCAGCACATGGATGATGGCATCGGTCTCACGGATGTTGGCCAAAAACTTGTTACCCAGGCCTTCGCCCTTTGACGCGCCCTTCACCAGGCCGGCGATGTCCACAATCTCGACGGTTGTGGGAACGATGCGTGCCGGGTGCACCAGTTCGGCGAGTTTATTGAGTCGCTCATCGGGCACCGTGATGACGCCCACATTTGGCTCGATTGTACAGAAAGGAAAGTTTGCCGACTGCGCCTTGGCATTCGACAGACAGTTAAACAAAGTAGACTTGCCCACATTGGGCAGTCCCACGATTCCACATTGTAGTGCCATTATTGTTCTTTTTTAATTTTACTGCAAAATTAGTGCAAACCGAGAGTAGAACAAAATGAGAAACGGAGTTTTTCATTTTTTATGCCGAGGTGCAGCCTAATTTCGCTGTTTTTATGGCAAAATTAGTGCAAGGTGAGTGAAAAAACCAAATAATTTGCAAGGCGAATGCAATAAAACTTGTTTAATATTGCTGAGCCGCAGCAATTATTATCAAAACTTGTTTGAGTTTTTCCGAACCGCAGCCTAATTTCGCGGTCGCCAGACCGCAAAATTTATTCATTCGTACATAAAAGTGTATGATGACGACAATTATTCGTACATAAAAGTGTAGCTACAATACATTTTTTCGTACATAAAAGTGTCATTAAATAGATTTTTGGGGGGTTATCGCTTGGTGGCGAGCAAGCGGTGGAGGTGGGCATCGGTGGCCTGCGGCAACACCTGGTGCAGGTGGTTGAGCATTTTCGCGAACGACTCCTGGGGAGTGCATGGGCAACTGCACGCCTCGCGGCCGTAGAGTTGCTCGGGCGTGGTGAGCAACGACCATCCCCAGCCGTACTCACGGTTGTGCCGGTCGCGCGGATACACGAAATCCTCGGTCACAATGCGGCACTGCATCTGCAGGCGTGTGACATAGGCATCGAAGCGGCTGCGCATCTTTGGCCCCGTGAACCCGCATGCCACACGCAACTCGCGAGTGATGAGGCTGCCATGCGCCTGCAGGGTGGAAAGGATGGCCTCCTCGACCGATCCCTCCTCGATAGGGGCATTCAGGCTTTGGCGCCAGTTCATGAAATGGGGCCACCACTCCATGGCTATGAAACCCGCCTTGCTGCCGAAGAACTTGCCATAGACACAGCCGCCATCGGTAATCACGCTGCCCTTCCACTTCCACAAGGGCCAGTCCCAACCGCCATCGGGCAGCACTACATAGCTGCAATCCTCGTCAACCATTTGCTCGGCACTAAAGCCCGGTATCTCGCTCCTGAGCAAGGGCAGAAACCCCAACTCATGAATCAGGTCGATCAACTCGCCCGCACTGCTCACTTGTCGCCTTTCTAACATAAAACCGTTATTTTTCTCACAAAATTAATGATTTATTCAGTACCGCCACAAAATTTCGCCATCTTTCTCACCACATTCGGCACCAAAACAGCAAAGAAATGAGTTAAACATTTACTATTCAAAGTAATTTTGTTAAATTTGTAAGTTTTTCATGAGTTATTTCAATAACCAGCACATTATCAAGACCAACTAAAAGACTCAATATGAGAATAATAAAACCGATTCGTCATATATTGACCACCTTGCTGCTCATCGCAACAATGGCCATGGGACATGCTACCACTGTGACCTACACCTATCAAGGCAATTCCTCAGGCACTCACTACTCTGGCCATTTCACTGCTTCGGGCGACATCACTGGCAATTATCCCGCTACCGATGTGGAATGGGACGCCAACACCACAAGTGAACTCACCTTTGACCTTGCCGACGGCATCTCGCTCACCATCACCAACACGAGCGGGCAAGACATCCAAGGCACCGGTTACTTGGCTATACGCGGCAACTCAAGACTCTCGGTCAACAGCAGTGACTACTATATCACCAACATCAAGGCATATGACATAAAAGGCCGAATCGTCCAGTTCAATGAGAATGGCGTGCAGGTTACCAGCGGTGGCGTCACCACTTTTGACTTCTATAATATGGAGAAATCCTATTCTCGCGACATCACATCGTCGTTCGTTTTCTTAAAGGTTGAACTGACCTACTCCTCAAGCATTCCGCTCAATGAAGCCGAGATTTCGGGACTCCCCACCGAGCCCATTCTGCCTGCTGAATTGGGCGGCACCAATCCCGTGCCCACCGTCACCTGGCACGGATTCACACTCACTCAGGACACCCACTACACGCTGAGTTGGGACAACAACACTGAGGCAGCCACAGGCACAGTCACTGCCACAGGCGTCAACAGTTTCAGCGGCACAGTCAGTGCCGAATATGCCCTGCGGGCTGCCAACCTTGACGACCTCACCACGGGCGATGATGGCGCCTACCTCATTGCCAACGCCATCGACCTCAGGCGACTCGCCTCGTTGGTCAATGCCGGCAACAATGTAGAGGGACTCACTTTCAGGCAGATTGCCGACATCGACGATGTGGGCAACTTCACGCCCATTGCCAACAAGGAAGAAGGCACAAACTTCAATGCCACCTACGATGGCGGCGGATTCACTATCGGCAATGTCACCATCAGCAGCACCGGCAACCATGTGGGTCTGTTTGGCATTGGCAACGGCGCCACACTCAAAAACCTGCACCTTGCCAATAGCAGCATCACCGGCATGCACAATGTGGGCGGCATCATAGGCACCCTCACCAATGGGCTTATTACTAACTGCCGCGTCGACAACACCGTTACAGTTGCCTGCAGCAGCAACAACGCGAGCAATCACGGCGGCATCGCCGGCAACAGCGCAGGCACCATTCAAGGTTGCTATAGCGCAGCCCAACTCACAGCGACGAACGGCTGCAACAACTTTGGCGGCATGGTGGGTTATGCGGGCGGCGCTATCACCGACTGCCTCTACGACGGCAACGCTTTCACAACTGCCAGCAACCGCGGTGCCCTTGTTGGCGGCAAAAACACATCGGTCGAACTGTCGAACAACTACTATACCACCGCCAGCAACCTCAATGCTGTGGGATGGAGCAGCACCGACATCGATGGAGCGCGCCACGCACGCAGCATCACTGTTGGCAACGATATAATCCTGAAAATAAGCACCGACGACATTGCCACCTACAATGTGAGCGACCTCACCGCCTACAGCGACTTTGCCATCATGCATAACAGCACGCTCTACAGTGGCGCCACACAAAACATCGACCTTGACCTCAACTACACTGGCACCATTGGCCATGACTTTATCTTCATGGGTTTCACTGCCAACGGCGATACCCTAAGCAGCGATTCAAACTCCTACACGCTCACCATGCCCGATGAGGATGTCATCATCAATGCTTTGATCATCCCGTTGAAACCCACCCAACTCGTCGCCACCAATATCACCTCAAGCAGTGTAACGCTGCAATGGACCGAGAACGGTCGCGCCAGCCAATGGCAGATATGCCTAATGAGCGATACCGTCAGCCTCATCACCGTAGGCAAGAACCCGCACTCAATAGGCAATCTCACGCCCAGCACCACCTACAGCGCCAGCGTGCGGGCAATCAATGGCGTTCAAATGAGTCAATGGAGTGATACCATCACCTTCACTACTTATAAGTTTCTTGAGAAGCCCGAAGCACTGGCAGTCACGCTCACCCCAGGCAATGGCACCATTGCCACGCTGCGATGGACCGAATGCGGCACTGCCACCGCATGGCAAATAAGCCTGAACAACAACATTACAGACCTTATTGAAGCCGACACAAACCCCTTCACACTCACCGGGCTCACTCCTGGCAACACCTATAATGCCCGCGTGCGTGCCGTCGAAGGCGTCAATGTGAGCGCATGGAGCGCCCCTGTCACCTTCAAACCTATCAACAGTTATGAGTTGACGATCCACGACAGCAACGCAACCGATGAATATATTCCAGTATACGGATACTTTTGCGACGCTTACCAGAAAAGCGAGTCAATCTATCCCGCAGTCGAACTGGCCGGCATGACGAACGACACCATCACTCACCTTGTTTACTACCTGCGGACACCTGCCCTCAGAGATTGGACCGATGTCGACTTCAAGGTCTATATGCGCGAGGTGGAACAGCCCAGCTTCGGTGCTGCCGAAGCATTTCTGGGCTTTGACGAGGACGATCTGGTTTATCAAGGCGAACTCAACGCCACCCAATCAACCATGACCATCGTGCTCGACAAGCGCTATGCCTACCATGGCGGCAACCTGCTCATCGGGTTCTACATGGCCAATGTGGGCGACTACTCGACCGCCTATTTCAGCGGCGAAACGGTTGCCTGTGCATCGGTTCAAGGATATGACGAATTCTATGAGGAAGACCTCGACAATTTAGTGGCCAACTGGCACAACTTCCTGCCCAAGACCACATTCAAGGTGGTGCCTCCCGCCTATAACCCTGGCGATGTGAACCAGGATGGCGCCGTGGATGTGCGCGATATCACCGCACTCGTCAGCATCATCCTCGAAGAGGAAGAAGCCACCAGCATGGCCGACATCAACAACGATGGCATGATTGATGTGCGCGATATCACTGCACTCATCAACATCATTATCGAAGGAGCCTAACACTCGAGAGATATCATCAATATAGGGCTGACCTCAACAGGCCAGCCCTATATGTTATAATTGGTTGAAAAATAGTTTTTTGCTGATGCGGTCGCCACAGGTGGCGACCCTACAGAACGCACCGTTACTCGATGCCTAAGATAATGTTGATAAGCGTGCTGATATCTGACACATTTACCTTGCCGTCACCATTCACATCACCCTTGAGTGGCTCGGGATTCTCTTCTTCACTTTCAACTATCTTGTCGAATTTGAGCCATCCGGTTGTTACAATATACATGGAGGTGGTTCCTTTTGGCACCGTAAGTGTTGCATTGGAATATACAGCATCAGTAAAAGTGTTGTCCTGTATGCTTGCTGGCCGTTCACGAGTGCATGTCACTTTAGTAATCGCATTATCTTGCAGGAAGGCTTGAGCTCCAATTTCTTTAACATTTTTACCAAAGTGCACTGAGGTTATACCAGAGCACAAGTTAAAGGCTGCTGCGCCAATGGTGGTTACCGAATTGGGGAAAACCATCTCGCCAGCGAATTTGCCGCATTGGCAGAATGCATTTTCGCCAATAGTTTTAAGCGCTTCAGGAAATTCCACCTTTTCCAACTCATAGCATTGATAAAATGCCCTTGGACCAATGTCGGTAAGTCCATCGGGGAAGTTGATGGTTGTGAGCATATTACAATTATAGAACGCTGAACCTCCAATCGAGGTGACTGAGTTTGGAATTTCAATGGTTTCTAATTGAACACAATTACCAAACGAACCCATGGGCAATTCGGTCAAGGTGCTGGGCAGTGTTACGCTTTTCAAGGCGCGGCAATTATAGAACGCTTCCACTCCAAATGTTTCCAATGCATTGTGGAAAAATACACTTTTCAATGAATAGCAATCTTTGAAAGCAGCATACCCCAATTCGGTTACAGAGGCAGGTATCTCTACACTTCGCAAGGATGAATTCTCAAAGGCATTATCAGCAATTGTGATTACCGAGTTCGGGATTTCTATGCCGTCGCGCAAGGAGCAACCATGAAATGCATTCTCTCCTATTGATGTCACTGTATTTTTGACCGTGAAGCTATGCAAGCCAGCACCACTGAACAATGATTCAGGTATTTCAGTGATAGCACTGGGAAGTTCGCAACTCGTTAAACTCCCGCAGCCGCTGAATGCTCGAATACCTATCGAGGTTAAACCTTCGGGAATATTGACGCTCGTCAAGTATTCACAACTAGCGAATGCCCTGGCGCCGATCGAGGTAATCGTGTTCGGCAGGGTGATGGTCTTCGTGTTCAGGAAATAATTGAACGCGTCATCGCCTAACGCTGTCACAGTATAATCGTTGCCGTTGTAGTTAACCGTCTCTGACACATTGATGTTTTGAGGACTATTTTCTTTGGGCTCTAATCTGTAATGAACCAAAGTAACAGTGTTCCCATCGTCGTTAATCTTATACTGATAACGACCGATTTCAAAGTCGTAGGTGTCGGCAATGGCCGATTGTGAGAAGCACAATCCAAACAGAGCAATAAGAGTGAGACAAACACTCTTGAAGTTTTTAATTGATGTTGTCTTCATAATGATATATGTTTAGTTATACAATTAGTTAATTATTCTCGGTTGTTTAATCATGTCATTGCACCTTGGGGTGACACATTATGCGTTTGCGTTCGGTGCAAAATTACTAGCAAAAAATGGACTTACCAAAGAATTTTGCGAAAAAAAGCGTTACAAAATGCATCGTCAAATCATTGAGTTTCAACTATTTAAACTTTTCAGGGGCGTTTCATTCCGTTTCAAGAGTCTCATTATAGCTTAAAAAGCGTGGACTGAATTCGCCATATCTATTACTGGAGGCCTTAGGAAACCTAAAGATGAAGATAATGGGAATAACAGCTCACGCTATCACGCAAGCCGTTTTGCATTCCTCTCATCTTTTTGAAAATTTCCTAAGTTTCCAGTAATGAGATAAGCAAAACGCTTCTTTTTCCAAAATGTCGGTGGAAAGCCATTCTTGACAATCCAACTACAAATTTAGTGCAAATATCAATAAAAACAAAGAGTTATCTCGTTTTTTTGAGAAAAATAGAAAAACAAGAGCGTGGTGACCACGAATTGATGACCACCACGCTTTTATGAGATAAAAGTGTTATTTCAAGCGATGCGCTATTTGCGCTTGCGGTTGCGCACACTGCGGGTTGCGCCCGACGAACCGCTCGATGACTTGGGACGGCTCTTGACCTTGGTGTTGCTCTTCTTGCCGCCATCCGACTTTGAAGAACCGCGCTTGGTGGTGCGCACGCTCTTCTTCTCTTCCTTGGCTTTCTCCTTGGTGTCGTCGGCAGCCTCTTCGCCACCCTCGGTGGCCTCTTCCTCGCCTTCCTCTACCTTTTTAGAGTTCTTCGCAAGGAGTTCTTCGCGCGAAGGCACCCACAGGTTCTTGTCAAACATGCGCAGGCGTGCCTCAATGCTATCTTGAGCGTGCTTATAGGCTTCCTCGTCGGGGTACTGCTGACGCAACGAGAGGTTGCGCAGATTCTTCACCTTGTAGATTTCGCCGCTGTACATGTTGAGTTTGAAGAAGTCATCAAGGTTATAGCGCTGCAGGTTGTTATCGTCGTCGGTAAACACATACTGCTGTGCCATGTAGGGACGAAGCTCGTTGAGTTTCACCCAGAACATGGGATAGCGAATGGCTTCGCCGCCAAACTCGTCCTGACGGTGCAGCACGGGGCAAAGGGCCTCGACGCGCGCCTTCATGCTATTGGTGCGAGTATCGAATTCCCACTTCTCGATAATGTAGTAACTGAGAATTTCATTACCGGGAATGTCGGCATCTTCGATGCTGTACTTGGGATTCTTCTCGTTGCTGCCCTTAGCATTGGAGTAGAGTATGTGAAAACGGTCGAGCATCTCGCCCACCTTGATCTGGAACTCATCGGTAAACATCTCACGCCCATCAAGGTACTCATAGGCCTTGATTTCGTTGTTGGCGAGCAGGCGCATGATGATGAAGAAGAGGCTCTGGCCGTCTTCGTTGGGTTCCTCGGGATAGTAGAGCGCGGGATTCTTGCCCTTGGTGAGGTCGAGTTGGCGATAAATCACCTTCATCCATTGCAGGTCGGCATCGCTGGGTTCCTTCACCTCGTAGAACGATTGCTGACGCCCAGTGATTTGAGAGCCCGATTTCTTGTCTTTTGCCTTGTCGGCGTCTTTGCGACGCACCACCTGTGCATTAGCCATCGAAACGGTGAACGCAACGAGCAAGGCCGATAATATCAATTTAGAGAACTTCATATCTAAACAATGTGATTATATAGTTTTCAACCGATTATGTTAATTCACAATTACTTCCATGGGCGCGATGTCGCGCGTGATGCCGTCGGGACCGGTGGCTTTCACACGGGAAATGTAGAAGCGCTTACCGTGTTGCAGACGGCGGATGGCGGTCTTCTGTCGCTCCGAGAAGTTGGCGCCAGCCGACACCTCGGGGATAGCGTTACCCATTGAGTCGAAGAACACAGTCTCGAAGCTCACCACGCGATAGTCGATGTTGAGCATATCGTCGTCGATAGCGGCATCCAGACCTGGAGCAGCAAGCAGCAAAGCCTTGGAGAAGGGACGACCACCCTTGTAGCGTGCCGATTGTCCGTTAGCATCCTTATAGGTGATGAAGGGCATCGGGTCGGGCAGCTTGCGCACCCTGAAGGTGGTAGAGCCCACATTGGTGCGAGTGCCATCGATTTCGGCAGTCACGGTGATTTCGCAGTTGGTGCCCACCTTGCCCGGACGAGCCACCCAGTGGTCACCGCTCTTGACGAGCGAACCATTGGTCATGGTAGCCGAGATGGCCGAACTGGGCACGCCTGGCACACCAATTGAGATGGGGTTGTCGATACCGGCATAGAGCACATTCATCATCATGGCCGAGATGGTAGCGAGAGGATCGAACACGGTGTACGACGACTTGAAGTCGCGTTTCGTTACCGAACCGTCACGCCCCACCACCTCGATGAAGCCCGAGTAGTCGAATTTGCCCGACTGTGATGCCGTCACCTCATACAGTCCTCGGTTGTTGCCCAGCATGTGACCATTGACATAGACGCGCGGACGCTGCATGGTGTCGATAGCGGCAATGACAATGTTGGCCGAGTACTTGGTGCCACGCATCACCATGCGCGACTGGGGCACTACAAATGCTTCGAGCTGATTCACACGCAACTCGCCTGTGTCGAGGTTGTTGAGCATGGTGCTTAAAGCCTCACCCTCGGCAAAGCGCAGGTCGTTCTGCAGTTTGGTGAGCAGCGTCACAGCTGCGATGGTGGGCATGTTCTCAAACATAGATTCTTCCCACTTCTGGTTAGCTGCAATGCCAGGAGCCTTGTAGGGGGCGGTGGAGAGAGCCGCACTAACGGCTTCACGCTTTTGCGGGTCTTCGATAATCGACAAGATATAGTTGCGGTATTTATCGATTTTCTCACGCAGAATCTTGCCTTTTCCACCGGTGGCTTTAGTCATCACCTCAGAGGCTGCATCAAGATTGTCCTGATTGACGATGTTATTGACATCGGCATCGGGTCCATCGGCTTTCCGCACAATTTCTAACTTGAGTGCGTCGATATAGTTGTATAGACTGTCGGTCTGTGCGCATACATCAGTGCTCAAATCGAGCCATTGCTTGCCCTGCTTGGGAAACTTGTTGTTGAATGCCGCAATCTGTTCGAGCATGGCCTGGTTACGGGCCGTAATGGTGCGGTTTGAGCGCAGCAAGCCCGACTGGACTTGTGTGAAACCGTTCATCACCTCGCTCGAGACATTGAGGGCGAGCATGGCTGTCAAGACGATATACATGAGGTTAATCATCTTTTGACGGGGCGACATGCGGCCGACGGTCTGATTTTTTGCGGTTGCCATTGATTATGAGTTACTTTGTTCGTTAATCGAGATTGTCGTTGTTATCGCTCAAGTCAACACCAGGCATTGGACCGCCCATGGGGCGATACATGTTCACGGTCATGGCCTTGATCATCTTTTCATACACGCTATTGAGCTGCTTCATGTAGCGGGCCATCTTCTCGGTCTCATCGCAGTAGTGAGCACTCTCGGCAGCCGACTTCTCGTACATGTCGCGAATGTCCTTCAGACCACGGTTCACGCGGTCGATGCTGTCGAGTTGCGACGAGATGCTCTTGAGCTGAATCTCGTAGATGGTGTTCAGGCCGCCAATGTTGCGGTTGAGCGACTCCATTTGCTCCACATAGCCCGTAGAACTCTGCGTGATGCTCTCGCTGTTTTCGGTAATGGCGCGATAACTGCCCAACAATGTTTCAGACACCTGATTGAGTGCCGAGGTAGTATCGTTGAGGCGCTGCATTTGCTCTGAAATCGAGGCCATCTGGCTCAAATACTGTTGAGTGGCATCGGTGAGTTCGGCCATGCGCGACAACTGGTCGCTGGCAGCCGACATCTTGGCGATGCTCTCGGTGAGCGACTGGGTGTCTTCGGGCGACAGTTCTATGCCTTGAGGCAGACCCACGGCACTCTTGGCCTGAGCCGCATCCACGGCATAGGGGTCGGCCTGCTCCTGACCGGCAACGCCTGTGCCAGTCACCACAATGCCCGTGCCGCCATTGAAGTCGGGACGGTCTTCGGGGTCGTTGGAAGCCAACACAGGGAACACCTGTTCCCATTTATACTGTTTCTCAGGACGGTCAAAGGCTGTGAGGATGAACATGAGCACCTCTGTACCCATACCTATACTGAGCAGCGTGTTACCGCCAGGCAGGTGAAGAATCTTGAACAGAGCGCCCCAGATCACCACTGCGGCACCTATACTGTAGGCGAAGTTGAAAAAGCGCTGTCCGGCATCGCCCGAGAGGAAACGCTCCACAACATTTTTGTATTTCTTAATCTTTCCCATTTTTCTATGCTGGTTTTGCAGGTATTCGCCTGGCACGAGCCAGACGGTTTCCTTGTGTTATTTATTCTGTTTGCGTTTTGCTTTAGTATATCCCACTTTAGTGCGCACACAACGGAAGCCGATGTAAGAGCGCTGCTCGTTCTGGTATTCCCACATGCGAATGTCGCTGCGAATGTTGTGAGCCACATCCTTCCACGAACCGCCACGCACAATCTTGCGCGACATCTTGTAGGGGTCTTCCTTCGCCACATTGTAGCGATATTCAGGGTTCAGGTCATTGGTCATGCGGTCGACACTCTCGGTATAGGAGGTCGAGGTCCACTCGCTCACATTACCTGCCATGTCGTACACGCCAAAGTCGTTAGGTTCATAGGTGCCCACAGGCGAGGTGATGATGCTGCCGTCCTTCACATAGTTGCCCTCCATGGGCTTGAAGTTGGCATAGAAGCACCCCTCGTCCTCGGTGAGCGGCAGATCGCCTTCCCAAGGATAGCGGTTGCGGTCGATACCGGTGCGGGCGGCATACTCCCACTCGGCCTCGGTGGGCAGACGGTAGGGTTCGACATACACGCCTTCCTTGCCCAGCGACTTCTTGAGGAACTCGGTGCGCCAGTGACAGAAGGCATTGGCCTGCTCCCAGCTCACGCCCACAACGGGATAGTTGTTGTAGTTGCCGTTGGCAAAGTACATGCGAACATAAGGCTCGTTGTAGGAGTTCTCGAAGTCGTTCACCCAACATGTGGTGTCGGGGTAGATGTTAACAATATAAGTGTTAACGAAGTCGAACTGGCTCTGCAGCGGGCGCGTGATGGTCTGGCGCACGATGCGGCCGTCGTCATCGATATAGGCCGTGTCCTTGCTGATGATGGGCGTCTCGGTATCGACGGCATGATCGGTGTTATAGTCGCGGCGCTCAGGATTCAAGCGGTTGCGGCGTTTCACAGCCTCGGTCATGTTGTAGACTTCGTATCGGTAATTCATCTGCTCATGGTCGAGTTCGCGCACGCCCGTGATGGGGTTGATGCGATACACGCTCATGATTGCACGCTCCTCGTCTTCGCTGGGATTCTTCCAGGGAATGTTCTTGCTCCAATCGAGGTGAGGCGTGACAGGATTGCCCTCTTTGTCTTCTTCGATTTTAAACTCTTCGTTGCCGCCATAGGCCGGATCGGCAAGGCGTTCACGAATGATGGAGTCGCGAACCCAGTAAACAAATTGCTTATACTTGGAGTTAGAAATCTCGGTCTCGTCGATCCAGAATGCATCGACCGAAATGCCGCGCGACACCGAGTCGATGCCCCACAGCGAGTCGCGGTCCGACGGACCCTCTTTCATTGAGCCGCAATCCACAAGCACCATGCCATAAGGGGTTGACTCGGTGGTGGTATAGGCCCCTACTCCGGTTACTTCGCCTCCCGAGGCACTTGCCGAGCGCTTGCCTGAGAAGCACGAGGTGACAAGTGTGGTGGCAAATACTGCCGTAAAGATATAAATTACTAACTTTTTCATATTCTACATTAATCGAATACTCTTATGTTTATTTTTATTTTTTTCGCCTAAATTCAATTTCACATTATAGTTCAAGAACACTTCGTGGCTGCCGCTGCTTACCTTTGAGATGGCCGAGGTCGCGTAATCATAGGAATATCCTAAGAAGAAATTCTTGAACTCGGCCCCTATCATGAGGCTCACAGCATCCTTGTAACGATAGCCTATGCCGCCCGATATGAACTTTTTATAACGCACCCTCAGCGTCGCCTCGCCCTGAAAAAACTTTGCATCGGTCTTGGCAAAAATCGAGGGTTGTATCTCAAATAACGTATTTTTTATCGGAATATTGCTTCCGGCCATAAAATAATATATGCGACCTTGCTGAAACTCGTAAAACTTTTCGGCGTCACCGTTAGTTTTGAGTGTCACGCTGGGCTCGAAAAGGTGTGCCACCGAGGCACCCACCCAGAACCACTTGTGCTGGTAGAAAAGGCCCAGACCAAAGTCTAAAGCATTACCTGTAACGGTGTTCTGCGGGATGGCCTCGTCCTGACCAACAGGAGTGTGCGCCTGGTCTTGATCGGGAATGTAAGCCGAGTCGCCCTTGAAACTTTCACGAATAAATCCCACCTGTGCACCCACTGTGAGCGTGCCCTTGAAGAGTTTTTGCTTGTAGGCAATCTGCGCACCCACATTGAGCGAGGAGTAGAGACCCATGCTCTGCTGCTGCAGCACCACACCCGTGCCCCAACGCTTGTTGAGCAACTTGAAGGGCATATCGGCCATGCCCAAGAATGTGAGAGGCGCCTTGCGGATGCCTACCCACTGGGCACGACTGCCTGCAGTGATGTGGATAGAGTCGACACGGCCCACGGCTGCGGGGTTGTAGTAGGCAGGTGCAGCCCAGTACTGAGTGAACTGGGCATCGACCTGTGCTACACCGGCAAGTGCCGGCAACAGCATGAGCACTGCAACCAACAGGCGATAGTATATGTGTCTTGACTCAATCATGCGGCATTAGGCTTGTTTCATTCAAAGTAGAAGGTGAGCACCACCATATTGTTTTTCACTTTATCAACGCTCTGCGTGAACCTGAGCATCTCGGGGTTATCTTCAAGGTCGGGACGGTTCTTTTCAACCAGATTTCTGAGTCCGAAACAGAACTTGAGTTCAGGACACAACTTGAAGAAAGGCAGATATATGTCACATCCCAGGCCCAAAGTGAGCATCACATCAAAGTCCTTGAGACGCAACTGGTCGGGGTGGTTCTTGCTCACATCATACACGCCCATCACACCGCCCGTGAAATAAGGGCGCATGTTGCGGTAGCGCAGTGCCGAGAACTTGATTTCGGCCGGCAGCACCACATAGGTGGCCTTGACATTCTGGCTCTGCATCACACGAGAGGGTTCAGGTGCTTCGGGGTCGGCGTTGGCATTCACAAATTTCACCACCTTGTTGCCAAAGTACATGCCCGGACTCAGCCTGAAGTTAAAGTGCTTGGAAATGCGCCAGTCGGCAAGCACCGTGACGCTGAAACCCGGTGAATGCTTGGGAATATCGGCAAACCAGGCCTCGCCATCTTCAGTGACAAATCCGTTGTTCGTGATATTCAAATCCTGAAAATTCATACCCACCGAGAAGCCAAAATGCAACTTCTTCTGGTCGGCATAAGGGCGGTTCAGAACCATGTCATTGTCCTGTGCCAAAACAGCCAGAACACTGAATATCATGAAAATAAATGCAATATGTCGGTTCCTTGAAATTTTCATCTCAATGTGTATAACGCAAATTTTTGCTTCTTATTGTTATAAGAGGCATTTTTTTTCAAAAAACTCACCATTTTTCTTTTTTCACGACGAAGTGCGTTGTTTAGCCCAACGCCACAATCGTGTGGTCACATAGCGGTGAATGAGCCACGAGAGCAAGATGAGCAGCAACAGGCCAAACAGGGGGTACAGGTCATAGGCCTTCTCAAAGCCGAAGTGCCCCAGCACCGGTGCTATGAGAAAATTATAGATGCGTGCCGTGAGTATCTGGAATATGTAGATTTCGAGGCTGATGGTTCCCAGCCACTGGAAGGGCTTGCACAGCAGCAATCGGCCCAGCAGGCCCTCACGCCCATTGAGCAGTGCGCTCGTCAGCACAAGCATGCCGGCAGGAATGTACCATATCACAAAGTCTTCGTAGCAAAACACCTTGGGCAACTTGATGATCAGCAAGGTGAAACCAGCCACCACCACAAAGGGCAGCAACTCGAGCACAGTGGCCATGGCGGGCTTGATATTGATTTCCTTTTTACTCATCTCGATATAAACATGTGCCATAATCATGCCTGACACAAAATCCATGGTGCGCATGAGTGGATTCACATACAGGTGCACACGCACCGTGGTGGAAAGATGCGGAAGCAGCACAAGCATTGCCAACACCCAAATGCCCAATCCCCACAACTTCACTTTGAGCGAGCACCCGCGCAGCAATTTCAGCAACCAGGGGAAGCAAGCATAGCACAATAGCAGTCCGCCCAGAAACCATGCCACGGTGTTGAATGAGAAATAAAACGATTTGTCGGGCACATAACCCTGCACCAGCAACAAGTCGGCCACAAACTGCGGCGTGCCATCCCACTGATGATAGTAGGCAAGGATGGCTGCAATGGGCAGCAGGGCAAGCCAACTCATGGGGTAAAGACGCAGAGCGCGCTCGGCGAAGAAGCGACGCCAAACGGGCACGGGCTTCGCATCATAACGCAAAGCCAGCAAAAAACCGCTCACCACATAGAAGAAGCACACAGGGAACAACTCTGCCCCCTTGAAAATGGCCACATGGTAGTGAAACAGCACTATCACCACCGCCATGATGCCTCGCCACGATGTGAGTGTCTTGATCATGCCGTCAGTCAAAGATTGAGGTAAGATTGCTTTGGCTCAACTTGCGTCCACGCAAACGGTAACACAGGTTCACCAGTGGTCGACACATATTATATAAAGGAACGCCTGCACTGAGCATCGGGGCCTGGAGCACACGGCAACTCTTGCGCACAGGCAAGATGGCCAGCACCCACGAGACGATGAGCAGCACCGCCACCACCGACAAGGTGAACACATTGCTCCAGTCAAGCACCACAGCGGCCGCAAGGCATCCCAAGCGACCATAATTGAGGGTCGACAGCAAACCTTGGGCAATGAAGGGCCAGCGGTGAGGCAACTTGCGTGAAGTGAAGTCGCGACGCTGCTTGAGCGCAGTGTGCGCATGCGACACATTCTCGTAGCACGCCACCACTTGTGCCTCGGGTGCCAGTTCCACACGAGTATTGCCACCATGGGCAATCTCGCACAGGAACACATCGTCGTCACCCCAGCGCAGGTCAAGGTTCTTCGAGAAACCGTTGTTTCTGAAGAATGTTTCACGGCGATAAGCGAGGTTGTCGCTCACGCCACGATAGGGTTTGCCTGCAATGGCGCTTGTCAGGTACTGTTCGCCCACTGTCACAGTGTCGAATACGCGGTAACAATGCCCAGCGTTGCGGTCACTCTTATAGCGATAGTGCGAGTAGCCAATCACCACATCGGTGCCAGGCACAAAGTTGCGCAGCATGAGGCGCAGCCACTGGTCGCTCGTCACGCAGCAGTTGGCGTTGGTGGTGACCACCACATCGCCCAGAGCGGCTTTGATGCCGAGCATGAGCGACAGTTTCTTGCGCGAGAGGCCGCGGGTGCGGTCGGGCGTGAGAGTGAGATGCAAGTGCTGAAATTGCGTGAGCATGTCGCTCAGCAAATTTCGGCTGTTGTCGGTTGACGCATCATCCACCACAATCACCTCATAGTCAGGATAATCCTGATGCAGCAATGTGGGCAGGAAACTCTCGAGCCACTCGGCATCGTTATGGGCATAGACCACCACCGAGGCCTTGGGCAACTGGTCGTCGGTTAGATATTCGCGCTCCTGCTCGTCATCGACAAAGTGCGCCAATCGCCTGGCCTTGCACCATTTGCACAAGGCGATAATCACGGTGAGCACAAAGGCCACGCCCAGCAATACATATATGATAATAGGACAATTAACTGAAAAAATCATGTTCTATAGTTGTCGTTTCATTTTTTTGAAAGCGCAAAGTTACGCATTGTTGTTGAATTTCGCGGTCCTTTCCCCAAAAATATTTATGTTCAAGACCGCAAAACAAGGCATTTCAGGCCCAAGTGAGGCAAAAGTGCGATTTTGTAATGTGAGAAAAATGCAATAACTTTGCAAATTCAACTGTAACTAATTTTTTACTCGCACAAAATGCAGCAAGAAGGCACACAGAGCAGGTCCTCTAAATTCCTGAAAGACATAGGAATTTATGCCATCGGTAATCTTGGCTCCAAGATTATCACCTTCCTCATGTTGCCGCTATACACCCACTTTGTGGCACCAGCCGACTACGGCTACTACAACATTTGCCTCACGGTGGTGCTGTTACTGCTGCCGTTCACCACTTTGCAATTGCGCGATGGAGCCTTCCGATTCCTGCTCGACACTGAAACCGACGAGCAACGCGAGAGAATTGTCACCAGCACTTACAAGACCTTGTTGACCAACCTATTGCTATGGGTGGGTGCCGCCATCATCATCTCACTGTTGGCTAATATCGCCTACTTCTGGTACACGGTGGCTTTCCTCCTCTCATTCTCATTGCAAGAAGTTGTCGCTCAGGTGATTCGCGGACTTGGCAACAACAAGGCCTATGTTGCCGTGGGCATCCTGGCTTCGCTGGGCATCGGCATCTTCAGCGTGATATTTGTAGTGTGGATGAACATGGGCATCAAGGGCATTTTCCTGGCCAACATCATTGCACGCGTGCTGTGCCTGGTGATTGTGGAGCTGAAAGTCAAATCCTTTGTGCGCTTCTTCAAACCCTACCTCAAAGTAGGTCAAGTGGCAAAAGACCTGCTTCGCTTCTCTCTGCCGCTGTTGCCGAGCTCGCTATGTTACTGGTTCACAACCAGTAGCGACCAGTGGATCATCAATTATTATCTGGGTGATGGGGCAACAGGAGTCTATGCCACAGCGGTGCGGTTTACCAGCATTTTGCAGATAGCGGTCATTATCTTTTATCAGGCATGGCAAGAAACCGCCATCCTGCAGTTCAATAACAAGGACCGCGACGCATTCTTCTCCAAGATGCTCAACACCTACATCTGCTTCCTATGCTTGTTGGGTGTGACTTATAATTTCATGCTAAAACTGAATTATGGCTGGCTTGTGGGCGTTGATTTTCAGAGCAGTTGGCTCTATCTTTATCCTTTGGGATTATCAGCGATTCTTTCAGCCATTGCGGGATTTCTTGAGATGGCTTATCAGTGCGCCAAGGACACCAAACGACTGCTGCCAGCTATCATTTTGTGTGCCATCATCAATGTGGTGCTCAATTTAGTCACCATCAAGTTTTTACCCGATGAGTACAAAATGTTTGGCGCTGCGCTCACAGCCATCGTCACCTACCTGGTGCTGGTAGTGTACAGGTGGGTTGATGTGCGCCGATACCTGAAGCTCAAAGTCAAAACCTCGACCCTTGTGCCCATAGTGGTGCTCGTGATTGCCAGTGTGCCCTATTACCTGAATCGCCATTTGTGGCAAGATGTTATAACCCTCACCATCGCAATCATAGTAATTTTATACTGCTCTCCACACGATTTAATAGAAAAAATCTTGAACAAAATCAAGCCCGCGTCACACCGATAATTCAAATTATGGCCACTTTATTACCCCTCACACAAAAAAATAACCTGAAAAACACAATAAAAGCCGTTTTTTAACGTTATGTTTGAACAATATTAATATCAAAGAACATGTTTAAAAATTTATTTTTAACACTCATATTTGGTCTTACGCTGGTTTCCTGCTCCACTTCCAAGCAAAACAACCTCGTTTACTTCAAAAACATCGAGAACCAGCTTAACGGCCAACTGCCCGGCGGCAACGACTACAAAATCACTGTTGCGCCGGAAGACGAACTCATCATCACCGTGAGTTCTGAGATTAAGGAAGCTACCACTAAGTACAATCTTCCTCTTAGTAACATCGCAGGCAAAGGAGCGACCGAAACCACCGGTCAACCACGCTTGCAGACCTACATCGTAGATAAGCAGGGCAACATTACCCTGCCGGTGCTGGGCCTTATTCATGTGAAAGGACTCACCACCGATGAGATTGCCACCATCATCAGGAACAAGGTGGCCGAGGAGGTGAAAGACCCTTATGTGAAAGTGGAATTATCAGGCTTCAGGGTGAATGTGATGGGTGAAGTGAAAAACCCGCAGCGCATGTTTGTCACCAGCAAGCGATTCAGCATTCTCGACGCACTTGCAGCAGCTGGCGACCTTACCGAGTATGGCCGACGCGACAATGTCATGGTGATTCGTGAAGTAGATGGGCAGAAGTCGTTCCAGCGCATGAACCTGATGGACAACAGCATTTTTGCCTCGCCCTACTTCTACCTGCAGCAAAACGATGTGGTTTATGTGCAAACCAACGATGTGAAGGCCGACAACTCAACCTATAACCAAAACAACGGTTTCAAACTCTCGGTCATTTCTACCTGCGTGAGCGCCGTCTCCGTTATCGCATCGCTTATAATCGCTCTCACGGTGAAATAAACACAAATTGTCATGATTAGGCTCGACAAACTGTGCAACTGGCTCATCATCATTTGCTTGGCAGGATTGTTGCCAAGCATCATGTTTATCAAGTATCTTGATGAGATAGGGAGCTTTGTATTCCTTGCCATAGCCATTGCCGACTGCCTGCTCAACCGCAACTTCAAGCGCTACATCCCCCTGTTTGTCATGGTGGGTGTAATGCTTTTTTATCTTGTCTACACACTGCTGTTCAAGTCCTACAACACTACACCTTATGTGCTGATGGACTTTGTGCTCGAAATCAAGCCTTTCTTGCCATTATTTGTGATTTATGCTGTCAGGCCAATACTTTCAACCCGAGAGAAAACTGCAATCAAAGCCATTTGTGTGGTCAATGTCATATTAATACTCCCCATGTACTTCTTGCCCCAATATACCATGAAACAACTGGTTGGACATATTGCCACTTGTGGGGCAACCGCTTTTGTCAGTTCGCTCTTCTATTTGATGTGCAGTATCAAACCCGATGGCAGCGTTGAGAAACTCGACAAACTCATTGCCATGATGTTGCTGGTATGTGGCATTCCCTGTATGCGTTCGAAATTCTTGAGCGAAGCCGTACTGGTTGTTTTTTTCGTTTGGATTTATAAACCCATGATGTTTAAAGGTTTCAAACCTCAATACATATTGATAGCGTTAATGCTGCTTGCAGTCCTTTTCGCCGTGACCTGGAATAAGTTTTCATATTACTTTATCATGGGCGATACCGACACTTTTGACCCAAGGGTGGTACAGTCATTTGCACGACCGGTGCTCTATGCCACGGCGGGACTTATCATTGCCGACTACACCCTGCTGGGTTCGGGACTGGCTTCATTTGCCACCTTTGCTTCTTCGGCCAACTACTCAGGGTTGTATTATGAATATGGCATCGACAAGGTTTATGGCCTATCTGAAGCCATGCCCGATTTTATATGTGATGCCTATTATCCCTCATTGGCTCAGTTTGGTTTAATCGGTATTATCTTGTTTATCGTTTTGTGGCGATGGAGTTATAAAAAACTATTCAATTTGTTTGAGAATAATACAAAATCTTTAAAATACTATTTCGTGATAGGGACCTTGGCAATAGCTGCCATCCTCATTGAGAACACTTCTGGCACCATGTTTTCGCAATCTCACGGAATGATCATGGTTTCAATACTGGCTTATGCCTTCAGCTGCGAGTTCAACATTATTTATAACAATCAATTAGAAACAAATAATAATAACGCATAATGGAAAATGATTCTTTAGACCTCAGGCGGCATATTCGTGCCATTAAACAAGGCAAATGGTGGTTTCTTGGTTCCATCCTTTTGTTTGGAACCTTGGCAATCTTCTATTATGCCAAGCACATGCCGCAATATGTCATCAACTCCTCAATGCTGCTCGAAGACGAGAGCGACGGGAGTGGCACGCTGAAAAAGGCTGGCGGCATGGCACAGATGATGCGCACTTTCTCAGTAGGTGGCTTCGGTTCGACCTCCATCGACAACGAGCACGATGTGATGATGCGCACCGTGAAGACCCTAGGATTGAACCGCACCTATCTCGAGAAAGACGGGCTCAAGAAGGAGATTCTCTACAAGACCAGCCCTGTGATGCTGGAGGCTCCCGACGAGTTTTTCGACTCCCTGAGCACTGGTTTCCAAGTCAACATTCACCTGCACCGTGGAGGCACAGCCGATGTTACCGTCAACCAGGGAATGTTCAAGAAAACGGTTGCAGAGTATGGCAACATCACTTTCCCCCTCTCGGTGAAGGCACCATGCGGCAAGTTCCAGTTACTGAAAGGCCCTCTTTACAGCGACACGCAGAACCGCCACATCATCATCAACGTGGCTGGCAATGCCCAGATTTGTGAATACTTCGCCAACCTCATCAAGATATGGCAAGACAACAAGAAGAGCGATGTGATATCACTGAGCTATGCCGATGCCAGCGTGGAGCGTGGAAAGGACATCCTGAACACCATCATGAAGGGCTATAACGACAAGCGCATCGAGCGCAAGAACGACAAGGCTCAGGAAGAATACGACTTCTACACCAATCGTATCAATGCGCTTATGGGTGAATTGAGCGACACCGAGGGCCGCATCGAGTCATTCAAGCGATCGCGCGATGTGAACGTACCCACCATGGAGGCCAGCGCTTACCTGCAACAGAGCGCCAAGATTCAGATGATGGTCGACTCGGCACGTAACGAAATACGCCTGCGTGAGATGATGCTCAGCTCCATCAATTCAGTAAAAGGCGATGAACTCATTCCCACCTTCGAGGGTATGAAAGATGAGATCATTGTCCAATATAATAAGATGGTGCAGGAACGCACAGAACTCGAGAAGTCAGCAAAACCCAACAATACCGCTCTTGTGGAACTTAACAACAAAATTGCTGCCGCAAAACGGGCCGTGGTGCGCAATGTCGAGAAAAGCATCTCCAATGCCAAGCACCGGGCCGATATCATCAGTTCGCATGCCAATCAGGCCATGGGAAAGTTTGAGCAAATGCCTGGTTACGAGCGCGAATATATGAACCTCATGCGCGACCGCGAACTCAAGAACGAACTCTATATCTTCTTGCTCCAAAAGAAGGAGAGCAGCCTGCTCAACCTCACTTCCAGTGTGGCTCCCAGTTTCGTTATCGACGAGGCTTACAGCTCCACCAAACCCAGCCAGAAGAAACCTCTGCTGGTCACCATTGCCTGCCTGCTGCTGGCCTTGTTGTTGCCGCTGTTATGGGTGCTGTGGCGCATGAAGCGCAAGAACACCGTACAGAATGCCTATGACCTGCCCAAAGACTGGGAACCCTGTGTGATTGAACTCACCGACAAGAAAGGCGAAAACCACATCAAGGATGTGCGCGCTGTCATTCTGCAGCACGGATGCAAACAAATATTTGTGCTGCCCCTTGACCGTGAGTCAACCGACATCGTGAGTGATGTCACGTCTAAACTCAATGACATAGGTAAGACAAACCAAACCTTCAGCATTACCGACACCGACCAGTTACTGGCTGGCGACATATATGAAGGTATTAATAACTCAGTGGAAAACCATGACTTCACCTTCATTGAACTTCCCATTAATTTTGAGTTGAGCCATATAAATAATCTCCTCGATAACAATGATTTGGCAACATTAATAGTTGCAGTTCAAAATGTGACAAAACGCTCAGCATTATCTAAGGTAATCCGCAACTTGAATAACGCTCATTCCATTATTGTTGTCGACAAGAAGTAGCTCTTGATAACATAGAAATTGTTGAAAGTTGTCTCTTTTTTTAATTCTGCCGAAAAGCAGATTTGAGGCACCGGTGCCCCGATATAAGTAGGCGTCGCAAAGTGTTGTTGCACAGCAGGAACTGTAAAACTTTGTATTTTTTACTTAATTGATTTTTGGGGATATTACGTAAATGTTTTATCCAGGGATCAGTTTTGTCGATATGGGGAACATAGAAACCCACATAATGGAGTTTCATGATATTAAGTTGATCTTGCATCTCGTCCAGAAACCCACCTTGTTTTAGAATGTCCTCTATTTCGTTAAAGAAATTATGTATCATGTCTTGTTCAAAATAGGTGCGGAGGGATGTAAGAGAATTGGGGTTATAATAATAGTTATAGACTGGTTTCTCAACGATTCCTATGCGATTAGACTTTATGGCGAGTCTAAAGTTCGCTATAATATCTTCTCCAGGGAGTTTTTTATTAAACACAGGGAATATTTCCTCTATACTATCCCATAATTCACTTTTGCTAAAGCACATACAACCAATGAATAGAAAATTGGGATTCATTAAATGTTCTATCATTTGCCTGGTGTCAATAACAACTTCACCATTAACTGGAGAAATCACCGATACTTTTCTTGGTGTGATGCGCTTATAACCAGTCAACAAGAAATCAAGATTTTGCCTTTGTGCAAAGTCGTACATAGTGGAAAGAGCATCGGGAGTGAGGCTGTCATCGCTATCAAGGTGCATGCGATAGTCTCCCGTCGCAATCTTCTGACCGCTCCTCCGGGCCTCAAGAGGACCCTGATTCTTCTCATGAATGACTTTGATTCGCGAATCAGACATTGCTAATTCATCTGCAATCATTCCCGATTTGTCTGGAGACCCATCGTCAACTATAATGATTTCAAAGTCTTGCATTGCTTGCTTCAATACACTATTTACTGAGCGGGTTAAAGTATCTTGAGCGCGGTAAGCTGGTATAATGACAGAAATTTTAGGCATCAAAAATTGTTATTGAAAACAGTTATTCATTCCAGTTATTCATTTCTGTCGCAAAATTAATATTTTTTTTCTCTATTACAAAATAAATAAGGTTCTATTTACGTTATAGTTGATGTTAACCCATATTAAAAGGAACTTTGTTGTTTCTTTAGGACAAAAAACAGTTTAGCCTATGATAAAACGAATACTGCTCGTCAATAAGTTCTACTATCCTAGCGGAGGCTACTGCGTGGTAACACTCAACACCCAGTCACTGCTGCGCTGCCGCGGACACGAGGTGGGGGTCTTCTCAATGAAATATCCCGAGAACATCGAGAGCGAGTGGAGCAAATATTTTGCCGGCGAAGTCAACTTCAGCGGGGGGCATGAAAAAAAAATGGCTGCCGTGAAGCGCACGCTGGGCATGAGCGATGTAACAGAGATGCATATTCAAAAAATTGAAATAAAATTTTGGTAGTGTATTTTTTTGACATGATTTGCAAATTATTAATTTACTGGCATAATGACTCCAATCATTAACATAAAACATAAGATTTACCAGTTTTTAGTGTTTCCGTTGGCACTATTGTACTGGATTATCATGCCTCCCAAACCTCGACGAATGGTAATGTCTGATTTGCGGCAGTGGGCACAATGGAGAAATTTGAAACCCAATGTGTGGGGATTTGCCCATCTTATGGGAGCGAAACCAGAATTTCGTACGGTGTTTTACAAACGAGTGCGATTGCTGGGCATCATCTCTTGTTGGTGGCTTAGGGGACAGGTTGCTCTCGATATCACAACCAACGACATAGGAGAGGGTTTGATGATTCAGCATGGTTTTGCAACCATTATATCGGCTAAAAAAATTGGGAATCACTGCAAGATATATCAGCAAGTGACTATAGGCTTTGATCATAACAATCAAGCACCCATCATTGGGAACAATGTGGAAATATGTTGCGGTGCAAAAGTGATTGGAGGTATTACCATAGGTGACAATGTACTTATAGGTGCCAATGCCGTGGTAATTAAAGATGTGCCCTCTAACAGTGTGGTTGCAGGTGTCCCAGCAAAGGTTGTCAGGCATCTTGACCGGCAACTTGATCTCACGGCTCTATGATGTTCAATTGTTTTTAAATAATCAAATAATTATATGGCTCAACGAATACTGCTCGTCAACAAATTCTACTATCCTCGCGGTGGCGATTGCGTGGTAACCCTTAACACCCAGGCCCTCTTGCAAAGCAAAGGGCATGAGGTGGCGGTGTTCTCAATGCAATTCCCCGAGAACATCGAGAGCGAATGGAGCAAATTTTTTGCCAGCGAAGTCGACTTCAGCGGGGGCATGAAAAGAAAAATGGCTGCCGTAAAGCGCACGCTGGGCATGGGCGACATCAAGCAGTCGTTCGCCCGCATGCTCAACGATTTCAAACCCGATGTGGTGCACCTGCACAACATTCACAGCTACATCTCGCCCGTGGTGGCACGCCTTGCCAAGCAACGTGGATGCCGCGTGGTGTGGACACTGCACGACTATAAGTTGCTGTGTCCCTCTTACGCCTGCCTGCGCAACGGCTCGCCCTGCGAACTATGCTTCACCGGCAAGCTCAATGTGCTCACCAAGCGGTGCATGAAGGGCTCACTGCCGGCCAGCGCCATTGCATGGATGGAGGCGCTCAAGTGGAACCGACGCCGGCTGGAGAATGATGTCGATGCTTTTATCTGCCCCAGCAGGTTTATGGCACAAAAGATGGAGCAAGGCGGATTCGATCCCGCCAAACTGCATGTGCTGTGCAATTTTGTGGACCCCGTGAAAATGCAGTCATTCGAGTCGCTCCCCATTGACGAGCGCGAGCCCTACTACTGCTATGTGGGCCGACTCTCACAGGAGAAAGGTATTGCCACCCTGCTCGAGGTCGCACAATCGCTTCCCTTTGCCCTGAAAGTGGCGGGAAGCGGACCGCTCGAGCAGACGCTTAAGGAAAAGTACGGAGGTGTGAACCATATTGAGTTCCTGGGCCGTCTTGATGCCACTCAGGTGAGCCATCTGCTCAGCCACGCTACCTGCTCGGTCACACCATCAGAGTGCTACGACAACAACCCGCTCAGTGTGATTGAATCTCTGTGTGCAGGCACGCCTGTGGTGGGAGCCGAAATTGGAGGCATTCCCGAACTGATAGAAAACCGAAACGGAGTCACCTTCGCCTGGGGCAATGACACCGAACTCAAACAAGCCATCGATGAGGCATTTCATCGCAACTGGAATCACCATTATATTCAACAACAAGCATTAAAAGTATTTTCAAATGAGAACCATTATTCACAACTCATCAGTTTCTACAACGCCCCCCCGCGTTAATTCGCAACTGCAATTAGTTGCACTATTTGCAGCCTTGCTGCTCACAACATTCCTGAGCAAGGCCATGGACTTTAATGCTGGCACTTACTATTTCGACAACAGCAAAGTGAAATTCAGCAGTGTGCGATTTGTAGCAGGCAACAGTGCAGCCTCAACAACCTTCGTGCTGCAGATGGACACTGTCGAGGGAAAACAGTGGTGGCAATTCGCCTTGAGCAAAACTCTCTCCGATGTTGACTATTACGCTTTCATCGAGAGCGACATGGATGCCGACACTATCATGATGGCACCTGAACTTTTTTTCGAAAATCTTGTAGAACAACAGGTTAGAACATCAATGCTTAAAGAAAGCTATGCGTGGGCATACAATTATCCCGGATGGGTTTTCTGCCCTGTTTTTAATGTTGCGCAGTGCGACGGCTATTGGCGACCTACCAATAGTTATAATGGTTCTCCTTCGAGAACAGTGCCTGTCATCCACATCAACACAAAAGACTCGACCGACATCGCTTCGAAAGAGTATATAAGCGCCAACATCTGGATTGACAACTGCGACTTAGCAGGTTTTGAATCACTTGGCACAGAGACAGAGCCTTTAGAGATGGAAATCAAGGGCCGAGGCAATTGGACTTGGCTCACCTCGCATAAAAAACCCTACAAAATCAAGTTTGCTAAAAAACAATCTCCTTTGGGACTAACCAAAAGCAAGCATTTTGTGCTCAGGGTTGACACCCAAGACTGGAGCGGCTACTTGCGCAATGAAACCGGATTTGAAGTGAGCCGCTTGCTAAATATGCCTTACACCACTTCGCAACTGCCTGTCGAAGTGATTCTGAATGGCGAGTATATGGGTATGTATTTGTTCTGTGAACATATCAGAGTAGAGAAAGGACGCGTTGACATAGTTGATCAAGAAGACAATGAAACCGACCCTGAAAAGATTACTGGCGGATGGCTACTCGAAACACGAGGCTATGAAAGCACTGCCTATCATCAATTTGAGAACAACGACCCTAACGGATTGCATTATTTTCTTGAGTCGCACACCCCCGAGGTCCTATCGGAAGCTCAATCAAGTTATCTTGCTAACCTTATCAGCAAAACCGACAGTTGTATTTTTGTGCCCGAGAAAAACGACCGGGGCTGGGAACAATACATCGACATCAACTCACTTGCCCGATTCTATGTGATTCATGAAATCATGGAAAATGTAGAAGCATTCGATGGTAGCCTATATATGTTCAAAGAGATAGGCGACAGCACAAAACTCAATTTTGGACCTGTCTGGGACTTTGACAATAGTTATGCTGAGGGTACAACTCAAGATCGTTTTATTTACGACTATACTTATTATCCGTTCCTGTGGATTGACGAAATTGTGAAATTTCCCCGTTTCCAAGAGGAAGTTAGAAAGGTGTGGAAGGAGTTTATGCAAATGAATGGCCTTTCTAAAATTCGTGCACATGCAGCAGAGTGGCGCAACCTGATTCAGGACGCCGAACAGGCCGACAAAGTGCGCTGGCGCACCTATGCCAGTGCACACGGAGAGAACAAACCTGCTGAATTCCTCGACTGGATAACGCAAAAAGTGCGATGGCTTAATGAGCAATGGGGCGAAAAGTTGCAAGGCGATGTAAACGGCGACGGCAAGGTGAATGTGAGCGATATATCAGCACTCATCAACATGATTCTTGGCACAACCGAGATGAACGAGATTGATGCCGACCTCAACAGCGACGGCAAGGTGAATGTTTCTGACATTTCAGTCCTCATCAACATCATCCTGGGCATCCAGTAACTTAGTCTCGCTATGCTCGGGTTGAGGGTTTAGAGATATTAAACCAAAAACAAACAGGACTGACTTTATCGCCAGTCCTGTTTAGTATATTGCCTCAATGGGTTAATTACATCTTTATAACACTTTATCACAAGGGTTTACGCCTTACCTGTCACCGCTCAACCCTAAACGCTCAACCCTAAACCCTAAATAAAGCGCCAGGTGATGGTGCCCACGCCATCGGTGGTGCGGTTCAGGGGCACTGAGAACTGCGACTGCATGGCAGCCTCGATGCAACTCTGGCGAGCCTTGGTATTGTTGCGCGCCTCGCCTGTGCCGCCAGCATAGGTAGCCTTGGTAACCTTGCCACGCGGATTCACGGTGACCCTGATGGTGATAGTGCCTGCCGAGGTGCTGTGGGGACGACCCCAGCGTTCCACGGTGTAACCCACCAATCCGTCGCCCAGACTGGCATGGCCCTGCAGAGCACCCGTCGAAGCGTTGCCGTTGGGCGAACCTTCGGTCTTGGAACCCTTGCCCGATGCATTACCAAACACATTCTTCATGTCGCTGTTCACTGTCGACGACGACGATTTGCTGCTCTTGGTCTCGGGCTTCTTGGCCTCGGGTTTGTTGTTGGGCCTTGCTGCGCCCGTCTTTTCGGGCTTTTGAGGCTCGGACTTCTTGGTTTCCTTGATCTTTTGGGGCGATTCCTGCTTTTGCTTGATGGGTTCGGGCTGCTTTGGCTCTACCTTGCCTGCATCCTTCAGGTCGTGAGCCTCCACATTGGGTTCGGGCGTCACATCCTCGGTGGGTTCGGTCTGTGCCTCTTTCAGTTCCTGATTCTCTTGTTGCGGTTCGGGAATATCGCCCAGTTTCACATACTCATCGGCAGCCTCTTCCATGAAGATGGAGTCCTCGGGCAGTGCCTGGGCCAACTCTTCCATGCCCTTGGGCGGATACTCATAGTGCAAGGTGCAGCACACCAGCACCGCGCCCAGCCCAATGGTGAGCAGCAGGGTGAGGATACCCGATTTCAGTTCGTTGTTAGTAATCTTCATTACTGTGCGGGGTTGGTTGTTGCCATTGGTTGCGGTTCAGCCGGCTGCACATCGACTTGCGGTTGCGGGGCCGGCGCAGTTTGCGGTTGTGTGGTGGCAGGCGTGCCACTGCTGGGTTTGGTGGCAAGCACTATCTTCAGCCCCACCTTCGAGCCCTTGTCGAGCACTTCCACAATTTTGCCGTAAGGCACATTCTCGTCGGCGTGCAGGGCCACAAACTGGTGGTCTTCATCGCTTTCGTTCTTCACAGCGAGCAAGAAACCTTCGAGTTGCTCATAGGGGAGCGGACGAGGTTCCTCTACATTCAGCGAATCGCTATGCGATACCAGCAGGTTCTGGTCTTCGTCAATGTAGAGGCGTGTGCTGGGCTTCAGCGTGGTGGTCTGGCTGCTTTGCGGCAGGTTGATCTCCAGCGCCGAAGGGAACACAAAGGTCGACGTCACCATGAAGAAAATGAGCAGCAGGAAAATGACATCGGTCATCGAAGCCATGCTGAACATTGACAATTGGTCGTGTTGTCGTTTTAATGCCATTTCTTTTGCTGTTTAGCGGTTATTTCACAGGTTCGTTAAGCAGGTCCATGAATTCCATGGTGCTGCCTTCGAGCTTGTTCATCACTTTCTTCACGCGTGAGGTGAGGTAGTTGTAGGCAAACAGGGCAATAATACCCACCAAGAGACCAGCCACTGTGGTGACCAGAGCCTCGTAGATGCCGCTCGACAGGATGGTGATGTTGGCATTGGTACCGGCATTGGCAACTGCCATGAACGCCTGCACCATACCCGTTACCGTTCCCAAGAAACCAATCATGGGAGCGCCAGCAGCGGTAGTGGCGAGCCACGAAAAACCTTTCTCGAGCCTCGAGATTTCCATGTTGCCCACATTTTCCACAGCCACCAGCACATCGTTCATGGGACGGCCAATGCGGGTGATACCCTTCTCAATCATGCGCGACGAAGGCGTGTTGGTAGCGCGGCACAAGTGCAGTGCCTCGTCGACCTGTCCAGCATGTATGTAGTCGCGAATGCGCTGCATGAAGCCTTTGTCTTCCTTGTTCACCGAGTTAATGGCAAAGCAGCGTTCAAAAAAGATGTAGATACTGATGATAGCCAGCAATGCCAACGGTATCATAATCCAGCCGCCCTTCAGGGCAAGTTCCCACACCGTCATGTCGGCCACTTGGGTGGGAGCCGCTGCGGCTTGAGTAGCAGCCGCAGGCGCTTGTGCAAGAATTAAATTTGCTAATGTCATAAAAAAGTGATTATAGTGTAGTATTAATATTTTCAATGAGTTATCTCAAGCATTCCTTGTAGGCCTTCACCGTCTGCTCCAAGCCCAGATAGAGTGCATCGCTGATGAGCGCATGACCAATCGACACCTCCATGAGGTAGGGCACATGATCCTTGAAGTACTTCAGATTCTCAAGGTTCAGGTCATGCCCTGCATTCACGCCCAGACCCACGCTGTGAGCGGCCTCGGCTGCACGCCTGAAAGGCTCAACGGCTGCCTCAGCGTTAATGTGGTAGCCTTTGGCATAGGGCTCGGTGTAAAGTTCCACGCGGTCGGTGCCCGTTTTGGCGGCCCACTTGATGTTCTCCACATCGGTGCCCACAAAAATGCTGGTACGAATGCCTTTTTCTTTCAGCCTGTCCACTATCTGAGTCAAAAACTCCAAATTGGGCTCCACATCCCAACCGGCCGACGACGTCAGAGCGTCGGGTGCGTCGGGTACAAGTGTCACCTGCGATGGCTTCACCATGAGCACCAGCTTCATAAAGTCTTCGCTCGGGTAGCCTTCTATGTTAAACTCCGTCCGTATCAGAGGACGCAACGCAAACACGTCAGCATGTTTAATGTGTCTTTCATCGGGGCGTGGATGCACCGTGATGCCGTTGGCACCAAACCGCTCGCAATTCACAGCCACACTTTCTACATTGGGTACATCGCCACCACGGGCGTTGCGCAAGGTGGCTACTTTATTGATATTTACGCTTAAATTTACCATCATTTATCTTTTACAAAGGTAATTAGTACTTAGTTTGACAAATAATGCTTATCTTTGCCATTGCTAAGGTTATGCAAAAATAAGAGGAATTAATGAGAAATGAAAACGTTTTCAGCCCTTTTTCGTTTTTTAGCATCTTTTTAACCGCATTTTTAGATAGATTATGAAAATAACTATTTTTGGCAACGAATATCACCACGATGTGCTCCCCCACATTCAACATCTTGCACAAGAGCTGATTGAGCATGGTGTGGAGCTGCAGGTCGAGGAATCATATCTGAGTTTCTTGAGTCGGCACCAGGTGCCTTTCACACGCAATGTGAAGGCAATGGAAACTCCCGACGACACCGATGTGGCATTGAGCCTGGGCGGCGACGGCACCTTCTTGCGCACCTCCAAGGTGGTGTCGCGTCATGGTGTGCCCATCATGGGCATCAATGCGGGCCATTTGGGCTACCTCACCACAGCGCACATTCACCAGACGCAAGAGGTGGTCGATGCCTTGCTCAGCGGCAACTACCGCGTTGAGAAACGCTCTATGCTGCAAGTGATGAGCAACGGACATGGCGGTTTCCCATGCGCGCTCAACGAGGTGGCGCTGCTGCGCCAAGACACCTCGTCGATGATCGAGGTGGATGTGCTCATCGATGGCATCCCGCTCACCACCTACAAGGGCGACGGACTGCTCGTGTGCACCCCTACCGGCTCAACAGCCTATAACCTGAGCGTGGGCGGCCCCGTGCTCGAGCCCCTCTCGCGCTGCGTGGTGCTCTCGCCCATCTCGCCTCATGCCCTCACGATGCGTCCCGTGGTGATTCGCGACGATGCCACCCTCACCATCACCACCCGCAGCCGCACAGCTCTGTATCAGCTGAGCATCGACGGCGACTCGGTGGGTTTGCCCAGTGGCACGGCGCTCACCATCACCCGCGCTCCCTTTGAGGCGCAGGTGGTGCTACTCAACGACTACAACTTTGCCAGCACCCTGCGCAACAAGCTCATGTGGGGCAAAGACAACCGCGAAGAATAAACCCTGCACACTATGCAATTCTATCTCGATGACCCCGAACTGGGCCGCATCATTGTCAAGGTAAGGCATGGGTCGCACACCATCAGCGCCCGATGGCACAACGACCAGCTGCATGTGAATGTGCCCAACGGAACGCCCACGGCCATGCTCCGCCAGTTCATCGACACGCACCGCAGCAACATTGTCAAGCACCGCAGCCCTGCCGTCAGTTTTCACGAGGGGCAAGTCATCGAGTGCTTCCACTGCACTGTGACGCTGGGCGTGCAATCGGTAAAACCTGGGTACATCATGCTCAAGCACGATGGCGAGAGCAACATCATCGTGAGCCTGCCGACAGGCACCGACTTTGACTCGGCCTTTGCCAAACAAAACCTCTCGCGGGCTTTGCAGCAGGTCATGTCCAAAGAGGCCGTCAAGCGGCTCATCCCCTATGCCATGCAACTGGCTCAGCGGCTGGGCGTGAGCGTCAAAGGGTTTGAAATAGGGCGCGGCAAGCAAAAACTGGGGCACTGCACCAGCAAGGGCATCATTCAGCTCTCGCGCAATGTGATGTTCCTCACGCCTGAACTCGTCGACCTCATCATTTGCCACGAACTGGCACACCTGCAGCACATGAACCACTCGGCCGCCTTCCACGCTCTGTGCAACACCTATCTGGGCGGTCGCGAGAAAGAACTCGAAGCCAAGCTCAAGCGCTTCCAGTGGCCCATTCTCCAATAACTGCCAGCAAGCAGCCCCCACTCTCTTCTGGTTTCTCATGCTATTCTAGATATCTAGAATTTCTAGTTTTTCTAGAATTTCTAGATTATCTAGTTATTCTAGTTTGTAGCCTCTAATAGGCACATAAAAAACAACCGCCATAGCATCACTGCTCTGGCGGCCGTTTGGATAATTAAATCCTAACTATTACCATTAAAAATATTAATATGCTTATGTTTTTTCTTTATTGTTCAGTAAATGAGGTTGTGCCGCTGCACTTAACCACAAGGTAATCAGGATTACCAACCGCCACCGCCACCAGAGTAGCTGGAAAGCGAAACATTCGAACCGCCGCTGGCATTACTGTAGCCCTTGCCGCTCCAGAACGAAGTGCCGCTGCCGGTCACGCCGCTATAGAGTTTGCACAATGGCGAGGTAACCACCATGGTAGAGCCACCGCTGCTACCACCGCCAGGACCGTAACCGCCACCGCTGCTGCTCAAGGTGGGTACCTGGAATGCAGCCACTACGGTGTTACCGTTATACAGGGCATACCAAGTGTTGGAACTGGCAGTTGTTTGATAACATGATTGGCTGATAGAAGCGCCACTCTCGATAGCACCCATGCTACGGCCTATTGCGGCAATATTGGCACCACTTTGGATATACACTTTGTAGCCACCCTCGCTGTTGGCGTCAAGGCCCTCTTCGCTACCGTAGCAGAAGACCATACCACCGCTCAAGTACATGTTACCGTTGCTGTCGATGGCGTCGTTGTTGGTTGCCACTGCATAGACGAAGCCACCCTTGATGTACATATGACCAGCACTGTTCAGAGCATCGTCGTAGGTGTTGCACTCAATGTAGCCACCGTTGATGGTCATGGTGGTCTTGCTTTCGATGCCTTCACTGCCTTCACCGCCTGTGGCGCTCACCTTGGTGGTGCCGCCATTGATGGTGATGGTGCCTTCAACCTTCACACCCTTGGCCGAGCCGCTAACGCTTGAGCCGCCGCCAGGTCCCCAGCCGCCACTGCTGCTTGTTCCTGCAGCAGTTCCTGTGGTCGAAACGGTGAGTGTGGGACCGGTGGTGTCGGCGTTGCCTTGCACATAGTTGCCGTTCACCTTAATACCCTTGCCGCCTTTGCCGGTCATGGTAATGGTGATGGTGCCACCCAGCAGGTTCATGTCACCGTCGGTCTTGAAACCCTTGGCGGTGTAGTAGTCGCCACTGGTCGATGCAGCCTGTGCAGCGCCACTGTTGGTCACCGTGATGGTGCCGCCGTTGGTGGTCATTGTCGTGGTCGAGATGCCCTTGCCGGCCGTACCCGTTGCGGTGATGCCAAGCGTACCGTCGTTCATCACAAAGTCAACTGCCTTGATACCGCTGCTGTAGCTTGCGTCGCTGTTGATCACTTGCATAGCGCCGCTGGGCTTCAGCGTCAGGTTGCCTCCATTAATGGTGCCACCTATGGTCACATTGCCGTCGGCCTTGATGCCCGAGGCGTTATAGCTTTCGCCCGAGTCTTCGCCTTGGTCGCTGCTGCCACCATATTGCGAGGTCACATTGGTCATCGAGAAGGTGCGCGTCGAACCACTGCTGTCATAACTGCTCGATATCTGGTAGTACAGGTCCTCGCCGCTGGTGGGCCCTGTGAAGGTCACAGTCTTAAGGGTATAATAACTGTAGGTACCTCCAATGTAGTAGGTGTCGCTGTTGGCCGAACCAAAGTCGTAGTAGTAGAATGTGAGTGTAGTCGAACCCGACGACCTCTGTACGGTATTGCTCGTGATGTTGGCCACCAGTGTGCCGTCACTCTTATAGAGATACACATTAGAATTATTCCAGTTGCTGTAACCGCTAGGTTTGGCCACATACAGGCGGTAGGACTTGGGTGTTTCACCGCTGCCACTTGAGTTTGTGGCAAGCACTCCACCAGCGCCATTGGCCTTGATGTCGATGTTGGTGGTGGCGCTGCTCTCGTCAATGTTGATGGTGCCGTCGGCATTCAAACCGCGACCGCCTGCTGCCGTGCTGGTCACATTAACGGTGCCACCGGTAACATTGATGTTGCCGTCGGCCTTCACTGCGGCGCAGTAGCTGGGGTCAACACCATCGTACACATAGTTGCCGCTCTGCACCACCGTGAGCGAGGTGCCGCTTATGTTCACATCGCTCGCGGCCTTCACGCCCTTGCCGCCATCGCTGGTCATGTTGATGTTCAGCGTGCCGCCCTTCAGGGTTATTGCGCCTGTATTCTCTTCATCTTCTATGATCACATCGTTGTCGTCGGTCTCATAGCTCACTTGAATGCCGTCGTCGCCCACATTGTTAATGGTGATGACGCCGCCATTCTGCAAGAAATACTGGTTCACATTGAAGCCGTCGCCTACGGCACCCAGAATGTTGATGGCGCCCACGGTCTTCTTGATTTCGACATATTCCTTGCCCCAGAAGGCGTTCTTCGTGTTACCGGTGATGTTGAGCGTACCGCTGCCCTTGAACTCGGCATGGCCTTTCACGGCGAAGCAGCCCTTTTGCGGTCCGTTGGTGCCGTCGCTCAAGGTTGTTGTTGTACCGTCGACCAGTTCAACGGCGATGCGCTTGCCGTCGCGAATGTTGATGGCTGCGCTATCGGGGTTGTTCAGGGTCAGGTCGTTCAGGCGAACGGTAATCTTGTAACTACCATCCTGATAGAACGAGCCCATTATCGAAGTGCCCTGTAGGGTATAGGTATATTCGGTTGCTACCGTAGTGTCTTGCACCACGCTCACATGGGCATTGGTCACAACGGGAGTGATGTGGCTGGCAATGTTACCTGCTACGGTCACATAGGCCTTATTAGTAGCATAGTTGACGAGAATGTTGTCGTCGTCAAATGTTTCACTATTCACATAGATACTATCGATGTCGGCAATATTGAACACCTTATCTAATATAGTGAGTGTAGTTCCGTTCAGGTAGGGCATATTACCCAGTTCGGCTGTATTATAGGCATATTTCACTTGACCGGTGCACACCCACATTGTCTGTTGTGCTTGCGCGTTGAGACATGCTGCAACTATCGCAAAAAGTAATGCTATCCGTTTCATCATGAGTGCATTATTATATCAATTAAAGCCGTAATGTCGCTTACATTGATGCGTCCGTCGCCATTCACATCGCCACTTTCCTCTTCGGGAGTGAAAGCCATAATCATGTTAATCAAGGCTGAGATGTCGCGAACATCAACGCTGCCGTCGTGGTTCACATCACCCACAATGCCTTGAGAAGATTCTCCTTCGTTAGAGAAGTACATATAGTTCATTGAACTCAACATAATGGTAGCATTGCCGCCATTGCTTGTCGCAACCAGCTTGCCGTTGTTGAAAACGATTCGCAAGCCGTCGGTAGCGACACAATTCTCAGTTCCACTACCTGTGTTGAAACGCAAGTAAGTGAAACCTTGCGCCTGTGCGCTTATACCCATAAGCAACACAAGCATTGCAAATACAAATTTCTTCATTTTTATGATTTTATTATGTCTTTCAGTATCCATGATAATGATAATTGACTGCTAAAGTACAATAATAATTAGGTGTAGTCAAAATAAATTCAATCAGTGCTGACTTTTTTTCAGCAAAAACCATTTTAATCATAACATTTTGCAAGCGAACTAACTAGTTTTCTAACTTTTCTTGCATTATATCAAATATTTTATTACTTTTGTACCAAATTAGTTCAAATAATGGAAAAAATTGATAATCTCGACAAGCAGATTCTTGAAATCATTATGAAAAATGCCCGCATCGCTTCAAAGGATGTGGCAGTCAAGTGTGGTGTCTCCAGAGCAGCCATCCACCAGCGTATTCAACGCCTCATCGACATGAAGGTCATTACTGGATCGGGCTATCATGTCGACCCCAAAATGCTGGGGTTCACAACCTGCACTTTCATCGGCATTAAGCTCGAAAAAGGCTCACTCTATCAAGACCTTATCACCGAATTTGAGAAAATAAACGAGGTGGTGGAGTGCCACTTCACCACAGGGCCTTACACCATGATGGTCAAGCTCTATGCACGAGACAACGAGCATCTCATGAAACTGCTCAACGGCAAAATCCAGAACATTCCTGGCGTTGTCGCCACCGAAACGCTCATCTCGCTCGACATGAGCATCCAGCGCGAAATCCCCATCAACTCCTAAAAAAGGGTCGCCTCTTAAAGGTTTTTTACCATTTTATTGCCCAAATATTTGGTAAAGTGCCAAAATAATGGTACTTTTGCCAAAACTTACTATTGTATCACCGTCTATTGCGCATTCATCGGTCGCAATAGTCTGGCGCGCTGCAATGGATTACTAAACTCTAAACACTCAACTCTTAACACTCAACTCTCAACTCTAAACTCTCAACTCTAAACTCTCAACTCTAAACTCTCAACTCTAAACTTCGCCAAAGGCGAACTCCAGCCCCCAACCCTCAAACCTCATTGAATAAGCCTATGAATGAAAAAGAAATCATCGACCGCATCAAGTACCTCATGAAGGAACTCAACTACAAGCAGGGAGAATTTGCCCAAAAGATTGATGTAGATGCCTCTAACCTGTCGAAATACCTCAACGGGCGCCTGCCGGTGAGCGACGCTCTCATCAACCGCATCGTGGTGAACCTGGGCGTGAGCAAAGAGTGGCTCGAGCAAGGCACTGACCTGCCCTTTGCCAAACTGCCCAATGTGCCCGCCACAACCACGCTCAGCGCCGCACAACTCGCCCCATCGGTGCAAGGAACACCCGTCTACGACATTGATGTCACAGCCGGCACCATGCCCCGCGCGCGCATGTTCACCGACGACCAGATTGTGGGCTCCATCAACCTGCCCGATGTCATGAGCCAGAACTGCCGCGTGGTGCGCGTGAGCGGCGACTCGATGAGTCCCGTGATTCGCAGCGGCGACTACATTGCCGTGCGCGAACTCACCAACTTCCAACAAATCTTCTGGGGGCAAATCTATGTGGTGTTACTCGACGACTACCGTCTGGTGAAATACATACGCCGCCACGACAACCCCGCCATGGTAATACTCAGGAGCGAGAACCGCAACTACGACGACATGGAAATTCGCCGGGCCGACATACGCGAACTCATGTTCGTCCAGCACATCATTCACCTCGACACACGCAACTGATACCGCCCATGCAACCACTCGACAACACGCATCTTCACACCCTCGACAACGGACTGAAAATCATACATGTGCAAAACCAGTCGCTTGTGGCATGGTGCGGTCTCGCAGTCAATGCCGGCAGCCGTGACGACCCCGACGGGCGCTTCGGACTGGCACACTTTGTTGAGCACACCATCTTCAAGGGCACCACGCACCGCAAGGCATGGCACATACTGAACCGCATGGAAAATGTGGGAGGCGAACTCAACGCCTACACCACCAAAGAGAACACCATGCTCTACTCGGTGTTCCCTCACGGGCACGAGCAGCGCGCCCTCGAACTCATTGCCGACCTGGTGAACTGGTCCGTCTTCCCCAAAGCCGAACTCGACAAGGAACGCGAAGTGGTCATCGAAGAAGTGATGAGTTACCGCGACACACCTGCCGAGGCCATCTTCGACGACTTCGAAGACATGGTTTTCGCTGGCAGTCAACTTGGTCACAACATTCTGGGCGTCGAGAAGGACCTTGACAACATCACCTCGCAAGAGTGCAGCGCCTACCTCAAGACGCTCTATGTGCCTGGCAACATGGTGCTCTTCTCGGTGGGCCCTGAAAAGCCCGAGCGCATCTTCCGCCTGGCCGAGAAGCATTTTGCCGCCATGAACCACCCGCTCTCAGCAACAGCAAAACGCACCGCACCGCCGGTTATGCCACCCGCACACAATGCCACGCACTTCGACCTGCACCAGTCACACACCATTGTGGGTGCACGCCTGCCCTCCATGTTCAGCGAGGAACGCTTTACCTTCTCGCTGCTCAACAACATTGTGGGCGGCCCCGGCATGAATTCACTGCTCAATCTTTATCTGCGCGAGCGCAAAGGATTGGTCTACACCGTCGAGTCGTCGCTTGCACAGTACTCCGACTGCGGTCTCATGCAAATCTATTTTGGCTGCGACCACCATCACACCGGCAAGGTCATGAACATCGTTGCCAACACGCTCAACCAGCTGGCCGAGCACCCGCTCAGCGACCGCAAACTCCACGATTTCAAGCGGCAATACTGCGGGCAACTGCTCGTTGCCGCCGACAGTGCCGAGTTCATCGCCATGAATGCCGGCAAAAACCTGCTGTACTGGGGCAAGGCACCGCACATTGCACGCACCGTGGAGCGCATCATGGACATCACCGCCGAAGAACTGCGCACTGCCGCACAGCACATCGCCTTCGACCGCTGCTCGTCCCTCACCTTCACCTGATGCATGACCGTGAATTGACTGAAAATGGTGTCAGACAATGGAAATCCTCATTTTTTTGGCATTTTTTTTGCACGCTTACGCCAAAATAACTATTTTCGTAGCAAATTAACTAAAAACATACTGCAATTATGAACGATGTAAACCACTATCTGCAACTTGCCGAGAAAAAGATGAACGAGGCTGCAGACTATCTTGAAGATGCCCTCGCACACATCCGTGCAGGCAAAGCCAATGTGAAAATCCTCGACGGCATCAGGGTTGACGCCTACGGCAGCAAAATGCCGCTCAACAATGTCGCCAATGTCGCTTGCCCCGATGCGCGCACCATCGCCATCACTCCGTGGGACAAGTCGATGATCAAAGTCATTGAGAAAGCCATTATCGACTCTAATGTGGGCATCATGCCCGAGAACAACGGCGAGATGATTCGCCTCAACATTCCCCCTCTGACCGAGGAACGCCGCAAGCAACTCGTCAAGGACTCGAAAGCCGAAGCCGAGAAAGCCAAGGTGAGCGTCCGCAACGGCCGCCGCGAAGCCATCGAAGGCCTGAAAAAGGCTGTCAAGGAAGGCATGCCCGAGGATGTTGAGAAAGACGGCGAAGATAAAGTACAGAAACTGCACGACAAGTATCTCAAGAAAATCGACGAGATTTTTGCCGCCAAAGAGAAAGAGATTCTCACCGTATAACCCCGGCCTGGGCATTTTAGATTGAGTCCAACGGCTATCGTTGAACTCAACTAACCCCAATGGCCCCTTTCGGGTCGAAACAACCTTAACAGGAAGCGAACGCCAAATGCCTCGGCGTTCGCTTTTTTTGCATCAAGATATGGCAAATGATGATGATAATTAACCGTTTTTTTATTAACTTTGCAAACATGAAAGAGAACTATATTGTTTCGGCGCGCAAGTATCGGCCTTCGACCTTTGCCACGGTCATTGGCCAGAATGCGCTTACCCACACGCTCAAGACCGCCATTGCAAGCGGCAAACTGGCACACGCCTACCTCTTCTGCGGTCCGCGAGGCGTGGGCAAGACCACCTGTGCCCGCATTTTCGCCAAAGCCATCAACTGCGAGCACATGGGCGCCGATGGCGAGCCGTGCAACCAGTGCGAGTCGTGCATTGCTTTCAACGAGCAGCGCAGCTATAACATCGTGGAACTCGACGCCGCCAGCAACAACTCGGTCGACGACATCCGCGGCATCACCGACCAGGTGCGCATCCCGCCACAGGTGGGCCGTTACCGCGTGTTCATCATCGACGAGGTGCACATGCTCTCGTCGCAGGCATTCAACGCCTTTCTCAAGACACTCGAGGAACCGCCCGAGTATGCCATCTTCATTCTCGCCACTACCGAGAAGCAAAAGATCATTCCCACCATTCTGTCGCGATGCCAAATCTACGATTTCGCACGCATCACGGTGCCCGACATTGTGGCACAGTTGCAGTATGTTGCCAACGACCGCGGCGTCAAGGCCGAGAGTGCCGCACTCAATGTCATAGCACAGAAGGCCGACGGCGCCATGCGCGACGCGCTCTCGATATTCGACCAGGTGTCGGCCTCGAGCGAGGGTAATATCACCTACCAGAGCACCATCGAGAACCTCAATGTGCTTGATCACGACTACTACTTCCGCCTCGACGAGGCATTCCTGGCGGGCGATGTGCCCAGCACACTGCTCATCTTCAAGGAGATTCGTGACCACGGTTTCGATGCCCAGTTCTTCATCAACGGACTTGCACAGCACCTGCGCGACCTCATGATGGCGAGTTCGCCTCGCACCGCTTCGCTGCTCGAAATGAACGACGATGTGGCACAGCGCTATGTGCTGCAGGCTGCCAAGTTCACGCCGCAGTTCTACTACAAGGCTATGGACCTGTGCAACACCTGCGACCTCAACTACCGCGACGCCTCTAACAAGCAGTTTCTCGTTGAACTCACCCTCATCAAGATTGTGCAGCTCATTGCAGCGCCCGCACAACCCGCTGCCAGTGCACCTGCCGTCAAGAAGATTCAACCCGCTGCCACAAGCCAGCCGGCAACAACGGCACCCGCCAGCAAGGCTCCCGAAGTGAAACCTGCTGCTCAACCCAAACCGCAACCAGCAGCACCCGTGCAAGCAGCCGCTCCCGCACAGCCTGCAGCACCGGCACAGCCCTCGCATGCGCAACCCGATGAGCAGCCGCCCCACCCTGCCGAGGCATTCATGCCAAAACAAACTGCTCAGCCCACATGCAGGAGCGCCAACCACGCCCCAAGGGTAATGGTCAATGTCCATATGGATGCCGACAACCCCTCGGCGCCAGCAGCAGGCAACAAAGCCGAGACACACGCCAACAATCAGAGTTTCACCAACGAGCAGTTGCTCGACGCATGGCAAGCCTACATCGACCAGCACCCGCATGAGCATCTGGTCATTAACACCATGCGCACCTCCAAGCCCAACAGGCTCACCGACACGCAACTCGAAATCACTGTGCAGAATATAGGCCAGGTCAACTTCATAAACAATGCGCTGCCCCACATTCTCGATTTCCTGCGCAATAAACTTGCTAACGACGCCATCACCATCGACATCAAACTCGATGAATCGATGCCCGCCCCTAAAATCTTGACCGAACGCGAACTCATCGAGGACATCAAGACGCGTCGTCCCGAGTTCAACGATTTCTTGGAAGACTTCAAGTTAACTCTCACCTGACAACAGCTTTTGCACACACTGTTCCACCTAAAACAAATCCCTCTGATGCGTCTATGCAATCAGAGGGATTTCTTTTGTTTTTATAGATTCGTATTTATCTTGGGCCACCGAAGGGGGGACGGCCTCCGCCAGGACGGCCACCGCCAGGACGGCCACCGCCGGGACGGCCACCACCAAAGCCGCCAGGCCCCCACTCGTCGTTGCGGTTCTTGGGTTCCTCGCCCTTCTTGAAGGTCGAGAAGCGATAGGTGAAGGTCAGCATGCCATAGCGGGTGAGCGAGTTGTAGGCCACATCTTCTATGTAGTTGGCGGTCACATTGCGGTTCACCGTCTTGCGGTCTTGCAGGATGTCGAACACACTCAGCTGAATCGAGGCCGCCTTGCCTTTCAGGAACTGATAGGCGATAGAGGCGTTCCACAGCCACTGCTTGGTGTCGTAGCCAGCGGCGTAACCCGAGGTGGCGCTGTAGGTGAGGTCGGTGCTGATGACCAGACCGAAGGGTGCGCTGTAGGTGCCGTTGAACATGGCGCCATAGGTGTGCACATCGCGGTTGCTGGCCTTCATCACGGTGTTGTGCGTGGTCTGGAAGTTGTAGCGCGGACGGATTTCAAGGTCGAACACACCGTTGCGGAATGCCAAACCGGGTGAGTAGGCAATCATGAACGAGCCACTGGTGTTGAGTTCCTCGTTGTTAAAACCTTTGGTCTGCGAGTAGCGCAAGAAGGTGTGCTGCGTGTAGTACCAGGTCTTGGAGCGTCCGAACGGGAAACTCAACAGATTCATGCCCATAGCGTTCCACACGCCGTTCACATTGTCATAGGTAGTGGTGCGACCACCAGTGGTGGGGTCGAAAATGGTCTTGGAAATGATGCTGTGCTGCTCAAACGAACCTCCCAACATCGCCATGATGCTGCGCTGCGAATCCTGGTTGAAGTCGCTGTAGCGGAAGTTGAAGCGGTGCGTGAAGGTGGGTTTCAGACTGGGATTACCCACAACAATATTCAGCGGGTTAGAGATGTCGGCCACCGGCTGCAACTGCGTGAGCGAGGGCTGGCTGCTGCGCATGCGGTAGTCGATGTTCATGTTGCGGCTGTTCGAGAACTTGTAGCGGAAGCGGGCAAAGGGAGCCACGGTCCACACCCAGCGCGACGGGATGTTGCGTGCCGAGTTAATCAGGTCTTCACTCTTCGACATGGCCGAGTTGACCGAGAAGCCCAGGTTCAGGTTATAGGCCTTGCGCACCTGGCGGAAGCCTATCTCGAAACTCTGATTGAAGAAGGTGTTGCGGAACTGGTTGCTCTGATCCTCGTTAAGGATGCGGTTCATCTCAGGTCCCAGGTCATACTCAAGCAGTTGCGAGAGCACGGCGCCATCGGTGAGCGCATAGTTGCTATAGTTCTCATTGATATAGTCGCGGAAGTTCTGGTCACGCAGCATGTCGAACATGGTGTAGTTCATGTCCGAGGCACTGATGCCGTTGGTCGTGGCGCGGTTGATGTCATACACCAGTTTATCGGCACGGCTAAATCGGTAGTCGCCACGGTAGGCAAAGGTGAGGAACCGCGCATTTTTCACATCGCCCAGCGGCTCGGTCCACGACAGGCGCCCCACAATGCTGTTGGTGCGACGGTGGTTGTTGTAGATCTGGTCGATGGTCTCGTCAAGGTCATCTTTCAGGAAGTAGCGGTTGTGCGTGTAGGTGTTGCCGTCCTCGTTCACCTTGCTGTAGGAGTAGCGTGCGAAGATGCTGAAACTGCGCCCACGATGACTGGCGAAGTTATGGTTATAGATGAGACGGCCACGGAACTCGTAGCTCTTGCCGTCGTTGTTATAGTTGCTCAAACTGCTGTTCACCAGCGTGCGGGCCAGGTCGCCGGCACTGGTGCTCGAGGTGTCGTTCTTGTAGCTGTCGCTCAGGTTTATCGAGAACTCGGGACTGAAGTCGAGCGTGTTGAACGAGTCGGGCTGCCACTTGAGTTTGAAGTCGCCCCTGATGTTGTGCCCCTTGTCGCGCGAGAGCGAACGGGCAAACTCATAACTCGACGAGTCGGTAAACAGGTACTGACGCTCGCGGGTGGTGCGGGTATCGCGGTCGCTGTGCGAGTACATCACATCGCCGCCCACGCGCAGTTTCTCGCTGTCCTGGGTGCCCACGTTGAAGTTCAAGCCCACATATTGCGACTCGGTGATGCCGCGGTCGCCGCCAAAGCGCTGGAAGCGTCCTTGACCGCCGTCGCCAAAGCCCAGGTTGTTGGTGTTGTTGCCGCCACCCATAAAGGTGAACTGATTGCCATTGTTGAAGTAGTTGGCGATGAAGTTGCCGGCATAGCGTTTGTCGGTGCCGTAACCCATGTTCACGGTGCCAAACCAGCCGTTGTTCATGCCCTTCTTCACGGTGAGGTTGATCACCGTCTCGTCTTCGCCGTCATCAACGCCGGTGAGGCGGGCCAGGTCGCTCTTGCGGTCAATCACCTGCAGTTTGTTCACCATGTCGGCAGGAATGTTTTTCGATGCCACAGTGGGGTCGTCGTTAAAGAATTCCTTGCCGTCGATGAGTATCTTCTTCACCTCCTTGCCATTGGCCGTGATTTTGCCGTCGCTGCCCACTTCCACACCCGGCAGGCGCTTGAGCAGGTCCTCGACCACGGCATTGGCCTGGGTCTTGTAGGTGTCGGCGTTAAACTCCACAGTGTCTTCCTTCACGGTAATGGGAGTCTTGATGCCCACCACCACGGCCTCCTTGAGCAGGATGGTGTTGTTGCTCATCTCTATCACGCCCATGTTCACATCGCGGCCATCGTTGCCCACGCTCACGCGTTTCACCATGTCGTTATAGCCTATGTAACTGAACTTCAGGTAATAATGCCCGGGCTGCACCTTCTTGATGTTGAACACGCCGTTGTCGTCGGTCACCACGCCCTTCACCAGGGTGCTGTCCTTGTCGGTCTTGAGCAGTTTCACGGTAGCCTGAATGAGCGGCATCGTGTCGGTAGCATCCACGAGCATACCGTTGATGTTGCTTGCGGCATTGCCCGCCATGCTCACGAGCAGCGCGACGACGAGCAACATTTGCCTATATATATTTTTCATAATTAATGTGTTTTTTGCAGTACATATAATTTCACGCAACAAAATTAATGCTTTACTTCTGTACCCACAAATCAGATAGACTTTTGAGCCTTTTTTACCGACAAACCGCCCCACTTTTGCGACAAAACGACTCTGGTTGTTTTTAGTCAGACAATGGATGACTTTGACTTTGGAATGTTGCTGCGCTTTATTACACACAGAATACACAGAATACACAGAATGCACTGACAGAAGAGCACATGGACCTCGCGTAATGAATAATTCAGTGAAAATCTGTGTATTCAGTGTGCATTTATCAGGGTAGATGCTACGGAGTTGAGGAGTCGTTCTTTATAATCAGACAATTGAGAACAATTAATTGACAATTTATTAGATTGATGACTATTGACTTGGTAGGCAACCACAACACAGTTCTCGCACAAAGGGGCTGGCACGCGAAGCCGGCTGACGCCGGAAATATAAAACTACGGATTAATCTGATTGAACGGATGGATGGGATGGCGGGGATGGATGGGATGGCGGGGAAAGCAGGGAAAGGCTGGAATTCGTGGAAATCGTGGAAATCGTGGAAATCGTGGAAAGCTGGGAAAGGCGGGAATTCTGGGAAAGCTGGGAAAGCTGGGAAAGCTGGGAAATTTTGGAATTAGTTGATTGATAGGTGGTTGGAAAATTTTGGCAGAACGAAGGTGGTATGAAAACGGTGACGAAAGTGGTATGATAGGGGTGACGAAGGTGGTATGATGGCCCTCCACGAATTTCCACAAATGAATCGTGAATTGAATGGATGTCGACACGAAGGCGGTACGCATCTTTTCAGGAGTAAAGATGGTCGAGATCGGACATCTTTTTTGAGAACGGGGAATGGATATAGTGGGGTTTGACATGGGGGGAAATAATTAATGTTCGTATGCGGGGGCGAAGATAGTGGAAAACTATGGGTAACGCGATGGTGAAAACACACAATGACGCTGAAGTTCTCGCACAAAGGGGCTGGCACACAAAGCCGCGCGGTGAAGCGCGCGGATAATTATTTAGACAGAAGGACAGAAGGACAGAAAAACAGAAGGAGAAAAAAGGCAGAAGGACAGAAAAACAGAAGATTTTTGAGGGGAGAGAAAGAAAAAGGAGGGGAAAAGGGATGTTTTAAAATAGAATTTTGTAAATTTGCAAGTTAACTGCAACAGTAAAGAACTACCTTAACAGGACCGAAATTATCATGCAATACGAAGCCACATTCAATGCCATCGACAACATCTTGCGCAATGAGGCGGGATGCTCCACCGAATTAGATTACATAGAACAAACCTCATGGCTCTTATTTCTCAAGTATCTTGACGACCTTGACAAGGAGCGTGAAGACAAGGCCTTGCTGACAGGCAAAACCCACAAACCGATTCTCTCGGGCTATATGCGCTGGAGCCAGTGGGCAGCACCGAAAAAGCCAGACGGCACGCTCGACACGGTGAACGCCATGACGGGCCCCGACTTGGCTTCGTTTGTTGAGGGAAAACTGTTTCCCACCTTAGCACAATTCAAGGACACGGCCACAAGTGCCAAGACGCTGGAATACAAGATAGGCGAGATTTTCTCGGAGCTGCGCAACAAGATTACCTCGGGTTACAATCTGCGCGAAGTGATTAACCTCATAGACCAGCTGCACTTCCAGAGTGCCGAGGATAAGCACGAAATGACGGTGCTCTATGAGTCGAAGATTGCCAAGATGGGCAATGCTGGCCGTAACGGCGGCGAGTACTACACACCCCGGCCGCTCATACGCACCATTGTGAAGGTGGTTGACCCCAAAATTGGCGAAACGGTCTATGACCCTGCTTGCGGTTCGGCCGGATTCTTGTGCGAGGCATTCACCTACATGCAAGAGCGCATCAAGAGCACTGCCGATGCCAAGAAACTGCAAGAAGAAACCTTCTATGGCAAGGAAAAGAAGCCGCTGCCCTATATCATTGCTACGATGAACCTCATTTTTCACGGACTTCAAGCGCCTAACATCATTAGGGGCAACACACTTGCCGAGAACCTTGCCAATGTTCAGGAGCGTGACCGCAAGCATGTGATTCTTGCCAATCCGCCTTTTGGCGGCTCAGAGCGTGGCGAGGTGAAACAGAACTTCGACATCAACACCAGCGAAACCGCCTACATGTTTATGCAGCACTTCATCAAGATGCTCAAGGTGGGTGGCCGTGCCGGTATCGTGATTAAGAACACCTTCCTGAGCAATGGCGATGCCGCTGCCTTGCGGCGCATGCTGTTGGAGCAATGCAACCTGCACACCATTCTGGACCTGCCCAGCGGCGTGTTTCAGGGGGCTGGTGTGAAAACGGTGGTGCTGTTCTTTGACAAGGGCACCAAAACCGACAAAATTTGGTATTACCAGTTGAACCCTGGCCGCAACCTGGGCAAGACCAACGCGCTTAACGAAGACGACCTTGCCGAGTTTGTGGAACTGCAAAAGAGCAAACCCGACAGCGAGAACTCGTGGACGCTCGATACCAGCACCCTGGGCGACGACTGCGACCTCTCGGTGAAAAACCCCAACAAGGTAGAGGAAGTGGACAACCGCACCCCACAAGAGATTCTCGACACCCTTGTGAGACTTAACGGCAAGGCCCAAGAAATACTGGAAACGCTAAAAAAGCTATAGACTGAAATCATGATAACGACATCGTATCGCCCACGCAACCCAGGCCACAACTACTACGGCGCAGGAACTTATCTCATCACTTTGGTGGTGAGCCACAGGTCACCGTTGCTTGGGCGTTTGGGCAATGATGTCAAGCATCCTGAGGTCGCGCTTTCGCCACTGGGCAAAGCGGTGAAAGAGGCATGGGATAGCATACCCGAGAAACAGAAGGCTCATGGCAACCGTGTAGCCGTGCTGGCATGTGTGTGCATGCCCGACCATTTCCATGGTGTGATTGAAGTGCTGGAGCCCATGCAATGGAGCCTGGGCGATATCATGCAGGCCTTTAAAGCAGCATGCACCAGCTGCTGGCAACAGCAAATGGGGTTAGGCAATTCTTGCAATCGTCCGATATCGGCCGATTGCTACGGTCCCCAAGCCCCGGAATGGCTGCGAGAAAAAGCCGCCCGCCACGCCAGCGAAGGCTCGCTCATTCGCGCCATGTCGAAGCGACAGCGACAGGAATACTACACCCTGGTGCACAAGAAGCAGCAACCGCTATTTGACGATAATTACGACGATACTGTGTGCATCGATCAGCGACACCGCGAGGCGATGATTGCCTATGTTCACGATAACCCTCGTCGTGCCATTTTACGCCGCTTGTTGCCCCAAATGATGCAGCGCAGCCTTCATGTCCAGATTGGAGAACGCGACTATGGCACCTTTGGCAACCTGTTCTTGCTGCGGTGGGCACGCAAGGTGCAAGTGCAATGCCACCGTTTGCATCCCGTGAGCGGTGCGGCCTACGAGAGCACCGACGACTTTGCTCGCCAGCGGCAGCAATGGGTCGAGAAAAACGAATGCCTCAAGAATGGTTATCCTCTTATCCACATCCAGAAAGAGCCGATTAACGGTTATTGGAAACCTGAACGGATGAGATTTGAGGCATGCGCCAACGGCTGCCTGCTTATTCTTGCACCGTGGGGGCTCGAATCGATGCCCTCGGTGAATGGGGTACCTGCCGATACCGACTACAGCAGATTCCATAACCTGAACAATCTTGCCGCTGAAATTTGCGATTTCAATGGCAACTCCAAAATTTTAAACACTTGTGAACTATGAGAAAACAAGGATGGACATATAAGAAATTAGGTGAGGTTTGCAAAATTGCTAGAGGTGGTTCTCCTCGACCAATTAAGAATTATATTACAACTTCGAGTGATGGCCTTAACTGGATTAAGATTGGTGATACAGATCCCCAAGGAAAGTATATTTTTTCTACGAAAGAGAAAATCAGAAAAGAGGGACTTAAAAAAACTAGATGGGTCGAAGAAAATGAATTTCTTTTGTCTAACTCTATGAGCTTTGGTAGACCCTATATCTTGAAAACCAATGGGTGTATACATGATGGATGGTTGGTTTTAAGAGACTATCAAGATTCGTTATTTATTGATTTCTTTTATTATTTGCTAATTTCACCTTTTGTCCAAAAACAGTTTAAAATAAAAGCTCAAGGAAGTACTGTGAGCAATCTTAATACTGATAGAGTTACTAATATTGATATTACATTCCCATCTCTGGAGGAGCAGGAGCGGATAGTGGCGCGGTTGGATGCGGCGTTTGCGCAGATAGATGAGTTGAGAGCGAATGCCGAGAAGCAACTGGAAGAAGCGCGTGCTCTTTTTAATGCCGCCTTGAATGAAGAAATGAAACCCAAAAAAGGATGGGAAGAGAAAACCGTAGGGGATATTTTTAAAACTTATTCTGGTGGAACACCCATCAAATCAAACAAATCATATTATGAAAACGGCAACATTCCTTGGATAAGAAGTGGAGAAGTTTGTAAACGATTTATAACAGAAAGTGAATTGTTTATAACAGAAGAAGGATTAAAAAACTCTTCAGCTAAATTTTATCCTATAGATACAGTTCTTATCGCTATGTATGGCGCGACTGCAGCTCAAGTTGGAATTTTAAAGTTTCCTGCAACCTCTAATCAAGCAGTTTGTGGAATATTGCCTAATAAAAACTATTTACCCGACTTTGTTTATTTCTGGTTTAAACATATAGAAGAACAATTGGCATCGCAAGCTCAAGGCGGAGCTCAACCCAACATTTCACAAGAGAAAATAAAAAGAGTTCTTATTCCATTTATTTCTCTTTCGGAGCAGGAGGCGATTGTTGAGCGGTTGGATGGGCTGTCGGAGCGAGTGAAGGAGTTGGAGGAGATAGCGCGCACGACCGTTAAGGAGTGTGATGCGCTGAAACAAGCAATATTAAGACAATATTAAGAGAAACCTTTGAATAACCCGCAATATGGACGAGACCTCAACAAGAAGAAAGAAAATAGACCCAAAACTCTATGAAGTGGGTTGGGAGCAAGTGCCTCAAAGCAGCATACTGACTGAGCAACGAGCCTATGAGATTGCTCCTGGTCAGGTGTCGGCCATTGCGCAGAACCGTCACCCGAAGAAAGCCGACTATGTGTTGGAATACAAGAAAAAGAGGTTGGCGGTGATTGAGGCGAAGAGCGACGAAAAATCGGTGTTTGAAGGTATTCCGCAAGCCAAGCACTATGCCGAGTTGCTGCACATCCGTTATGCCTATGCCACCAATGGCAACGAGATATGGCAGATAGATATGGGCGTGAAAGACGCGCAAGGCAATTATCTGGTTCCCTCGACCGAAGGGCCTGTTGACAAATACCCCACGCCGCAGGAGCTGTGGCAGTTGACCTATCCGGAGCAGAACGAGTGGCGCGACAAGTTTAACCTGTGTCCGCTGAACCGTGGTGGTGGCCGTGAGCCTCGCTATTATCAGGAAATAGCCATTGACTCGGTGCTGACAGCCATCGCCAATGACCAGAAGCGCATATTGCTCACCATGGCCACGGGAACTGGCAAAACCTACACGGCGTTCCAGATATGCTGGAAACTGTATGAAACGAACTGGAACACGCGAGGCACCGACCAAAAGCCGCGCATCTTGTTCCTCGCCGACCGCAACATACTTGCCAACCAGGCGAAAAACGACTTTGAACAGTTTAGCGAAGATGCCATGGAGCGCATCACCGCCGAGCGACTGAACAAGAAAAGCGGGAAAGATGCCTTGAACGGCAAACTGCCCACAGCCCGCCACCTATACTTTACCATATTCCAGACCATCATGGGCAAGGATGAGCACGACGAATCCTACTACAAGCAATGGCCTAAGGATTTCTTTGATTTCATCATTATTGACGAGTGCCACCGTGGCGGCGCAAATGACGAGAGCGAGTGGCGAGAACTGATGGAGTGGTTTGAGCCCGCCGTGCAACTGGGCTTGACCGCCACGCCACGGCGCCAAGTGAATGCCAACACCTATAAGTACTTTAATGACCCCGTATATAGCTACTCGCTTAAACAGGGCATTGAAGACGGTTTCTTGACCCCTTTCCGCGTGAAAGTGGCAACCAGTAATATCGACACCTACACCTACGACCCCAACGATGATGTGGAGGGCGACATTGACAAGGAGAAGGTGTACGACGAGGGTGATTTCTACTCGGGCAACATAGAACTGCGCGAGCGCGACGAGCATCGCGTGAAAGAACTGCTGGAGCAGATTGACCCCAACGAGAAGACCCTTGTGTTTTGCGCCACACAGGTGCATGCACTGCAAATAGCCGCCATGATAAACCAGTGGAAAAAGGTGCCCGACAGCAACTATTGCGAACGCGTGACCGCTGATGACGGCGACGAGGGCGAGAAAATGCTGAAACTGTTCCAGAACAACGACCTGCTACGGCCCACCATACTCACCACCTCGCGAAAACTGTCGACGGGTGTGGATGCGCGCAATGTGCGCAACATTGTGCTGCTGCGACCTGTGAACAACATGGTGGAGTTCAAGCAGATTATGGGTCGAGGCACGCGCCTGTTTGACGGCAAATACTTCTTCACGCTCTATGACTTTGTGGGCGCTTCGAAGAATTTCCAAGACGAGGAATGGGATGGCGATCCCTGCTGCCCGATATGTGGCTACAACCCTTGCATTTGCTCGAAGAGTGTAGAGCCATTGCTAAAACAATCGGGTCAAGGCACAGGTAGCAGTACCCAGCCCAAACCCTGCCCCGTGTGCGGACACCTGCCCTGTACCTGCCCGGGCCATGGCGGCGGCAAGAAGAACAAGGTGGTGGTGAAGCTGTCGGCACGGCGCAGCCTGTCGCTGCACACCGACTGGAAGGAACGAATACAGTTTGGCGACGAACTGATAACCATAGAGGAATATATTCAGCGGCTCTTTGGCAAGTTGCCCGAATTTCTTGACGGCGAAGAAGACTTGCGCGAACGGTGGGCCAACCCCGAAACGCGGCAGCAACTGCTCGATGTGCTGGAACGCTCGGGATTTGCTGAAGACAAACTGAACCTGATGCGCCGCTTCCTGGAAATGGAAAGTTGCGACATGCTGGATGTGCTGAGTTTTCTGGCCTATAACACAACGCCCATCGACCGCCAACGCCGTGCCGATGTGCTGCGCGAGGATATGCTGAAGAAGGTGTCGAAGGCGCAGCAAGAGTTTGCCAACTTTATTTTGAACATGTATGTAAGGAACGGATTCAAAGAACTGGGCATGGACAAGCTGGGCACACTCATCGACATGAAGTATCACACCATCAGCGATGCAAAACGCAGCTTGAACATGGAACCAGGGCAAATGCGCGACTTTTTCTTGAACATGCAGCACGACCTGTATAACGGTGCAAGCATTGCCAACCTGATGACACACAACGACATGAGCGACAACCCGTTTGCCCAGTACTCTTTTGGAAAGGACAGTTCGATGCCGATGGCTGCCGAGAACCCGAGTTGAGAGGATTGTGCCACAGCCGATAAGGGCTGCGAGCTGTGGGGGGCAACGGGAGGCAGGGCTATAGGTTTGCGCGACTATTCCAAAAAAACAAGGGCTTTGCTCTTGGAGCAAAACCCTTGAATAGGACAATATTTTTATTTAAATGGTAATAGCCGACTTAGGGCACTTCCTTGACAAGGAAAATCTGTGTGGGGAAGTGGTCGCTGAACCCGTTGAGGAACACGCCGCCGCTAAAGGTGCGCAGGGGGTAGCCCAGACGGTCACCGTCGACGGTCTTGAGGAACTCGCGGTTGAGCACATCGGCGCGCACAAAGGTGAGCTGCGGTTTGTCTTTGCCCTCGTAGTGGCGGGTAAAGTAGCCGTTGAATATAATCTGGTCGAAGAGGTTCCAGCCACCCTTATAGGCCAGGGTGCCGATGCCACGGTCCAGTTTCTTCCACCAGGGGTTGAACAGGTCGTTCACGGTGTGCACATCTTCGATGTCGCGCTTGGCTTTGAGCACCTCGGAGCAACTCTTGTTCTGCGGGTCGTCGTTCAAGTCACCCATGAAGATCACGCCCTGGTTGGGGTCATCGACCAGCAGCGAATCGATGGTGCGGCGTGCCATGGCTGCGGCAGCCTCACGGCGGAAGCTGGAACGCTCCTCACCGCCCAGCCTCGATGGCCAGTGGTTGACAAGCACGCTCACCTTCTCGCCAGCAAGCATACCGGTAACACACAGCTGGTCGCGAGTCCTGAAGGTGCTGTCGTCGGGGAATGTGAGTCGCTGATTGGTGACATTGAGCACCTTGAAGTAGCGCGGGTTGTAGAGCAGGCCCACATCCACGCCACGGCGGTCGGGACTGTCATGGTGCACAATCTGCAGGTGCCACTTCTTGATCTCGGGCATGTTCACAAGGTCTTGGAGCACAGTGATGTTCTCAATCTCGCACACGCCAATGATGACGGGGCCCATGGGCGTGGTAGGGGTTGCCATCTCGCTGATGGCATAAGCCATGTTGTGCTGCTTTTGCCAATACTTCTGGCCATTCCACTGGCGAGCGCCCTGGGGCGAGAACTCAAGGTCATAGACGCCATTGTTGTTGATGGTGTCGAACAGGTTCTCAAGGTTGTAGAACATAACGCCCTTGCCCGCTTGCTCTTGAGCATTCACCATGAAGAGCATCATTACCGATGCCAATATTGCCAAGGTTAGTCTTTTCATTGTTTTATGAGGTTTTGGTTTGTTGTCAGTTGTCAGTTTCACCCCAAAACGGGGTGCGTGGGTTTGAATTTCCAAATTTACCACATTTTTTTCAATCTGCAAAAAAAAGTGTTTTTTTTGATTATCTGACAGCTGAAAGTTACAATAAAAAGCGCGAAAGCATTTTGAATGCCTCAAAGGCTACAGGCAAGTGGGCGCGGTAGAGCAGAAAAACAAAAGAAGGAAACCTTGCGGCTTCCTTCTTGTGACCCCGGAGGGGCTCGAACCCTCGACCCATTGATTAAGAGTCAATTGCTCTACCAACTGAGCTACGGAGTCATCATGTGTGCAATCGTTCAATTGCGGATGCAAAGGTACAAACATTTTTTTAATTACCAACAATATTTCAAAAAAAATCGTCCACAATACCTACTTTTTTACCCTAAAACACACCAAATCGCTCCCACCAGCAACCATTTTCACCCCAAAAAACGCTTACCCCAACCACCATTTTCATGGGACTCGGTTAGGGCTCGGGCTTTTCGTCGCTGGGGAACTCGGGACTTTGAGCAATTATCCACTTCACATGATAGCATCAAAACTTGCCAGGGCGTGATAAAGCGACGAAGTGCCGCGGCCCGACAAGGGTGCGGCACTTCGTGCGTGAATCGTGTTCTTAACCCAAATCGGTCATTAGGCCGAATTGGGTTTAATCGGGCCTGAAGCGACTGATTACATGTCGTAGTTGAGGTTGTCGTTGCGGGTGGCATCGCCCTTCTTCGACACGCGGTAACCAAACGAGTTGCCGCTTTCCTTCTGGATGGTCTTCACCACATCTTTCTTCTTCACGCTTGCACCATTAATAATGGGTTTGCTCTGCGTAACTGCGGCTCCTGTGCTGGTGGCCAGCGCAATGGTAGCAGTGGTGAACAGGTTGTAGGTTTCTTCGGTGAGGCTCGATTCGTCCTTAGGCTGGAAGCGCCACTGGAAGCCGAATTCGTTGGGCAATTTGCCAGTCACATCCTTCACCCACGAAGTTGTACCGCTGGTGATTGACTCGAATTTCACCTTACCGTTGTCCTTGTAATAAATGACCACACCGTCGACGGCCCTGAAGAAGTCGTCGCCAAAAATGATGGTGTATCGTGCAGTTGCAGTCACATCGGGCTCGTCGTCGCCACATGAGGTGAATGCCAGGCTTGTTGCCACGCAGCAAATGAGAGCTGCCAGATAGAATAATTTCTTTTTCATTGTGTCAAAATATTTTTTTGAATGATTAATAATATTCAGTAACAGGTTGATGCCGCAAAGTTATTCCTTTTTTTTGAATCCTACCACCTCTAAACTGTTGTAATTCCTTAAAAAACATCACTACTATTGCATCAGGTACACTATTTTAACTACATTTGCATAAAATTACAGAACCATGAACATCAAAACTGCATTTTTATTACTTCTCTCAGTGTGCTGCGCTGGCACAAACATGGCAAATCCCATAAGCGAGTCGCAAGCAAAAACCGCTGCGCTCAATTTCTTGAACAGCAATCCTGCCACCCGCTTCAGAGGCAGTCAAACTGCGCAACTGCGGCTCGCCTACACCGAGCCCACCCTGTCGACACCTGCCTACTATATATATAATTATGGTGAAAACGACGGCTATGTGCTGGTGAGCGGCACCGACCAGCTCACGCAGGTAGTGGGTTACGGCCTGGAGGGAGGTTTCGACCCTGCCGATATTCCCGAAAATTTCAAAGCGTGGCTCGACGATCTCACCTTGCTGGTGAGCGAACTGGAGAGCACGCCAGGCGCCACCCTGCGCAGTTCGGCACGCACAAGCACGCCCATCGCACCGCTGCTAGGCAACATCAAGTGGAACCAAAATGCACCTTATAATAATATGTGCCCCACCTACCAGAAAGACGGTGAAACCAAACGCGCCGCGACGGGATGCGTTGCCACCGCCATGGCTCAGGTCATGTATTATCACAAATGGCCCGTTCATGGCACAGGCAGCAACACCTACACTACAATACTCAACAGCGACTCGGCCCAGACAGCGACCTTGACCGCCAACTTTGGCAGCACCACCTACGACTGGGACCACATGACTCCCACCTACGGCAGCCAGAGCACCTCCGTGGAGCAAGATGCCGTGGCACTGCTCATGCACCATTGCGGCATTGCGGTGAACATGAAATATGGCAGCACCAGCGGTTCGGCCACAAGGCGCGCCATGTGCGCACTGCCTTCCTACTTTGGCTACGACAAAGGCATGCGCTTCATGCCTCGCAACTGCTACACGCTGCATGAGTGGACGCAGCGCATCGATGAGGAACTCGAAGCCGCACGGCCCATCATCTACAACGGCACCACCGCATCGGGCGGCGGACACGCCTTTGTGCTCGATGGCCGTAATGCCGACGGATACTACCACTTCAACTGGGGTTGGAGCGGCAAATCGAACGGGTATTTCTTGATTTTTGACCTCTCGCCCAAGCAGCAAGGCATTGGCAGCAGCAACGGCGGCTACAACAACAGTCAGGGCATGACTGTGGGCATACAGAAAGATACCGGCGGCACTCCGGGCTACACGGTGTATGCCAGCGAGTTCTACACCGCAAGCACCAAGGTGGCAAAAGGCAGCAGTGTCACATTCCGTACCAAATCGCTCGTTGCACTGTACTCGACCGACCCGCAAGTCACCACCATAGTGCGCAAAGTGCACATCTACAACTCGGCTGGAACGATAGTGGCAACATCGTCATACTCAACCACCACAAGCGCCGATATGAAACCCGGCAGCAGCTACACCCGCTCAGACTATGTCACCATCCCCTCGACACTGCCTGTTGGCAACTACACCGTGCGGGTCACCTACGAGAATCCCAGCGGAACCATCAAGGACTTTGTGAAAGTGGCGCACGGCCCACGCCAGTATGTGAACATGGAGGTGAAGAGCGACGGCTATGCCTACTTCACCGAGGCCACTGTGAACACGGCATTGCATGTCGACCAGATTGGTCTTGAAAATGAGGCCCTGGCCAATCAGAATATTTATGCAAATGTAAAATTGAGCAACGCGGGCGACGAATACTATGACGATGTCTATTTCGCTCTGCTCAAGGCCGACGGTACCATAGCAGCCATGAGCGAGGCCGTGCGTGCCAATGTGCCCACCGGCGACACGCTCAACCTGAACATGATGTTCACGGCACCTGCGGCAGGCAACTACCAGCTTGCCCTGCTCAATGCCGACTCCCTGCTCATCGACGGGGAGCAGGCTGCCGTTACCGTGGGAGCCGCACCCGATGCATTCAACCTGACCGTGACCCAGGCACTCACCCCTGCCAGCGATGTCATGCCCGCCAACCGCGTGCAAGGCACAGCGACCATTACAAACACAGGCGGCGCCTTCAACGGCCAAATCGAAGTGATGATACTCTATGCCGAGAACACCACCATTCTCATGCGACTCTACTCGCCATTTGTCTCCATTGCCACCGGCGAAACTGTGACGCTCGCCTTCAACGGGTCGGTGACCAACGGAGTCACGGGCAACCAGTACAGAATGGTGCTGCGCAACCCACATTACCCCGGCAGCAACTCAATGTGGGGCACACCCGCAACATTCACCTTGGGTGAGGAAGATCACAGCCAGCCTGGTCTCAAAGGCGATGTGAACGGCGACGGTGAGGTTGATGTGCGCGATATCACCGAACTCATCGACATCATCATGAACTCGGGACAAAGCACGGCAGCCGATGTGAACAACGACGGCGACATTGATGTACGCGATATCACCGAACTCATCGACATCATCATGGTATCATAATCATTTCTGGGCACTATTTCTGCCGTTTTGATAGTGATATTATTAAAATTGCTCTATGGGCACTATCATCACACAGCAACTTGCTATTTTTTTGACAAAAAAACGGCAACTACCATTATTGTCCTATTGTTATTGTAAACCTTTAGACCGAAATCAGTAGTTTTCACATTGTTCACTGATTTTTAATGCATTAATCTTTGTAAATATTCATATTTGTATTTACTTTTGCCTTGCAAAATTTATTAACAACCGAACAAATGATTGCTCGTAATTCAGAATTAACCAATCGAGAGCTTGAGGTTCTCAAGCTTCTGGCAAGTGGCCTAAATAGCAAGGAGATTTCTGAGCAGCTGTTTATTTCTACCAACACGGTCGAATATCACAGAAAACAGTTGCTCCGCAAAACCAAGTCTCGCAATGTTGCCGAACTTATTGGCAATGCCTACAGACGAGGCATTTTGAAAATTGACTGATTCATAGCAGACCAATGATTTATTAACTGTTTCACAGATTAGGCCAGATTAATAAAGCTCTTGTATAGAGCAAGTATTAACCACGTTTACTCAGCCTTACACGCAAGTGAAGGCTGAGATTTTTTATGCACTTTTTATTTTTCCTGCTTGAAGTCGAACCCCACTTTCACATCGTGATAATTGTTGCTGAGCTTTGCCAGCGACTTGAGCACATCGGCGTGTATCAGCTTGCCCAGCAGACGCATCAGGGAGAGAAACTTGTCGGCCTCAAACTGCACATGCAGGTGGTCGCCCTCGCGATAGGCCTGCCCCTCTATCTTCACCAGCATGCCATGCAGCACCAGTTGCTCGGTGGTGGGATAATAGTCATAACTGCCGCCTATCGACTTGCCCAGCAGCGTGATGCTCCAGCGACCCTCGCGTGTGAGCACAAACGAGGTCCAACGCTTCTTCAACTTGAGTTTGTCATAGGCCTTTTTCAACCCCTTTTTCAGTTTGCTTTTGGCTATGGGTTTGCCCAATCGGCTCACAAAACTGCTGCCTCTCGCATCCACGCTGGGCCCGTTAAATTTCCAAGTGCCAGCAATCGTGGCATTGGCGGCCATGTGTGCTGCCATCAGAGCCTCCTCGCTGGGGGCCTCAAGCGAGTCGATACGCACCTGCATGCTGCCAGCAACCATGAGCGGAGCTTCAGAGAGTGGCACCGTGTCGGGCTCAGCCACAGGCATCGCTGCCCATGCTGCAACGGGAAGCAGCACGGCAACTAAAACAGTTGTCAAACGATTCGTCATCAATGCCATTATTCGAAGTATTTCACTTCAAAATTCCACAAGCCATTCTGGAACTCAGTGACGCCCGTGGGCACGGCTTGTTGTGGCGGGAATTTAACACGATGGCCATGAATCATGTCGACCTGCGGGAATGCCACTGTGCCATCTTGGTAGCAGGGCACATTGACTCCAGTAGGATACCGGTAGCGGTTCACCACGCCGTCGGTGATATCGTCGACCTCAATGATGCGTCCCTGTGCATCATGGGTCACCTTCACTTCCTTTTCACCCTCTCCCAGGCCATCGATATAGAGCATGGTAACATCGCCGTCACGCAATTTGCGCACGGCATGCTGAGTAGTGGTAATGGGCGGATTGCCCTCTTCATCGAGTTCCCACCAGTTGATGAACACGCTCTGGGCATGTGTCGGCAGTCCGTCGAGCCCAAAGTAGATGGTATAGCTATAAGCCCCTTCGATCGTCTCGCTCTGGTCATAGGAGATGAGCCGGCCCTCGCGGTCAAACTCAAAGGTGCAATAGTCGGCATCGGCCACTTCCATCTCGTCGCTGTAGGCTCCCAGCGTCTTTACGGGCGCATTGAATCCGAGCGCTTTCACATAGTTGGGCGCCTCGGCCACATTATCCTTGGCCAGCGCAGTTGCCGACGGGAACAGCAATGCCACTGCCATTATACTCATGATTATGCCTTCTCTCTTCATTTTTTCAAGTTTTAATGGTGAATTATTTACAAAAATAGTCATTCCCACGCAATTCTGCAACAATCACCCTGTTTTTGAGCCATAAAATGTGATAAATGTGTAGAATTATACCCGTTATCTGCGACAATAGTCACAATTGTTTGGCGCTTTACACATCTTTTTGTAAATTTGTGACGAACCAAAACTATAAAGGCCATGCACAAAAACCTTTTTAAAACCATTTTGCTTGCTCTTTTTTTGCTCGGGACGCTGACCGCCTGGGCCGATGGCGAGCAAATCAACACCAATGGCACGCGTTGGGTCGACCCCGTGGTGCTCCTGAAACTGCAGGACATTGACCGCACCGACCTGCAGCACAGCTATTGCAACGGCGATATCGACATCAACAAAGTGATAAAAGAGAAAGGCTTGAAAATCTATGGAATGCGCCTCAAGCCCATCGCTGCAGCCGGCTGGGTGCCCGATGTGGCACGCAAGAATAGCCCTCAAGCCACATGGGAATTCTCCTACGACAAGGTGATGGGTGTAGAAGGCGTTGCCCTGCACGAAGCGGGATTCTGTATCTATGCCGACGATGGCGTGAGCCGCTCCTACGATGTTGAATACACGATTACCAGTTCGGGCATGATGGGCCACCGCACTGTAGTTGACAAAATCAAGGCTCGAGGCAAGTATTCCTTTAATGGACTCACATTTGTTCCGACTGATGGCGGGATTGGTTTTTCCTATTCGTTTAATGGCGAGGACAAATACAGCACCGTGACCACCATAACCAAGCAAAGCGGAAAAACCCGTACGAAAGTATCGGACCAAACACTCACATGCGAGAAACCTTTGAGTGTGAATCCGACCCTGGGCCATTTCATCTACTTCAAAGGCGACGGGCACCTGCTGGCCATGATAAGCGCATCGGCCACAGCAATGACCAGTGGAGACCGTAAAGGAACTCCCAAAAACGAGATGGCCACTATGCCATGGACCCGCATCTACTTTGAAGTTGAGGAAATTCAGGTCGATGCTGCCGTGGCTGCCGCCGAAATGGGCGAGGAATTGCTCGATGGCGAGGCAGGCACGGCACAGCTCGATGCCCAAGACAAGGCCGAACTCAAGGATTATATCAAAGACCTCATGACTTGGATGAAAGGCGAGGGCGACCCGTTGGGCCTAGGCAAACACACCGATGAAAAGGAGGGTGCTGTGATAGGTGCCATCGCCACGGTTGCCTCGATATTGCTGGGCAGCGGCGTTGCCGGTTTCATTGGTGGCACAGGAGCACAGATTGCCAGCAACATCACTAACACCATCATAGGTGGTGGTGGCGGTGCCGAGTTGCCGCCTCCCGTGCCCGACGGGCCCGATATGCCCGCCGTGGAGCCCAAGCGCCCCGAAGAGGAAGAGAACCCGAAACCAGAACCAAAGCCCGACGATGGCAAGCTCTTCCATCCTACCGACTATCCCGACCTTGCGAAGAGGTATTTCCACGAGGGAGCCGACGGCACCCTCACCTATACCGACCCGGCAACAGGCAAGAGGACCGAGTTCTATCCCACCAGCGATGGCCGGTGGACCAAGTGCTACGATGACAGTGAACCTAAGTTGACCACTGCCGATCTTGAAGAGCGCATGCGCTTCAGTTACGAAAATCAGGGTTATGTGCTTCAGAATGCCGAGACAGCGGCCCGCAACGTGAAAGAACAGCGCGAACAGTGGGATGCCATGAACAAGCGCGACCTGGAGCGTGGCTACACCGACGACATGAAGGCTTACAGCGACATGAAAGCCGAGCAGGAACGCGCCATAGAGAAAGAGAAATATATCGAAAAACTCGCTGACAAGTATCACACTACGGTCGATAACCTGCAGAGCAAGATTCGTCAGGAACAAGCTTTGGCGGAGGAAGAATTCTTCTATCAGCAAGAAATTGCCGAGCAGTGGAAATCGGCCACCGAAATGGCCGAAAAGGTCGATAAAGTGTGTGAAACCGCCGTGAACATCATGGGCGAGTGCGTGCCAGGCGGCAAGGCAGTGAAAAATGCTTACACCTTCACTAAATCCACTATGGTGGCCGCGAGCGAAAGTTATGCCGACGGCAAGTCGCTCGGCGAAAGCGCACTTCATGTGGCCGTTGGCATGGGCCAGGGCGCTTTGGGCGTGATTCAGAATCAGGCAGGCGACCTGACGAGCAATCCTCTCAAGGAATATGCCATTGTGATAGGCACCGAGAGTGTGAAAGACGGCATGGCCATCTATGCCAAGACCGGAAGCGTGACCAAGACGCTGAGCGGCATGGCCAACACTGCCGGAAAGAAGAGCGTTGATTATGGCGTGGGCAAACTGTTCTCCAAGGGCGTGAAATTTGTCCAGGATTCGGCTGCCCAGTCGCTCGACCCGCGCATCATCCACATCGACAAAGATACGGGCTTGCGATTCAGCGACAGGACCGCCGAAACCATCAAGAAGTGGTTTGGCAGTGGCGATGTGGACATATCCAAGACAGTCCATTACAAGGATATTATGCTCATCGACGCAAAAGGCGGCTTGGGCTGGATGAAGACCGATAATGTGACCTTTGGCGGCAGCATCGACTTCGGCAAGATGTTTGAGGCTGCCGGTCCCGAGATATTGGGCAAATTCGATGCCTTTGATTGGGGTGGCGACGTGTCTCAGACGGTGTGGGACGAGTCAGTACAGTTCGGCTCCGACCTGCACGCCATCTGGAACGATGCAGCAGCCTTTAGAGTAGACCGATTTGATAAAAAAGATTTAGAATAAATATGGAAACCGAGAAACAGAAAAAGTACCGAGAGTATGCCGAGAAAGCGTTTTGGACGGGTCATTATCACTACATGATGCAGGCGCTGGCAGTAGCCATGAGTCACACCATGGTGTGGCGACTGGTGGGTAATGGAACAGCCTTCACGCTGAAGGAACTTTTTGAGTTTGCCAAAAGTGAGGATGTGAAGCATGAACTCACCGGCACACAATTCTACATGGTGAGCCGTGAGGGTGCCATCGGGCTCAGCCCTGGTCTGGAATACCTCACACAGTGGATATTCGTGCCCATGGAGCCATGCGAACAGCGCGATGCCCTGGAGAAGCAGATGCGAGAATATATCGAAGAGGAGGAGGCAATCGAGAAAGCCATCGAACAGGCCGTGACCGAAGGGCTCGCACGCGAAGAAGCCGAGAAACAGGCCCGTGCAGCCGCCGAGCAAGCCAAGCAAGAGGCTGCCATTCCCGAGATTCCCAGCATTCCGCAGTCGCAACCAGCTCCGCAAGATGCAGGTGTTGAGGTTGTGCAGCAATCTATGCCACAAGCAGCACCACAGCTGCCGGCCAAGTACTATATGGCCTACAACAACGAGAGCTACGGGCCCTACACCCTGCCGCAACTGCTCCAGTACCAGATTGACCCTGACACCCCCATCTGGATTGATGGCAGGAACGAGTGGATTCCCGCTGCGCAAGTGCCTGAAATAGCAAGCGCCTTGGGCTTTACCTATCAATATTGAACCCTAAAACCACTTGACTATGCAAAACGAAAAAGTAGGCATCGGCCAATATCTGAAGAGCTACATTCAGCAGAGCAAGGAGGTGTTCAAGCATCCCATGAAGCTGCTGCCCACTGTGGTGCTCGGTATCGTGTGGATTGTGATAGGCTACTTCTCGGGCAAGATGGAACTGCCCGATTGGGCCAAGGGAGTCAGCTTCCTGACATACTCCGAAGGCGGACTCTTTGGTGGTGTGCTGGGAGCCGCCGGCGGTATTGTGGGCAAGGTAGTGATGGCTGTGGCTGTGAACAGTGCCATCCTGCCCCTGTTTGAGAAGAAGTGGCCCTTTGTGGGTGTGGCAGGAGGCATCAAGGGCATGTTCTCCAACATGGGCATGGGCATGCGGCGCGGACTCGCCCCACTACTGTGCGGCGTGGGTATGGCGTTGCTGCTCTACGGCTTCATGAACATCTCAGAAAACTGGATCAACTCGATGGTAGGCATCGTGGCCGTGGTGATGCTATTGCAGAACATCGGTAACCAGGGTGGTTTCCTGTTTGGTCTGCTGTTCAGCCTTGCCAACTCGCTCACCAAGGGGCGCGTTCCCCGGTTCGCCACCATCACCCGCTTCCTCACGGGAATGGCGCTGGGCTTCACCCTGGGCGTGGGCCTGACCGCCACGGGCCTGCACCTGTGCTTCCTCGTGGGCGTGGCGTTCCTGGTTTTGGGCCTCATCCTCTGTCTGTTCTTCAACACCAAGAAGATTCCCGAGGAAGACGAAGAATACGAAGACCAGGAATACTATCAGGAGGAGCCGCAAAACTATCAGCAAGTCCAGCAATACTACCAGCAAGAACCCGATGTGCAAGTAGTCCAGCAACCGCAGGCACCTCATCAGCCCGATGTGCAAGTTGTGCATCAATCCGGGCCTCAGCAGGCACCCCCACCAGTGCCACCGCAAGGTTGACCACACACACTGATGGCACATCTTGGCGCCACGAAGTGTTTCAATCTCTTTTCTTGAGAAATATATATGGGTTGTTTGTCAATTTATCATTATATTTGCATTGCTTTTATTTGATTTTAAACAATGGAGAACCTCATACAAATATCAAAAACTCATCAAGTCATGGCTTTTGTTGCTACTTGCATTGAAGCCACAGCACGCACACTGAACACGAGTTACAAAACTGTGTTTGAACGCATGAAGCATGTGAAGCTGATAGAGAATTTCATTCTGCCCAATTATGAAACACTTCACAGTGAAAGCCGTGAAAACATTGCTCTAAATTTGATTGAGTGTTTAAACGCTTGGGAGGAGAAGAAATGAACAAGATAATTGTTTATCATGGTAGTACGCAGATCGTTCAGCAACCCATCTGCTCATTTGGACGACCGAATTTAGACTTTGGTCAAGGCTTTTATGTCACCGACTTGCGCAAGCAAGCTCTAGAATGGGCGCAACTGGTTGCGAACCGAAAAAAAGAGCAACCAGTTTTAAACAGATATTTGCTGTGTCGTGAAGCTATTCTCACCCAGGCCAAATGCAAGGTTTTTAAAGAATATGATACTGATTGGCTTGATTTCATCGTAAAAAGTAGAATAGGGTTGAACCCCTCAAAAGATTATGATTATATTGAAGGTGGCATTGCCAACGACAGGGTAGTCGATACAGTGAACCTTTATATGGCAGGGCTCATGGATTTGACTACAGCATTAAACCGGTTGTCGATGCATCGCCCAAATAATCAAATGTGTTTATTAAATCAGTCTATAACAGATAAATACTTGATATTTGATGGAACAGAAACAATATGAAGATTCAACTAAAGACCCTATTGTGCAGGAAATCATCATGAGCAATCGCATTGGTGGTATTGCCGTTGAACTGTCCAAAAGATTAAACATAGAACCTGTTAGGGCTTTACAATTGTTCTATGAAAGCAATACCTGTGCAGATTTGCATGATAAGAGCACTGGGCTGTATCTGTACGGAGATCTTTATGTGGCCGATGAGTTTATGAGAGAGATGCAGGAAAAGCAATAAGTTTTTTCTATAATAAAAGAAGAGGGTGTGTCATAATTCAGTTATGGCTCACCCTCTTTGCAAATCAACCGTCTGAGAATGCGATATTTTTCAGGCGGCTGATTTTTCTGTGTTTAGC
>CACXLJ010000026.1 GCA_902768435.1 uncultured Bacteroidales bacterium | reverse complement strand
CTCATGCGATTTGAGTTATAAGTTTTGGAAAACTGCCGAGGCTTTCTGTAGGTTCTCTTATCAAAGTCCGTGGTATGACAGCAATATGAGAGTTGGCAGAACTTTGAGATTGAACATCGGCATGAGCAAGACGTTTCTTGACGGCAAGCTGCGCACAGTCATTGAGCTGACCGACCTTATCGGAGAGGCTGTAACACCACGTTGGAGCATAGACTTCTCCAATATCAAGCAATGGCAACGCAACAGGTATGACACACGAGGCGTTAAACTCACCCTCCGTTACACATTCAACAGCGTGAACACGTCATTCCGCGATGCGCAAATCAACAAGAGCAGCGATGGACGTGTGGACTAACATAATTTTTGGTTTTAACCCAACGAAATTTTAGCTATTTCCGTCCCTATAGCGTCCCGATAATTTCAAAAAATATAGGGTAATTGGCTAATGTTTAGCTAATTACCCTGATATGAGCGGAGAGAGAGGGATTCGCTGGGGCGCGTCCCTCTCGCTCCCGCGAGGCCGCTGCCAAATGAAGACAAACGAGACTTTGCCTATCTCTTTTTTGCATTGTGCTCCAATTTGTGAGCAAACTCCCACTTGGGTACAATGCAAAAAAACGGCTGAGATAAAACTCAGCCGTTTGCCTTCATTTTGCGGAGAGAGAGGGATTCGAACCCACGGTACGCAAAGCGTACAACGGTTTTCGAGACCGCCCCGATCGACCACTCCGGCATCTCTCCAGTCGATTTCCGCAATCCGTTTGCCGAATTGCGACTGCAAAATTATAAACTTTTTATGTTTCTGCCAACTTTATTTCAAAAAATCTTCAAAAACTTTTGCCTAAACAAGCGAAATCCAGTTGGTGCAACTTTTGGCATGCTTGTTGCATCTAATGTATGTGAAACCAATTAATAAATATACTATGATACTATCAACAACTCCAACTATTGACGGTTACACCATACGCGAGTACAGAGGTGTGGTGACCGGCGAGACCATTATTGGTGCAAATGTGTTCAAGGACTTCTTCGCAGGAATTCGTGACATTGTGGGCGGACGCGCCGGCAGCTATGAAAAGGTGCTGCGCGATGCCCGTGATTCGTCGATGCGTGAAATGATGCAACAGGCTCAAGCCATGGGCGCTAACGCCGTGGTGGGCATCGACATCGATTACGAGACCATCGGCGCCAACGGTTCGATGCTCATGGTCGCAGTCAGTGGAACAGCCGTGGTGATAGCGTAGGTTTAAAAGGTTTCTGGTTTATATATTGTGGTTTTGGGTGGCTGTGGGGCGCTCACGGGAGGGCGAGGTTGCGGTGTGAAAAATCAATAAAAGGTGTGGAATGGTTTGTGGTAATGACTTGTTTTTCGTAATTTTGCGATGAACAAATCATACATTTTGTGATCATAAACAATCTGCAAATTAATTATTAAAATGTGTGCTATGAAAAAAACAATGTTCGGACTGTTTGCGATGTTGCTTGTGGCGATACCCAGCCAGTCACAGCCCCAAAAACCAGTGTTTACCGTTGTGAAGGCAAATGCAATCACGCCTGTGAAGAATCAGAACAAGAGTGGAACCTGCTGGTCCTATGCCACTTGTGCCTTTTTTGAAGGCGAGATATTGCGCAAGTCGGGCAAGACCTACGACTTAGCCGAGATGTTTGTGGCGAGCAAGGACTATGCGGACTGTGCCGAGTATCATGTGCGCATGCACGGCAACAGCCGCTTCTCTGAAGGTGGCTCGTGCGACGATGTGCTGTCGGTTATCCGTCGTCACGGCATTTGTCCCGAGAGTGCCATGCCGGTGCAGGGCATGCTGCCAGGCGACACGCTTGCCAACTTCAAGGAATTCTTCGGTTTGCTCGAGCCCTATGTGAAGGCCGTTGCTACCAGCGAGAGCAAACGGCTCACACCGCGTTGGAAAGAGGGGTTGCAGGGCATACTCGACAGTTATCTGGGCAAGTGCCCCGAACAGTTTGAATATGAAGGCAAGTGCTACACGCCTAAGAGTTTTGCCGCCTCGTTGGGCCTCGATTGGGACGACTATGTGAGCATCACCAGTTTCACACACCATCCGTTCTATGCCGACTTTGTGATTGAGGCGCCTTACAAGTGGCGTCCGTGTCCTAGCTACAATGTACCGCTCAACGAGATGATGAACATCATCGACACGGCGCTCGACAAGGACTATAATGTGGCATGGGGCGGCGATGTGAGCGAGGTGGGCTTCACGCGTCGTGGCCTGGGCATAGCTTGTCTCAACGACAGCGACTTTGCCAAACTGGGTTTCGAGTCGCCTGAGCTTGAGGTGAGCCAGGAGTTGCGTCAAGAGCGTTTCGACAACTGGCAGAGCACCTACGATCATGTGATGCTCATCTTTGGCAAGGCCAAGGACCAGAACGGGCGTGAATACTACATGGTGAAGAACTCGTGGGGCACCAAGAGCAACGACTTTGAAGGTATATGGTATATGAGTCGTGCTTACATTGCGCTGAACACCACCTATGTGTTCCTGAACCGCAATGCCTGCCCATCAATGACTTTTAAGTAATATAAATGAGTTAAATTCTTGACAAAAAACGAAAAATGTTATAAATTTGTGCCCAATATTGAGAAATCTGTTTTTTAAAATACTAATCTATTAATCTATATAGAAGATGAAAAAAATCTTATTCGTTTTGTGCATGATGGCGTTAGCCATGCAGGGATATGCCTTGGAACGCAGCATTCTGCAGGCGCATAATCCGCAATTCAAGTTAATGAAGTCGTTGCAGGCTCCGACTGCATCTGAAATGACCGAAGTTGGCAATGATGATGTCGGTTTGACTATGATGAAACTGGGCCCTCAAAAGGCCTTTAACAGCATCAGCGACCTTTATGGTACATGGATGGTGAACTATAGCAACGGTACTCAGCAATACTTTACCATTACCATTAGTGGCGGTCTGTCGACAGGTCAGGTCGTTATTAGTGGCTGGTGGATAGGTAGTCTTGCTACCGACATCTCCGGTACGGTGAGTCTGGCAGGCGGGCAGGGTACGCTCTCCATTCCATCAAACCAGCTGGTGGTGAATGTCGATGGCTATCAGCAGGGCTTTCTGGTGAACACCAACAGTCCTTCATCTCCCATCAAGTTAAATATCTACAGTTCTGGTATGTCGACGAGCACCAAGTGGTCGGTTGTGACCAGCGAAGGCGGCATTTATGAGAGTTGTACGGGTATGACGATTTGCAAGAAGGCCAATGGCACCATGCGTTACAGCTATGACGGTACCATTTATACCGACCCCGTAGTGATGGGCCAGAATGGTATAGGTGGCGCCTCCAAACTGTCGATTTACAACTTCTTTGGTTTGGGAACAATGATGGACATTGACATGAAGAGCGACTCCACCTTTGAGATCACGCCCACATTGCTCTATACCGATAGCGATACGGGTGGCCGTTACTACTGCTACGGAACCGACGGCAACTCACGCTGGAACATCACTGGACATGGCACCGAGACACACCTGATTTTCGATACCAATTGGTCGTTGTGCTCACCGTCGACCGACGAGTGGATTGGTTTGATATCCAACACCACCATTTTCTACACCGACGAGTCTACATTCAAATATCCCGAGGCCACACCCGAGAGCATCAGCCTGAACATTACCGATGCCGACAATCAGGTAGTGGAGCCCGGCAGTGCATTCCAGCTTGTGGCAACCATCTTGCCAAGCAACGCCAGTCAAGAGGTGACATGGACATCGAGCGACGAGACAGTGGCTACGGTTGACGCTAACGGTCTGGTGACCGCGTTGCCCGAGTCGACCTCGAAGCCTCACCTTGAAGGTGGCGGCAAGACGGTAACCATCACGGCAACCTCGGTGGCAAAGCCTGAACTCAGCGCTTCGGTGCGTCTGTTTGTGGGTTATCCTATTACTGGCCTGTGGGGCGACCTGAACTTTGACGGTGAAGTGGATGTTCGCGATATCACCATTTTGATTGGCATTATTATGGGCGAATATGATGATGTAAATAAATTTAAATTAAACAACATTAAATCAAATAAATAATAAAACTATGAAAAAGATTACAGTTCTTTCATTGGCTTTTTTGGCCGCTCTCTCGGCAAACGCAATCGACAAACAGACTTATGCCGAGATTCCCAGCAGTTTTCCCGAGGCTTTCAGCCTGCAGGTACAGCGTTATGACTATCGCGGTGTTGACGATGCCGGCGATCCCATGCTCGTGAATGTGCAGCCTGTTGAGATTTTATGGGAACCTGAATATATGAACGGTTCGGCATGCTATGGCCGTCTCACCGTTGAGAATTTCTTTAGCCACGATTGGGTACAGCAGCCGGCAAGCGTAGAATTCACCAACGAAAATAACCTGAATTTCATGTGGAGCGAGGACGGCACCCAGTGCACCTTCAGTTTCACCGGTTACTTCTTCTCGATGGCTCAAACAGGTGCAGAGTATGCCAACGCTTATGGCAAGCTCAGCAAGTATGCTCTGTTGGCACGCGCCAAGAAAGGCAACACCAACAATTATTCTCGCTACTGGCTCGACGGTGCAGGTTCTTGGTATGCCTATAATGGCGGTGTAGCACTCGACTGTGTACTTAACCTTGCCGACCAGACCCTCACCATCAGCCAGCCTTGGGGCGCGTTTATGTGCAAAGATCAACATGGTGCACCCTCAAGCTATGTGATTGAGTACTATGAGAGCTCGGGTGGTGACATTCACACCGCAACAGCTATCTCTGATGTCAAGACCAACAACGAGCCTGTGGGCGATGGTTACTACTACAACCTCGCAGGTCAGCGTGTCACTAACCCTACTCCTGGATTCTACATCCACAACGGCAAGAAGGTGATTGTGCGCTGATAAAGCAAGTTGTGCAACTCTTTTTACAGGTTTTCTTAGACAAATAAAGAAATATTGATGAAAACACACATATTTGCAGTGATCGCAATGCTCACTGCACTAAACGCATGGGCTGTAAACCAGCAGAACTATACCAATCCCGATTCTTTACCTGAGAGTTTTGAATGGGAGATGGTTCGCTATGACTATTATAAAGAATCTTCAACTGCTGACCCGGTTTTGGTAAACACGCAGAATGTTAGGGTAATTTGGGATCCTACTTATAAAAATGAAGATGACAGTTATGGTAAAATCACTTTAGAGAATTTCTACAACCATAGCAGGTTAGCAAATGTATGTAATTTGGTCTTTGATAATAAGAACCATAACTGCAACTTCCAGTGGAAAGATAATTATACTAAATGTGAGTTTTCTTTAACTGCATACAATTTCTCAGAAGCATCCAATACAAATAGTACTAATGCTTCTGGTGCAAAGTATGCTTTTTTGGCCGATGCTAAATATAATACTTCAGGATCAAGATATTGGACTAGACTACCACCTGAATATGCTACTTATCCCACATCTAGATATGCATATGGAGGTGGCACATTGTCATTTGAGATAGATATAGTTAATAAAACTTTGACTATATTGAACCAAAATGGTTGGGGAGTATTTATGTTTGATAATAGATATGGAAGTCCTCCATCTTATGTGCTTGAGGCCTTTGCATTCTCAACCTTTGAGGTAAAGCCTCCCACGACGCTGGCATGGATTGAGGAGAATGGCGTTCTCAACGAAACCTACACTGTTGCCGATGAATTGGTAGGCGTCTATGCGCAAGGTAGCAGCCTGTGGTGCAAGGATCAGGGTAATATCTCTATTGAGAAGTCAGAAAATCCTGGCAATGTTGACTATATGAAACGCCTGATTGCTTCGATGTACAATATTGAGATGGAGTGGGACCAGAGCAACTGGGTGGAACTGGACTTTGGTACAGTCTCTTCAGAGCGTGCCGCTCAGATTCAAAGCACCTATGTCGGTCAAGTGATTAAACCTGGCTCTATCAAGGGCACCTATGCCGACACCCTGAATCATCGCATCGTGGTCAGCGTTGATCCCGAGGCTGGCAGAGATAGTGAATATACTCCCAACTACTATTGCCCCGTGAACTTCATGGATGTGACCGAGATTACCTCGCCCAACCACACCTATTATTTCCTCAATCCCAAGGTTCAAGAGTTTGCAGTACTCACGATGGCAGTGTGGAAGGGAGACAATGTGTTTGTTGTTCCTGCCAAGGATGAAACACAGGGTGTGAATACAGCCGATTTCAGCGGAGCATTTACTGTCAATTGGGGTTTGAACAGTGTGGAAGAGGAAGATGTTGCTCCCTATTTGAGCACCACCAATGCCTATCAGTTCGAGGCCATTTTGCGTCGCAATCTGGTTTCGGCTCCCAGCGAAGCCCCCCTTCGTGAAATTAGCGTGACTGGCAAGGATGTGGAACCTAATCCCAAATATGTGGTGTATCCGCTTAACCTGACTGCCAATAATGTGGTCACCGAAATCACGGATGTTCACAGCAATCGTGAAATTGTGGGCGATGGTTACTACTACAACCTCGCAGGTCAGCGTGTGACCAACCCCACTCCTGGATTCTACATCCACAACGGCAAGAAGGTGATTGTGCGCTGAGAGTAACAGTTCACACAAGAACACTAAACCATAGCAAGAAGGGACGCGACCTGATGTGCGCCCCTTCTTTTGTTTCTATTCCCAATCGTTTGTGGGTGTTGTGGTCAATCGAGGTCGACGATGGTGATGCCGGCACCGCCAAACTGTACATGTTCGTCGCGATAACTGGTGACGCCCGGGACCGTGTTGAGGTACTGGCGGATGACCTCGCGCAGCACGCCGGTGCCTGTGCCGTGCAGGATGCGCACCCGGCTGGCATTGAACTGAATAGCATCGTCGATGAAGTAGGTGATGGCCTGTATTGCCTCATCGGCACGCATGCCGCGCACATCGATGTCGGGCTTGAATTGCAGTTGGCGTGAGCGAATTTCGTCGGTGGTGCTTGCGCTCAGCGAAGCTGGTTTGCCGGTTGCCACCGAGGGTTTCTTCAAGGTGCGTTCCAGACGCTCGGTCTCGACACGCGTCTTGAGGTTGCCAAAAGCCACAAGGGCATATTTCTCGTCGATGCTCAGAATAGTGCCCACCGACGATGCTCCCTTGAGCAGCACATTGTCGCCCGCTGCAAGCGGCCGTTTTTCGTCGGTAGCCTTCTTGACCTTATTCTTGGTTTTGGGCTTTGCCGGTAGTTTGGCGGTCATCTCCTTGATGCGCTGTCCCGACTGTCCATCATCGTCGAGTTGCTGCAGGCGGTCCTTGAACTCGTCGAGTTGCTGGCGCACTTCCTTGGTCTTTTCTTTCTCGGCCTGCATTTGGCGTATTTCCTTGATGGTGCGCTCTACCTGTGCATTGCTCTGGCGAATGATGTCTTCGGCTTCGTTGCGGGCTTCCTTGATGATGGATTTGTGCTCTTGCTTGAGGGCGTCGATGCGGGCGTTAAAGTCGGCAATGATGGCATCGAGGCGTTTCTCCTTCTGGTGAATGTCGTAGCGCTTGTTTTCCCAGTATTTGCGGTCGCGCACAATGTCGAGCAGATACTTGTCCATGTTGATGTAGTCGCTGCCAACAATCTCGCTCGCCTTGTCGATGACCTGGGCGGGAAGCCCCGTCTTGCGAGCAATCTCGATGGCAAATGAACTGCCTGGATAGCCGATCGACAGCTGGAAGAGCGGCTGCATGTGCTGGCGGTCATAGAGCATGGCGCCATTGATGAGGCCTGGCGTTTCGTCGGCCATGTGCTTGAGGTTGTGATAGTGGGTGGTGATGACGCCCATGATGTGCTTGCCGTTGAGTTGCTCCAGGATGGCCTGTGCAATGGCAGCGCCTATTTGTGGTTCGGTGCCACTGCCAAACTCGTCGATGAGCATGAGCGACTGCTGGTCGCCGCTGTTGAGGAATGTCTTCATGTTCTGCAGGTGCGAACTGTAGGTACTGAGGTCATCCTCAATCGACTGCTGGTCGCCAATGTCGATGAAGATGCTCTTGAAGAAGCCCATGTGCGAGTTGCTGTGAAGTGGTGGCAGCACACCGCACTGCATCATGTACTGGATCACGCCCACGGTTTTGAGGCACACGCTCTTGCCGCCGGCGTTGGGACCCGAGATGATGAGTATGCGGTTGGTGTCGTTGAGTTCGATATTGAGCGGCACCACCTCTTTGCCTTGCTGCTTGAGCGAGAGGAAGAGGGCAGGGTGCACAGCATGATACCACTCGATGGCGGGTTTGTTGTGCAGGTGGGGCATCTGTGCATCGATGTCGAGGGCAAACAGCGCCTTGGCACGGATGAAGTCGATGATGCCCAATGTGGCATAGGTGTTAAGGAGTTCGTTGGCATGAGGCCTGATAAGGTCGGTGACCTCGGTGAGGATGCGAATGATTTCGCGCGCCATTTCGGCCTCGGTCTCGCGTATGCGGTTGTTGGCTTGGACAATTTCTTCGGGTTCAATGAAGATGGTCTTGCCCGAAGCCGACTCGTCGTGAACAATGCCTTTCACTTTGCGTTTGTGCATGGGCGAGACGGGCAGCACGAGTCGCCCGTCGCGCACGCTGGGTGCTGTGTCGCTGTCAAACACGCCGCTCTGCCTGCCTTGACCGATGATGCGCCGCATGATGCCATTGATGCTCGCTGTGGTCGAGGCAATGGTCTGCCTGAGTTCGAGCAGTTGCGGCGAGGCGTTGTCTTTCACATTGCCAAACTTGTCGATGATATGGGCGATGTGGGCAGTGATAGCAGGAAAACTGTTGAGCGATGCCGTGAGTCGGCTGAGTTGGGGGTAGGGCGAGGGTTCATCGTCTTCGGGCTTGAAGAAGTCGATGATTTGCCCCACGGTGTTGAGCGAGCGCTGCAGGTTGAACAGGTTTTCGGCAGTGAGATAAGTGCCCGGCGTGGCAATGGTGCGCAGGGGAGCCCTCAGGTCGAAGTAGAAGTTGAGCGGGAATTCCCGTTTCGATTGCAAAATGGCGAGGAACTCGTTGGTCTGTGTGAGCCAGCGGCGCACATCGTCGAAGCGTGCGCTGAACTGCATGCGTTCGGCGCATGAGACGCCCATGGGGCTCACGCAACGGCGCAGAATCTCGTGTCGGACGACATCGAAGCCTATTTTCTGTTCAAAATTCTTAGGGTATATCATAAATTGTGTGCAAAAGTAGCGATTTCTTTAAAAATATGCAAAACGGAAGGGGCTTGGGGGTGATATTGCGAATAAAGTAGTATCTTTGTCACAATAAATAGCAAAAAATGAGAAAGAGTTTGCTCATATCGCTGATGTTGTTCCCGTTGCTGTTTAGCAGCTGCTTCACGGGTGTGGAAGGTACCAAGAAGGTGACCGACAAGGATGTGGCGCGCGTGCTGTCGACGGTGACCGAATCGGGCAATACACCCAAGTTGCTCGACATTACTCCAGTCGACTCGGTGGCTTCGTGGGGTGTGGGCAAGCGCTTTTATGTGTGCGACGACCAGGCTCGGCTCATGTTCCAGCCCAGTGCCGAATACAGCACCGACACACTGCACCTGGGCGGACGATATGTGAGTTATGCTGGCTATACCACCGGCAGCCTGCTCGACAACAACAGTCTGGTGACCTTGCAGTTTACCGATGGCGCACACACCTACAGTTACCGCACCGGCAAGGAACTTGCCGATTTGCACCCCGCTTACAGCATTCCCTTTTTCATCGACGAGGATGTGGTGAAGCGTGCAGCAAGTCAACTCGTGGGCAATACCTATTACATCATGACGCGCCTCTGGTATACGCCCGACAGTGGTGCGATGAAAGACGGTCGCCAGTTCGTTCCGGTGAAAATCTTGCGTGTGGAACCGGGCAACAAGGTCTATGCCTTGAAGGTGACCTTTGAAGCGCAGGACAATGGCGAACAAGCCATGATGTGGGTGTCCGACGGCACGAGGACGATGCGTCAGCGCAGTTTTGAAGCGCAGTTTTCGCTCACCAACCCTCGCAAGAATTACCCGAATATCGACAACGATGTGTGGGAGCACATTGTGCACGGTACAGTGCAGGAAGACATGACTAAAGAGGAATGCCAACTATCGATGGGTGCTCCCAAGAGCATCAACCGCTTGCCCGAGCAAGGCGGCATGCGGGAGTACTGGTACTACGATGGTGGCGTTTATCTCTATTTTGAAGACGGATTACTGAAGACCAAGAGGCGATGAAAACAGATAGGCTTGAGATAGAATTTTTGGGAACGGGAACATCGACGGGCGTCCCTCAAATCAGGTGTGACTGCCATGTGTGCCAGTCGGCCGACCCGCACGACAAGCGGTTGCGTGCCAGCGCCATTGTGCGCTACAAAGGAAAACGGCTACTGCTCGACTGCGGCCCCGATTTTCGCCAGCAGATGCTCACGGCGAGCAACAACGACTTGGATGCCCTGCTCATTACCCACATCCACTACGATCATGTGGGCGGCATCGACGACCTGCGTGCCTATTGCGCCGACGGCGATTTCCCGATATATGCCCGTCAGGATGTGATCGACGACCTCAAGGCCCGCTTGCCTTACTGTTTTGCCGAGCATCTCTACATGGGTGTGCCGCGATTGGCAGTGACGCCTATCGTCGAGAATGTGCCATTCAGTATAGGCGATGTTGAGATCCTGCCCTTGCCGGTCATGCACTACAAGTTGCCTATCTTGGGTTTCAAGATAGGCCCGCTGGCTTATATCACCGATTGCAAGACGATGGATGATGCGGTGGTGGAGCAGTTGCGCCATGTGCCGCTACTGGTAATCAATGCCCTGCGGCAGCGTGAGCATTTGTCGCACATGTCGCTCGGTGAAACGCTTGCTGTGATTGAAAAGATTCAACCGGGCCGCGCCATTCTCATCCATATGAGCCACGATATGGGTCTGCATGCCGAGGTGAATGCAAGGCTACCAGAATTGGTTGAATTGGCCTATGATGGTATGATTGTGCAGGTTAACGATTAATTTTTGTTGCTTAAATAAAGGATAATATCTATTTTTGCAGCGCAATGCAGTTGAAACGCAAAGAGAAAATATCGTCGTGGATATTGCTGTCGGTCTTTTTGCCGATGGTGCTCTTGTCGTCGCTGCATGTGCACTATGAACAAAATGTGGTCGATACCACTTGCGAGCAATGCGAGTGTCATGTGCAGCATACCGGTCACTTGACGGTAGAGAAAGCCAGTGTTGACGATTGTGTGCTGTGCCGATTCCTGGGCCAGGACTTTGTCACGGCCATGGGCGTGGTCATGATGCTCTTGCTCAGCCTGGTAGTGGTGCAAAGCATTTTCATCAGCCCCTCGCATTGCCAAAAATGCGTGACTGGCATTTACCGCAGGGGACCTCCATTGCTGTGATGAGAAAAGGCATCTGTTTTTTCCACTTTTTTAATTGAAAATCTCCATGAGTGTGTGCCTGCACATGCGTCGTGTTCACTATTGTGGCGCGGCGGTGTGTGGTGCGGGCATGTGCTGATGGGCAAATCATCACAGAACAATGAAAATCAATAGACATATCATTATAAACCTGATTGCCATCGCCAGTGTGGTACCAGCTTTTGCGCAAGAAAAACAAGCAGAAATAGACACAACCGATGTGTTTTATCGTCACTTGAACCTGAAAGAAGTGGTGGTGACGGGTGCTACGGGCGAAACTCGCCTCAAGAACTCGTCGGCCCCCGTCAAGATGCTCACTGGCCGTGAGATGCAGGCACTGTCGGCATCAAATGTAATCGATGCGATATCCACCCAACCTGGTGTGTCGCAAATCACTACCGGCAGCGGTATTTCGAAACCCGTGATTCGTGGCTTGGGTTACAACCGCATTGTGGTGGTGAACGACGGCATCAGACAAGAAGGGCAGCAATGGGGCGATGAGCATGGCATTGAGGTCGATGGCCAAGGTGTGGGCTCGGTCGAGATACTCAAGGGGCCGGCCAGCCTTGTGTATGGCTCCGATGCCATGGCGGGTGTCATCAAGTTCAACCCCTATCCGGTGGTTCCGTTGGGCAAGATCAAGTTGAACCTGTCGACCGAGTATCAGACCAATAACGGTCTGTTCGATTACTCGCTCAACTTTGCCGGTAACAAGCAGGGCATATTGTGGGACCTGCGCTACAGCGAGAAGATGGCGCATGAATACAAGAACAAGTGCGATGGCTATGTGCCTAACTCGCAGTTCCACGAGCGTGCCTTGCGCGGCATGCTGGGCCTGAACCGCAACTGGGGTAAGTCGCAACTCATCGTGTCGCATTATCACATCACTCCCAGCATCATTGAGGGTGAGCGTGACAACGAAACGGGCGAACTTGAGGTTCCCTACGATAAACTCAAGACCTATCATCACGGCATGCCTTACCAGCAGGTCTATCACACCAAGGTGGTGCTGAACAACACCTTTTATGTGGGCGATGACCGTCTGAATGTGCTGCTAGGCTATCAGCAGAACCGCCGTCAGGAGTTTGAAGAGGCCGAGCACCCAAACGACTATGCGCTCTACTTCAAGTTGCATACGGTGAATTACAATGTGAACTACATCACGCGCGACTTCGGTGGCTGGAAGTTCACCGGCGGTGTGAATGGCATGTGGCAGCGTTCGCTGAATCTGGGCGAGGAGTATCTGATACCCGAATACCGGCTAACGGATGTGGGCGTGTTTGCCACAGCCACCCGCGAGTGGAGCAAGTGGGTGCTGAACGGTGGTGTGCGCTATGATTATCGCCACTTGAATAGTGTCGAACTCATTGAAGACGATGTGGTTAGGTTTGCACCCTTCAAGAAAAATTTCAATGGCGTTACTGGTAGCCTTGGAGCCGTGTTTCATGCTACCGATGCACTCAACCTGAAGTTGAATGTGTCGCGCGGTTTCCGTGCGCCCAATGTGAGCGAACTTGCGTCGAACGGTGTGCACGAGGGGTCGGTGCGTTATGAACTTGGCAATGTAAATTTGAAACCCGAGTACAGTTGGCAGTTCGACTTCTCGATGGACTATACGAGCCGCTTCGTCAGTGCCGAACTGGCCCTGTTCTGTAACCGCATCGACAACTACATTTATCTGCATCGCGTGGGCGAGGTGATGCAGGAAGGCTACATGACCTATCGCTTCGACAGTGGCGACTCGCGATTGTTGGGCGCCGAGGTGAGCCTTGATGTTCACCCCATCCACTCGCTGCACCTGGGTACCTCGTTCAGCATGGTCGATGCCGTGCAGTTGCATCAGCCCGAGGAGAGCAAATTTTTGCCCTTCACGCCGGCCCCGCGCTGGCAAGTCGATGCCAAATATGAAATGAACCATCACGGCAAGGTGTTCTGTAACAGTTTTGTGTCGGTGGGCCTTGACTACAATTTCAAGCAAAACCACTACTATAAGGCCGACAATACCGAGACGGCTACACCCGCCTATGCGCTGCTCAATGCCACCGTGGGCACCGACATCAATGTGCATGGCAAACATGTGGCATCGGTCTATGTGATAGGCAGTAACTTGACTGACAGGGTGTATCAGAGCCATTTGAGCCGATTGAAATATGCCGATGTTAATCTCGTCACAGGCCGCCAGGGTGTGAGCAACATGGGCCGCAACATCACCTTCAAAGTGGTGGTGCCCCTGGAGTTCTGACAGTTATTCCGATTTCTAGGATGTCTCTGAGTGCTCAGACCTTTATGATCGTTTTATAAAAAAACATAAATTCGGTGTTAATGGTAATTAATGCCGAATTTTTATTTTAATAAGCAAAATGAAAGAACTATCTTTGTAAGTTATTTTTACTAAAGATACACAAGTGGAAGAAATTAGAAACATTGCCATACTGGGTAGCACGGGCTCTATTGGGCGCCAGACGCTCGATGTGATAGCCGAGTATCCGCGTCTTTTCAAGGCATGGATGCTTGTGGCCAACAGCAGTGCCGACTTGCTGATATCTCAGGCTCGCCTGTTCAGGCCCAAGGTGGTTGTGATTGGCAACGAGGAATATTACGGTTATGTGAAGTCGGAGCTCGACGATCTGCCCATCGAGGTGCTGTGTGGCGCTCAAGCGATTGCCGATGTGGTAACTCGTCCTGAAATCGACACGGTGGTGACTGCCATGGTGGGCTATAGCGGATTAGCTCCTACCATCAAGGCGATAGAAGCGGGAAAGAAGATTGCGCTTGCCAACAAGGAAACGCTTGTGGTGGCAGGCGACCTCATCACACGTCTGCTGGCCAAGAGCCGCAGTGTGATGTACCCGGTCGACTCAGAGCACGGTGCCTTCTATCAGTGCCTGATGGGCGAGAACCACGAAGATGTGGCAAAACTGATACTCACTGCTTCGGGTGGCCCGTTCAGGACCTGGCCCAAGGAACAGCTCGAGGTGGCTACCGTCGACGATGCGCTGCGTCACCCCAACTGGAGCATGGGCGCGAAAATCACAATCGACTCGGCCACGATGATGAACAAGGGCTTTGAGATGCTTGAAGCCAAGTGGCTCTTTGGCGTTTCACACCGCGATATCGAGATTGTGGTGCACCCGCAGTCGATTGTGCACTCGATGGTAGAGTTTGTCGATGGGTCGGTGAAGGCGCAGTTGGGCTTGCCCGACATGCACCTGCCCATCAGGTTTGCGCTGGGTTTGCCCGGCCGCCTGCCGACCGACCAGTATCGCATGACCATTAGCGACTATAGCCATCTCACCTTCGAGAAGCCCGACTTCGAAAAATTCCCGCTGTTGCGCGTTGCCTATGAGGCTGCCGAGCGGGGCGGCAATGTACCCTGTGTGGTGAATGCTGCCAACGAAATTGCTGTGGCTGCCTTCCTGGAGCGTAGAATTAAATTTAACGATATATACAGAATTATTCATGCGGCCATGTCGTGGGTTCCCTTTGTGGAAGAACCGACATACGAGGACTATGTGCGCACCAACGAGGAAACGCGCCGTTATGCTGCAACAATCATTTGAAAAAATTGAAAAACAGAAATGAGCACATTTTGGTTAAAAGCATTTGAACTGATCGTATCGCTGGGTTTGCTGGTGTTTATCCACGAGTTGGGACACTACACATTCTCGCGACTCTTCAAGGTAAAGGTCGACAAATTCTACTTGTTCTTCAACCCCTGGTTCTCGATTGTGTCGTGGAACCCCAAGAAGCACAAGGTCACTTTCTTCAAGAATCCCAAAGACCCGAAACCTGCCGAAAACGAAGATAAACAAGAAACAGATATCGCCGACGCTGCTCCAGCCGAGGTGCCAACGCATAAAGAAATCCAGGCCGAAGAGATGCCCGAAAACGGCAAGTCGACCTGGCGCGACACTACTTATGGAATTGGCTGGCTGCCCCTGGGTGGCTATTGCGCCATCAATGGCATGATTGACGAGACCACCAATGCAAAGGATTTGAGCAATGAAGTTCACCCGTGGGAGTTCCGCGCCAAGCCTGCTTGGCAACGCTTGCTCATCATGGTGGGCGGTGTGTTGTTCAACTTCCTGCTTGCCATCGTGATTTATGCAGGCATGGTGTACTATTGGGGCGAGGAATATCTGCCTTTCAAGAGTGCGACCGATGGTCTTGTGTACAGTGAAACGGCCCACAAGGCTGGTTTTGTTGACAACGACATTCCGCTTACTGCCGACGGCGCTCAGGTGGAATTCTTCGACACCGACCAGCTCAAGATTTTGTCGGCCAGCAAGGTGCAGGTGCTTCGTGGCACTGATACGGTCACGCTCAACTTGCCCAAGAACTTCATGATGCAGGTGAATAGCGACCTGGAGAATGACATTCAGTTCATGACGGTGAATGTGCCCGTTGTGGTGAAGCAGACCCAACCTCGCGGCGGTGCCGAGAAGGCCGGCCTGAAAGAGGGCGACAAGTTCCTTGCCGTGAATGGTGTGCCGACCAGGACCTATGAGGTGTTTACCGAGAATCTCAAGAAAAACAAGAGCAAGACTGTTCCCATGACGATGTTGCGTGGAACCGACACCCTCACGGTGAATATGGAGATTGACGGCGACGGCAAACTGGGCTTTGAACTGCAGAACGATGCATCAAAGATCTTCAAGACGGTGAACCACAGCTACAACTTTTTCCAGTCGATACCGCGTGGCATCGAGAAGGGCTGCAAGCAACTGGTCGACTATGTAAAGGCGTTCAAATATGTATTCACCAGCGAGGGCGCCAAGAGTCTGGGCGGCTTTGGTTCAATTGGCCACATCTTCCCCGATCATTGGGATTGGTACAGTTTCTGGAGCATTACGGCATTCCTGTCGGTTATCTTGGCATTCATGAACATCCTGCCCATTCCGGCACTCGATGGCGGCCATGTGCTGTTCCTGCTGTTTGAGATTATCTTCAGGCGCAAGCCCAGCGAGAAATTCATGGAGCGTGCTCAAATGGCAGGCATGATCTTCCTGATTGCACTGCTGCTCTTTGCCAACGGTAACGACATTTACCGCTTCTTCTTCAAGTAAATAACTATTGATAGCATAAAAGATGGTATATAAACGAGTGATATTGCGTCGGGGCAAGGAGGAATCGTTGAAGCGGTTCCACCCCTGGGTGTTCTCGGGTGCGATTGAGCGCATGGACGATGTGGAAGAGGGCGACCTCGTGTCGGTCTATAGTCACGAAGGCGAGCACATTGGCAATGGCCATTACCAGATAGGGAGCATTGCGGTGCGCATTCTGGCATTTGACGATAGCGAAATCGATGCAGCGTTCTTCGAGCAGAGGCTGCTTGCTGCCTACAAGATGCGCCAGGCGCTTGGTTTGATCAGGGAAGACAACAATGCCTTTCGTCTGGTGCATGGCGAGGGCGACTTTCTGCCCGGTCTGGTAATCGACATCTATGGTCACACTGCCGTGATGCAGGCACACTCGCCTGGCATGCACTTTGCCCGCAACCTGATTGCCGATGCACTCACCCGCCTGCCCGACGGGCTGGTGAAGAATGTGTACTACAAGAGCGAGACCACATTGCCCTACAAGGCTCATCTCGACCCGCAGAACGCTTATATTGTGGGCGAGTATGACCAGGATGTGGCCATGGAGAACGGTCTGCAGTTCCATGTCGACTGGCTCAAGGGCCAGAAGACGGGTTTCTTTGTCGACCAGCGCGAGAACCGCAGTCTGCTCGAGCACTATGCGCAGGGTAGGAGAGTGCTGAACATGTTCTGCTACACCGGTGGCTTCTCGTTCTATGCCTTGAGGGGCGGAGCCCAGCTTGTGCACTCGGTCGACAGTTCGGCCAAGGCCATCAGTCTCACCGATGCCAATGTGGCGCTCAACTTCCCAGAGTGCGACCGCCACGAGTCGTTTGCCGTGGATGCCTTCAAGTATCTTGCTGAGATGGAGAAGGATGCCTACGACCTCATCATCCTTGACCCGCCCGCCTTTGCCAAGCACAAGACGGCGCTCAAGAATGCGCTCATAGGTTACCGCAAACTCAATGTCAAGGCTTTCGAAAAAATTGCCTCGGGTGGCATTCTGTTCACCTTCTCGTGCTCACAGGCGGTGAACAAGGAGCAGTTCCGGTTGGCAGTGTTCAGCGCTGCAGCCATAGCACGGCGTAAGGTGCGCATCCTGCATCAGCTCACGCAGCCTGCCGACCATCCCATCAACATCTACCACCCCGAGGGCGAGTACTTGAAGGGGCTGGTGCTCTATGTGGAATGAAACAAGTATTAACTCATAATATCATTAAAGATGAAGAAGATGCTTAAACCCGTAGCAATGGCCATGCTGGCATGTGCCATGCTTGTAGCTCCCGCACGCTCGTTGGCGCAGGAAGAGTACAATTTCGCTGGCCATGAAATGTCGGTGTCCGACATTGTCAAGGAGTGGCACAACCAGAACCTGTACTCGGCCGGCAGTGTGCTCAGCAAGATGACGATCAAAAACTACTTTGTGGGTTTGGCTTATGCCTATCCCAACTACTTGCTTCATGCTGGAGTAGACTACTTGCTGGGCCTTGACACCGAAAATATCTTTGATGGAATGGTGCTTGACGAAAAGAATGGCTATTTCAAGGCTGAAGTCTTCACCGAACTCGTCAATAAGGTGGAAATGTGCTATTGGCGCACCGACGATGGTGGCGTGCTCGTGGGTGTGGCCTTTATTGGAGACGAGTATCGCTCTGACGACAACGATGCCCTCGACCCTATATTGCCCGATGAGGACCCTGATGACCGTGTTACTGTGTGTGTCAATGACCTCATGTTCTTCAAGATTAATAGCGGTGAGATGATTTGGCGTCCGCGCACACCCGAGGTGATGTGTGGTCAGAAGTTTGACTTCAGGAAGTACGACATTGAACTGCCTCGCGTGGGCAAGAACATAAAACTCACACACAATGACGATCCCAAGAAGAGTGTGGTGCTCAAGTGGACCGGAAGCCGCTTCACCGTGACCAAGATGTAAAAAATTTCATTTTAAACACATACCTATGAAAAAAACTTTTTTAGCTGTTATGACAGCATTGATTTCAACAACAGGTGCTATGGCACAAGATTTTAACTACAATGTGGACCGCTTTGCCGACATCGAGGTACTGCGTTACCAGGTGCCTGGTTTCGACGAACTCTCGTTGAACCAGAAGAAGCTGGTCTATTACCTGACCGAAGCCGCTCAGCAGGGCCGCGACATTCTCACTGACCAGAACGGCAAGTACAACCTACAGATCCGCCAACTGGTGGAGGCTGTTTACACCAACTTCAAGGGCGACCGTTCGAGCGCCGATTTCAAAGGCCTTGAACTCTATCTGAAGCAGATTTGGTTTGGCAACGGCATTCATCATCACTACTCGCAGGACAAGTTCGTGCCTCAGTTCACGCAGGCTTTCTTCGATGCTCAAGTGAAGGCTTTGCCTAAGGACAAACTGCCGCTGTGCAAGGGCCAGACACTCGACCAGATGCTCACCGTGCTCGACCGCGTGATTTTCGATCCCACCTACATGGCCAAGCGCGTGAACCAGGCCGATGGCGAAGACCTCATCGTGACCAGTGCCAACAACCTCTATGAGGGTGTGACTCAGGCCGAGGTTGAAGCCTACTTCAATGCACTGAAAGACCCCAACGATGCCACTCCCATCTCTTATGGTTTGAATACCAAGGTGGTGAAGGAAAACGGCAAGGTCGTAGAGAAACCCTACAAGGTGGGTGGTCTCTACTCTCGTGCTATCGTGAACATCGTCTACTGGCTGCAGAAGGCTGCCGAGGTGGCTGAGAACGACGCTCAAAGAGCTCATATCGAGAAACTCATTGAATTCTACGAGACAGGCGACCTCAAGACCTTCGACGACTACTCGATTCTGTGGGCCGAAGACACCAAGAGCGATATCGACTTCATCAATGCCTTTATCGAGAGCTACGGTGATCCTCTGGGCATGACTGCCAACTGGGAGAGCATCGTGAACTTCCGCAACAACGAGGCTTCGCGTCGCACTTCTATCATCAGCAGCAACGCACAGTGGTTTGAGGACAACTCGCCCGTTGACCCTCGTTTCAAGAAGAAAAATGTGAAAGGTGTGAGCGCCAAGGTGATTACCGCTGCCATCCTGGCTGGCGACAGTTATCCCTCAACTCCCATCGGCATCAACCTGCCCAACAGCAACTGGATTCGCGCCGCTCACGGATCTAAGAGCGTGACGCTCGAGAACATCACCGATGCCTACGACGAGGCTTCGAAGGGCTCGGGTATGAACGAGGAATTTGCCTATAGTAATGTAGAGGTGGAGATGATGAAAAAGCACCTCACCCTGGCTGACAAGCTGCACACTGACCTGCACGAGTGCCTGGGCCACGCTTCGGGCCAACTGCTCCCCGGTGTTGATCCCGACGCCCTCAAGGCCTATGGCGCTACCCTCGAGGAAGGCCGTGCCGACCTCTTCGCTCTCTACTACCTGGGTGACCCCAAACTGGTAGAATTGGGCATCTTCGACGATCCTAACGCCTATCAGGCTGAGTATTACAAGTACATCATGAACGGTTTGCTCACCCAGCTCACCCGCATCGAGCCGGGCAAGAACATCGAGGAGAGCCACATGCGCAACCGCAAGTTCATCAGCGAGTGGTGCTTGGAGAAGGGCAAAAAGGACAAGGTAATCCAACTCGTTAAGCGTGGTGGCAAGACCTATGTCAAGATTAACGACTACAAGAAACTCCGCAACCTCTTTGGCCAACTGCTCAAGGAAGTGCAGCGCATCAAGAGCGAAGGCGACTTCGAGGCCGGACGCAAACTCGTCGAGAACTACGGCGTGAAGGTAGATCCCAAGATTCACAAGGAAATCCTCAAGCGCTACGAGGCGCTCAACATCGCTCCCTACAAGGGCTTTGTCAACCCCACCTATCGCCCCGTCTATGACAACAATGGCAACATTACCGACGTGAAGGTGGTTTACGGCGAGAACTACATCGACCAGATGCTCCGCTACTCGCGCGACTACAGCCCCCTCACCAAGTAAGTTCTCAGTCATCAGTCATTAGCTATCAGCAATCAGTTGACATCAACCCTGTGCGGTCGCCACTTGTGGCGACCGTAGCCGTATGTGCTATCATCAAACCTATTGCAACCGATGATTTGGTGATGTTGAAGATAATTTCTATCTTTGTGTGCAACCTCTCTAAAATGTAATAATTATGAAAACGGAACCCATAAACGGAAAATTTGAACTCATGGCGCTCCCCTTTACTGCCAATGCCTTGGAACCCGCCATCAGTGCCGAGACGCTGTCGTTTCATCACGGCAAGCACTTGCAAACCTATGTGAACAACCTCAATGCCGCCTTGTCCGGTAGCAAATTCGAAGGATTGACCCTCGAAGAAATTGTGATGAAGGCCGACGGCGGCATCCTCAATAACGCCGGCCAAATACTGAACCACAACCTCTATTTCTCGCAGTTTAAACCATATTGCGAGCAAAACGAGCCCGTGGGTGAGTTGGCTGCCGCCATCGAACGCGAGTTTGGCACATTCCAGGAATTCCAGCAGCAGTTCCAGGTGGGTGGCGCTACGCTCTTCGGCTCAGGTTGGGTGTGGCTGGCTGCCGATGCCCAGGGCAAACTCCACATCGTTCAGGAACCCAATGCCGGCAACCCCATCAGGCGAGGCTTGAAACCCATTCTCACCTTCGATGTGTGGGAGCATGCCTATTACCTCGATTATCAGAATCGCCGTGTTGATCACTTGGTCCAACTGTGGCACATTCTCGACTGGCAAGAACTCAACCACCGTTACACCGAGTAACACCACCCTCATTCAGCATCATGTCATTGTAATGCGAGACGCAGTCTCGTACAAAAATATTTTTTCTTTAATCTTAATTTTTAGTTATATGGTAATTCCTTGTATGTGTTGCGGTAAAGAACTTCCACCCAGTTTTAATTGGTATGTGTGTGACAAGTGTGGCTATCGAATCTGTCCCTTCTGTCTCAACAAGCATCGTGGACCCTATAGTTCCTCCGGCGGTTTCAGATGTAGCCAGTGCCAGTTTGGTGTGTTGCGCTATGTCCCCGGTTTGTAGTATAAATTACTCAAGTTTCTAAAGTGTTAAACACCTCAAAACTTGAGGATTATATCTTCTCATCGTCGTATGTGTGGGTTATTATTTGCCTGCTTTCGGGCTACCGTAGGCGGGAGCATCTTCGGCCACCGATGGCACTACTTGGCCCTGGACCACTGAGGGGGCATGGGAGGCTTGCTTGATTTTCCACAGGATTCTTTTCTTTTCTTCTTCTTCAAGGGGAGCCAGTTCCACACACTTGCGCATGATTTTAGGATCTTGAATGAGCGAGAGCAACCGGCCATTGCTCAGGCTTGGCACTTGTCCATCCTCATACCACGCAAGTTGGTTTTTCCCGAATCCGAGTATTCTCGTCATTTGCGACACATTCAAACCATATCGCTCTCTTGTGGCTCTGATTTCGCTAGGCGAGGGTATTCCATATTTTTTGCGATATTTTCCATAGAGAATGTTTGTCCATTCCTCGTCTTGCTCGCCATCGGTGAATTGTTCGCCGGTGTCCTCACACACATAATAACGAACAGGAATATCAGGGTATTTTTCACCCCTGAACTCCATGTCTTCGGTCGTAGTGACCTCTTTCACCGGTCCTCCTGTGAATGGACTCTTCAAATCAACTTTCTTTTCCATCTTTATACTTATAATCTAATGGATAATCTGCAATGTGAAATGAGATGCATATCGTGTTTGAATTGGGGTGCCCAAGTGAAATCTTGATATATAATTCAACTCCGAAAGCATCTTTGCCAAACACCCACATGTCTCCGTACGATAATTCATCGCTTATGGTTTCGATATAGTCACTGGTTTCAATGCGTTCCACCACTTTAATTCGCTCATTGTTTGTTATGCCCAACATTCTTAACGCCTCACTGTTCTTGCCTCGTTCGGTGAAAAGAATGCCGAATATTTTCATTTTAGCCTTAAAATGGCTAATAAATTGCTCAACTTCTTGAATAGTTTTTATCATAAAATGATTTTGTTTTTGCAAAACTACTCACAATAAATAATATATCCAAATATTTTTCACTAAAAAGTGAAAAAATATGTAGAACAGGTTATAAAGATAAGGACATAGAAAAAAATTATCAAGCGCTGGCGCGCCAGGGCTTGATGTTGATATGGGCTTATTATGTGGATAATGTGGATATATTATTAAAAGGTATATTTAATGTATATTGTAGTTGTCTAATGGGGATGTTGAACTCAGAAGGACATGGTCGATAAAGACTATTATTAACGGTGAATAGAGTGTTTAACCACGATTTTTGGTTTTTGTTATGATTTTTCTCAACTTTTTGAAGTTTTTTTTGTGGAGTTTTTTTTAAATTTGCAGTTCCGGAATTGAATTTTATTCAATTATTTATTAATAAATATTATCAATATGTTCAAAAAAACTTTACTTACCCTTGTGGCTTTAGTGGCCACATTGCAAATGTCGGCAGCACCAGTTGATGTGTCGGCAGCAAAGACTAAAGCTGAACAGTATCTTGCCAACAAGGTTTACGCCGGTAAGATTATGGCACCTGGAGCCACCCAGGCCACCCTTATCAAGGCCGAGGTGGGCGACATTGCCAAGGTCCCGCTCTACTACATTTTCAACACAGCCTCCACTTTTGTGATCGTGTCGGGCGATGACCGTGCCGAAGAGATTCTGGCCTACGGCGACAAACCGCTCAATCTTGACCGCATCCCCAAGAACATGGAGGCATGGCTCAACATCTACAAAGAGCAACTCGACTGGTTGCTCGCCAACCCCGATGTAAAAGTAGAAAAACCTGTTTCATACAAGTCGCCTAAACTCAGGGCCACCGTCACAGGACCGCTGTTGACTGCTATCTGGGATCAGGAAGCACCATTCAATGACCTGTGCAATTTCACCTACAGCGGTACCTCCTATTCATGCCTCACAGGTTGTCCCGCAACTTCGGCATCGATGGTGCTTCACTACTGGAAATATCCCACCGAGCCCGTTGGACCACTCGACGCTTACAATGGCACTCTTGAGCTCAGTTACTGGAACAGTGTGAACTTCACCTATCCCGCGCTTCCTCAAACCACTTTTGACTGGGACAACATGATTGACGATTACACCGGCGGTTACACCACTCAACAGGGCAACGCGGTGGCAACCCTCATGCGATATGTGGGACAGGTCGAGAAAATGATGTATGGCACAATAAATGCTGGCGGCAGCGGCATCTACACCTCCGACGCACAGAATATCGCCGACATGTTCATCGCTTTTGGCTATGACGAGACCACAACCCGACTGGCTTATAAATCGAGCTACACCGAAACCACCTGGGCCCAACTTCTGCAAGATGAATTTGCCGAGGGACGCCCCGTGGTGTTCATGGCGGTGGATGCCAGCGGCAATGGCGGACATGCGTTCAATGTCGACGGCTACGACGCCAGCACCAACAAGTACCATGTGAACTTCGGGTGGAGTGGCGACGGCAACAACTGGTATGCCATGAACGCTTTCTCATACAGCGGCTACACCTTCAGCAGCAACCAGATGGCTACGGTTGGCATTCAGCCTCCCATGGGCGTCATCAAAGCCAACCCTGCAGAAGTGAACTTCGAGGGTTTCGCCGGCGAAACCTACACCCAAACTGTGAAAGTACAGGCTCGCAACCTCGAGAGCGACATCAATATCGAGAAGACTGGCTCTGACATCATCACTGTGAGCCACACAACCATCACCGCCGCCGAGGCCGCTAATGGGGTGGATGTCGTGGTCACCTACGCGCCAACCCAAGCTGGAACCACCAATGCCACTCTCATCCTCTCGTGCACCGACGACGATGTTGAGAGCGTTACTGTGCCCATCACCGGTGAGGCACAGCCTCGTGTTCCCACTTTGCTTGTCTCTCCCACAAGTCTTGACTTCAGTGCCACGCTCGACAAGACTGTCACCAAGTCTTTCACCCTCACAGGTGCCTTCCTGACCCACGATGTCACCATTACCCTCAACGACACCAAGGGTGTATATACCGTCACACCCACATCTATTCCTCAGACCAGCACCGATGTAAACACACCGCTCACCATTACGGTAACATTTAATTCGGCCAACGAGGGCACATTCAACGGTTCCATCACCATTGCCAGCGAAGATGCCGAGAGCAAGACGGTGAATCTCACTGCTGTTGCCCGCGACGGTGGCACAGCTATCGACCCATTCCTCAACATCGCCAGCTATGAGACTATCGACGAGGCTGGAGCTACTGTGAACGGCATGAACTCCATCTATAAATACACCGAATATGACGACCAGGAGTGCGCTTGGCTCACGGTATCGAACTATGGTGCCAAGATGGCCGATGCAACACAGAACTGGACCTCGTGCGAATCGTTCTCCAGCTACAACAACTCTTGGAGCGCTACCGATGTGTTCCTAGGCGATGACGCCTACTTTGGCACCAATCAGGGCTACTCGATTTATGGCAGCTACACACAAAGGTTCTATGTGACTAATTGCACACAGGTTAAAGCACTTGTCAAGGGTAGCAGTTACAGCAGCTCAACGGCTGCCGCTAAATTGGTCATCTACGAGTGCTCGCTCAATGCCGACGGCAGCATCACGCCTTCAACCACAGCCTTCGACACCAAGCAAGGCTCCGATGGCGTCATAACTTCGGCCGACATCGATGAATCAAAGATTTATATGGTTACCATCTCGGGCGACGGCTCTTATCCCGACCTCTTAGAGATTGGTTTCCAGACACCTCTCAACAGCATCGAGGTTCCTGTTGCTACAGTAGCCACCGAGATTAAGGCTAATGGCTTTACTGCAAACTGGACAGCATCGCCCAGCGCTACATCCTACACGCTGCGTGTCATGCCCAAGCCTGCCGCCACATTGCTCATGACCGAGACATTCGCCAAGTGCACCGCCAACGGCGGACAAGACATTGGCAGTATGCTCAACAACTACCTCGACAACGCCGGCTGGACTGGCAACAAGGTCTACACCGCTGTGGGTGGTGTCCGTTTAGGCACCGGTAGCGCAACTGGCTACATCACCAGTCCCGCTCTCAACCTGACAGCCGACAACAAGATGAGCGTCAAGTTCAAAGCGCTCACCTTAAATAGCGACACCAACTGTGAACTCAAAATCTCGTGTGGCGAAGCAAGCGAGACAATAACAGTGCCCGACAATAACGAGGCCGAGTACACCGTAGTGCTCAACTGCACACCTACCGACAAGAATGTTCAATTCGAAACTGTTGCCAGTAGCAAGCGTGTGATTGTCACCGAAGTTGAGTTCTATTCAGGCGATGTCACCAAGCCTGCTCCCGCTAAGGGCTCTGACGAGATCATCATCTCGGATATCACTGACTTGAACTATAAGGTTACAGGTCTGATTCCTGGTGTCACCTATCTCTATGATGTGAAAGCCGTGAACGGCGACATGCAGAGCAAGTGGTCGAACAAGATTGAGGTTGTGACACTGACTGGCATCATTGGCGATGTGAATGGTGACGGCGAAGTGGATGTGCGCGATATCACCGCCCTCATCGATGTTATCATGAACTCTGTCACCGATAACCCGCGTGCCGATGTGAACGCTGACGATGAGATTGATGTTCGCGACATCACTGCCCTCATCGACATCATCATGAACAACTGACACTCTCAGTTTTGAATCTATACCGAGAGGCGGCATCGACTTGCCGCCTCTCGTTGTGTATAATGATGAATAATCGAGAACTGTTGTTCGTGAATTAATGTGATTTACGATCAGTTGGGGCCAGTCCCATATTCTATTTTTATTTGGAGATTATGATGATTGTTGTTAACTTTGTGGTTACACATAATTAATTAAATTGTTTGAGATATGAGAACTGAAGCAAAAGACGGAAAATTTGAACTCATGGCATTGCCGTTCGAGCCCGATGCGCTCGCTCCCGCCATTAGTGCCGAAACACTGTCGTTTCATCACGGCAAGCACTTGCAGACCTATGTGAACAACCTAAATGCAGCATTGCCCGGCAGCGAATTTGAGGGACTCACCCTCGAGGAAATTGTGGTGAAAGCCGAGGGTGGGGTGCTGAATAATGCGGGCCAGATACTGAACCACAACCTCTATTTCTCGCAGTTCAAACCTTATTGCGAGCAGAACGAGCCTGTGGGCGAATTGGGTGCCGCCATCAATCGTGACTTTGGTTCATTTGATGCGTTCAAGCAGCAATTCCAGGCAGGTGGCGCTACGCTCTTCGGTTCGGGCTGGGTGTGGCTGGCTGCCGATGCCGATGGCAAGCTGCACATCGTTCAGGAACCCAATGCAGGCAATCCCGTCAGGCGTGGCATGAAACCCATTCTCACCTTTGATGTGTGGGAGCACGCCTATTATCTCGACTATCAGAATCGTCGCCCCGACCACTTGGCGCAACTGTGGAATGTGCTCGACTGGAATGTGCTCAACGCACGCTACACGAGTGAGGCATGACCGAGGCTGAGAACGAACTGCGCAAGGCGTTTTTTGCCCACCGCAATGGTGTGGTGGCCGACGCCTTGCGTGCCGCTGGCGACCCGCATCGCTACATCATGGGTTGCCAGCTCGCCGACATTGTGGCAATTGCCGCAAACCGTGCTTCCGATGCGTCGTTGGCTCAGGCATTGTGGGCCGACCGTGACCATCGTGAGTGCCGCATGGCAGCCACGATGCTCTATCCTGTTGAAAAATTCACAACTGAAAAAGCGCTTGAATGGTGCCACGATGTGGAAACCACCGAAATTGCCGATGTGCTGTGCCATCGCTTGCTGCGGCATTTGCCATTTGCCCTTGATTTGGTCGAGCAATTGGCTATGGACAATGCTGTGCTGGTGCGCTACACCGCCTTCAGATTGCTGCTCAACCTCCTGCTCATGGGCAAGGTTGAACCTACTGCAACTGTGCGGCATTTGGTTGAAGAGGAGCAGGCGAGGGGAGAGGCACTGCTGCACCCTGTGTTGGCGAGCCTGCTGGAGGAATTTGCCGACTCTTGACCATAAATTGGCACGGGATTTGTGAATAGATGAAAAATGTGTAATTTTGCACGCGACTAATAATTGACGACCGATGAAGAATTGCAATCATATTATGGGCCAGGTGCGGGCAGCTGTCATGTGTCTTGTAGCGGTGGTGGCACTTTTTGCTGCAGCCCGCATGGAGGCGAGTACTGGCGGCAACGATACGCTCATGGTATACAACTCGTGGGAGGCGATATTCGACCTGATTCCTGACACTATTGTTGCCAATCCCGAAATCAAGGTCCGCTCGGAGTATGACTTCGAGTTCAAGGCCACATCGCGCGATGCCAAGGCCGTGAACAAGATGCTCAAAAACGAGGCGGTGGCTGTGTGCCTGGGCGACACCTTGTGGCTCATCAACAGTGACTGGCTTAAACGCAATTTCAAGGGCGATTGCAAGCACTTTTCGCGTTATGTGCCGTTGTACTACACAGGCAAGATTGCTTTTGTGCAGTTTCAGCGCAACAATCCCACTGTGGGCGGATTTCTGCTCAACCTGCTTGTTGATGGTGTCTTGGGTGCCGATTCGGGCATAGGCATGGGCGATGGGTATAACGGCGAAACGCCCAAGCTTTATTGGATCGATTTCGACAATTTGCGTGTGCGTGAGGTAAACAAGAATCTGTTGCTCGAACTCCTTGAACCTTACCCCGACCTGTTGCAGCGTTACACTTTCCGCCAGTATCAGGATGAAACTTATCTCATTAACGAGTTCTTTCTTGACTATGTGAACCGTCTCAACCGAGATCCAGAGGTTCCCTATCTCTTTTAACACATGAAGCGGGTATGGGTCATCTTGATGTGTACGATGGTAGCAATCGCCAGTTTGGCGCAAGATGTGAAGTTGCGTCATGACTCGCTATGCATCTATTCCACTTGGCAGTCACTGCTCGACGGCACTCCCGACGCCATTCTGGAGAATCCTGTAGAGACCAACTTTGAAAAAAACAATCGCGTGAACTTCAGGTGTGCCGGTGGAAAATCGAAGAAAAACATCGATAACCTCATTGGGCAGGCAATGATTTTGGAGTACAATCTTGAGGATACAACTTTATATTATGTGAACTGTGCCTGGCTTAACGGGTATATGACTGAGGGTGCTTTACGGCTGGGCCGTGAGGGCTATTTGCCAATGCTGTTCAATGACAAGATGATATGTGTAGTACTCACTGAGTACAAAATGGCAACGAGGTATGCAATAGATGGGACATACCCAATAACTGTTCTGTATCATCTTGACTTTGAGAATAGGTGTGTGCATGAAATCAATCCGAAGTATTTGCTTCATTTGCTGGAGTTTTATCCTGACTTGCGTCGGCGTTACGAGGGTAGAAAGCACAAGGACAGCATGGAGGTAATTGTTGATTATTTGAATGAGTACATAAACCGAATTGCTGGTGATGGGGAGGTGCCATCTGTTGAGGAGGTGCTGGGTGAAAATGAGTGAAAAACTCATGGTTTGTGGTGTTTTTTGAGACGCTGGAATTTTTTTTTTGAAAAAAAGTGAGTAAATATTTTCAAAATCCATATTTAATTGTTAATTTTGCCCTGTAATGTTAAAATAATAGGCTATTGAGGTCTTTTGTTAACATGATATTATTAACAAATTAACAAGAGCGTGGCATGAAAAAATGGACGATATGGCTGCTGACGATAGTGATGGCATGCACTTTTTTGGGGCTGCTGTCGGTTCAGATCATGTATCTTGAAAACATGGTGAAGATGCGCAATGAGCAGTTCTCCGAGACTGTGATGCGCAGCCTTAATGGTGTCGCCGCTACGCTCGAGCAGGACGAAACCCGCTATTATCTCGACAAGGACCTGGAAGGAACCGAACTGAACTTCGACTTCAACCATCCCATGAACTTGGGCGAAACCTTGCCCGACATCACCTCTCAGGAAGTGAAACTGCCCATGAGCAATGTGCGTCTTAATGACAATGGCCGCCTTGTGGCCGATGGCGTGAATTATCAGGATCAGTATCAGCGCCGTCAAGACATTCTCAAGGGGCAGTATCTGTATCAGCGTGGTTTGCTCAACGAGGTGATTCTTTCCATCTTGAACCAGGCCAGCGACAGGCCCATTACCGAGCGCGCCGACTCGGCCTTGGTGCGCCAATACTTGAAACAGGAACTGGAACGCAATGGTTTGAGCATACCCTATGAGTTTGCAGTGGTCAACCGCACTTCGGGCCTTGCCTACAAGACGCAAGGCTTTGTGAATATCGAGGGCAATCCCGCCAATGAGTACACTCAGGTGCTCTTCCCCAACGACCCGGTGAGCAAGCAGAATGTGCTCAAGGTTTCGTTCCCCACCAAGAGCAAGTACATCTTCTCGTCGGTCAAGTTCCTCATTCCGTCGTTCATCTTCACCTTCATATTGCTGGGAGTGTTCATCTACACCATCATCACCATCTTCCGCCAGAAGAAACTTACCGAGATCAAGAACGACTTCATCAACAATATGACGCACGAGTTCAAGACACCCATTTCGTCGATTTCGCTGGCGGCACAGATGCTCAACGACGAGACGGTGCGCAAGAGCCCTGCCATGCTCAAGCAGGCATCTAATGTGATCAACGACGAGACCAAGCGTCTGCGTTTCCAGGTCGAGAAGGTGCTGCAGATGTCGATGTTCGACCGCAAGAAGGCCACCATGCGTCTCGACGAGGTGGATGCGCATGCCATTATCGACAGCGTGATCAACACCTATAAACTGAAAGTGGAAAAATACGGCGGCCACATCGAAGCGCATCTCGATGCCGAGGACTCGATTGTGAATGTCGATGAGATGCACTTCACTAATGTTATCTTTAACTTGCTCGACAATGCCATCAAGTATCGTCGCGAAGATGTGGAGCCTGAACTGAAAATCACCACTCGCAATGTGAAGAATAATTACTTGGAGGTGAAGATAGCCGACAATGGCATAGGCATCAAGCGTGAAGACTTGAAGAAGATTTTCGAGAAATTCTATCGCGTGTCGACTGGCAATCGCCACGATGTGAAGGGCTTTGGACTTGGACTTGCCTATGTGAGCAAGATGATTACCCTGTTCAACGGAACCATCAAGGCCGAGAGCGATTATGGCAAGGGCTCTACATTTATCATCACCTTGCCTCTGCTGCAATAGAAACATATATTTAACTCAATAAGAATTATTTATTAACATTTATAATACAATAGAACAATGGAAGAGAAATTAAGAATTTTGCTTTGCGAAGACGACGAGAATCTGGGCATGCTGCTCCGCGAGTATCTGCAGGCCAAGGGTTACAATGCCGACCTCTTTGCTGATGGCGAGAGCGGCTATAAGGCCTTCTTGAAAGGCAAGTACGACATTTGTGTGCTCGATGTGATGATGCCCAAGAAAGACGGCTATCAGTTGGCACAGGAAATTCGCACTGTCAACGGCGAAGTGCCCATCATTTTCCTCACCGCCAAATCGCTCAAGGAAGATGTGCTCGAGGGCTTCAAGATTGGTGCCGACGACTATATTACCAAACCTTTCAGTATGGAGGAACTGGTGATGCGTATCGAGGCCATTCTGCGCCGCGTGAAAGGTAAGAAAGGCAAAGAAATCACCATGTACAAGATTGGCAAGTTCACCTTCGACACCCAGAAGCAGACCCTCATGGCCGATGACATGACCACCAAGCTCACCACCAAGGAGAGCGAACTGCTGAGCCTGCTCTGCGCCCATGTGAACGAAATTCTGGAACGCAACTTCGCCCTGAAGACCATCTGGATCGACGACAACTACTTCAACGCCCGTTCGATGGATGTGTACATTACCAAGCTGCGCAAGCACCTCAAGGATGATCCCAGTATTGAGATCATCAACATTCATGGCAAGGGCTACAAACTCATTGCTCCTGAAACCGAGGCAAAATAAAGCATAGCTGAATCGTCGAGATGTACTCCCTGACGACAGACTCGTGATAAAAAGCACTGCATTTGCAAAAATGCGACCTGCGCTTGGCGTGGTGTCGCATTTTTTTGTTATCTTTGCACTATCTAAAAAATCACCAGGCTGTTACGGCAGCATTGCAGAAAGAAGAACGAACGGTTAACGACTTGACTATGAAGTACCTTTTTAGACTATACCAATGGCTTATTGCCGCACCCATCTTGCTGGTTGTTACGATACTGACTGCCATCGTTACGGTGGTGGGGTGCTTGTTCAGCAAGTCTTGGGGTGGCTATTATCCTGCCAAGGTATGGGCGTGCATCTTCTGCTGGCTGCTGTTTGTGCGTGTGAAGGTGAAAGGGCGCGAAAAAATCAATAAGAAGACATCTTATGTGTTTGTGGCTAATCATCAGGGCGCTTTCGATATCTTCTCGATCTACGGCTTCTTGGGTCATAACTTCAGGTGGATGATGCGCAAGGGATTGACCAATATCCCCGTGATAGGTCAGGCTTGCCAGATTGCCGGTCACATTCTTGTCGATCACTCCTCGGCTGCTGCTCTCAAGAAGACGATGGAAGATGCCGAGAAACGCCTTGCCGACGATATGTCGCTGGTGGTGTTCCCTGAGGGGCGCCGTACCGACGACGGCGAGATGGCTTCGTTCAAGAGCGGTGCATTTCGCCTGGCAGTGGAATTTAACCTGCCGGTAGTGCCCATTGCCATCAATGGTTCGTATCGGGTGATGCCGCGCACCACATTTAATGTCACTCCCGGCACCATCACACTCACGCTGCACGATCCTATCATGCCTGGCGCCGAGGGACACGACCAGCGCAAGCTCATGCAGCAGTGCTACGATACCATCAGCCAGTCGCTCGACTGACAATGCATTTCTAAACTTTTTTAGCGGGATTCTTTTTCTAGGGGCTTGATTGCTAGCCTTTATATCCTTACTAGATTCTCTAGTTGTTCTAGATTCTCTAGTTGCTCTTGGTACTCTAGTTACTCTAGGTTTTCTAGATGCTCTAGTTGTTCTGTAATTTCTGGCTTTTTTAGGTCTTTAATTATGGGGGTTGCTGGTTTCCAGATCGGGGGCTATAAAAAACTCCCGCCTCGGGGAGAGACGAGAGTTTTTTATGTGAGTTAATCAATAAGTGATTTCTTATTTGATAACTTTAGCAGCGCTCTTGGTGCCATCGGTGTAAGTGGTAACTGCGATGTTCACGCCGTCGAAGGGCTTGTTGCTCTCGATGCCAGCGAGGTTCACATACTTCACATTGGCCACAGTCTTGCTGTTGATGTCGTTGACAGCCGAAGGAGCATCGTTCTTAATAACAACCATCTTCAGGCTTTCGAAACCAGCCTTGGCTTCACCGCTCTCGACGAGCTTGATGGTGTAGCTGCCAGCTGCGGGCAGACGGAAGTTGGCACCAGGAGTTACCAGCGTGATTTCTATACCATTGCTAATCAGTTCATCGGTCAGAAGCATGGGGATGTTGTCATTGGGATTCTCATCTTCACCGCCAATCCAGGTGATGCCGCCGTCGGCATTGAAAGTGATGATCTTGAACTCTTGATTAGTGTCTTCGGAATCTTCGAGATTCTGTTCCTGAACATTAATAGTTGCACCTTCTTCGGTGATTTCTTCACCAGCATTGGTGTCCCATGCATTGAAGCCGCCAACAACATAGTACTTAGCATCTTCAATAGGTGCTGAGCCATCGGGGAACATAGTGATAAATCATCACACCGTCTTCAACAACTTCAGCGTTCACCCAGTTAGCCTGGAAGGTGTTGGGGTTGGCGGCAAGTTCAGGCTCTTTCACATAGAGGGCTTCCTCTTCACCAATCTTTACAATTGCGAAGCCATCCAGATAGTTGCCGCCATAAGGATAAACGGCATACTCCTCACCATTCCAAACGAAGATCATGCCACCGTTGCTAGCGCTTTTGCCTGGCATAACGGGGGTGCTCTCAACCACAAAACCGTCGCCCTCGGCAGCAAGAACCTTGATACCAATATTACCACCACCGTTAACTTGTGTGCGATTCACATAGAGCAGACGGTCTTCGCCATCTTTATTCTTATAGAAATAGATTGGGTTAGATGAAGGAGTGACACCGCCTTCGATGTCGGCTACATAGGTCTCGTCAAGATTAACTTCGCCATCGGTAATGGTTACAATTACAAGGGTCTGATCGCTAGCAGCGCCGCAGAAGTACAGAACGCCATTCTCCAAGAGGTTGCCTTTAGCAAAGCCGAGGAGGTCGGAACGGCCAAATCCGGCTACTTCTTCAGGTAGAGCATATTCTTTCACATTTTCTGGGTTGTTGACATCCACAACCTTGATCACGGGAGTTTCGCCGTCGCAAGCCCACTCAGCGGGGAATGCGCCATTGCTGATAACGAGGTTGCCAGCTTCGTCGCGACCGATACCGCAGTTAGCGCCACCAGGATATTCCTCATCGGCAAGACCGCCTTCGCCAATGACCATCACTTTCAGATCGGCCTTGTTGTTGATGTAAATCTTACCGTTCATGCCAACGCCTTGACGGCAATCATTTGTGGGCGCAATATTGGCCATTCCATCAACTTTCCACAATTGCTCAACGGTGGGCTGAGCATTTGCGCACATCATTACAGCTGCTGCAGCTGCGAAAAGTAAAAATTTCTTCATCGTTGTAGAATTTTAAGTTAGTAAAACAGTTAATTTAAAGATATGTAAATAGTTTAAAGAAAAAATTTTGGTTGACTGACTTAATAAATGGTTTTATTGTATTAACCAATTACAAAGTTAGGGAATTGTTCTAATAAATACAAGAAAATATGCAATAAATTTTAATAAATAATAAATTTCTGGGTGAAGATTACTTGAAATTGGTAGCACTTGAGGGGTGAAAGTGTTTCAAGGGATAGAGTGGTGGCGTGTTTTTATGCATAGAGGGGCATAAATACGGCAATATTTTTTGTGGTTTGACGCAAAAAAACTACTTTTACCGCAAATATTGCTGAAAAACTATGAAGCGAATCAAGAAATTGCTCATGCGAGGCATTCTGCCCATGAGCGTGATGGCGGCTGGCTGTGGCATGGCTGCCGTGTACGACGATGTGCTCAAGACTCCGTTGGAACGCAACTCTTGCATGGTGGGCGAGCACCAGTTTATGCTGCTCCAGCCTAATGTGGCCGACCTTGTGATAGTAACCACCGACTCGTTGCCCGGCCCTGAAGAGCCCGGCGTGCTGCTCAGGGTAGCGGCGGCGTTCACGGGCGATGACCTGCGCAGTGTGTGTGGCGACCATGTAGTGGCAGGAGAATTGCGCAGGGGATATGACGATGTGACCTGCACGGGGCATCTGCTGGCAGTGGGCACGCGGGTGAGCATCAGACCCAACAGCGATCTCGATGCCTCGGTGGCAACGGCTGTCAAGGAAAACGGGTATCTGTTTCAGCAATGCCTGATTGTGGAAGACGGAGTGGGTCGTGTGGAGCGCATCCCGCAGGCCATTCGTGACCGTGAGGCGCACATCATTTATCGTGCTGCCTGCATCATGAACGATGGCTCGTTTGCCGTGATCCAAGGCATCGACAAGATGTATTGTCACGAGTTTATCGATGGTCTTGTGAAGCTGGGTGTGCAGCAAGCGCTCTATCTCGATATGGGCACATGGGCCTATGGATGGTACCGCGAGCACAACGGCGCCCCCATTGTGGAACTGGCGCCGCACTTCGACAACACGCGCTACCAGAGCAACTGGCTTGTGGTGCGTTCGTGTTATTGATTGTTGTCAGTTGTCAGATATGGGTTGAGTGAGTGCAATTGACGGTGTTTTTGCGTGTTATTTGCTCATTTTTACTGAAAAAAGTGAGTGTAACATGCTTGCCATGTGAAAAATAATGAGTAACTTTGCAGTCGCTTTTTGCGGGAACGAATCCGTAGAGGGCATTTATAACTAACCTATTTTATTAACTTTTAATTAAATGAGCGAAGAATTAAAAAATTCTCCCATCGAAGATTTCGACTGGGACGCCTATGAAAAAGGCGAAACTCAAAAGGGAGCATCCCATGAGGAATTGGAAAAAACCTACGACAAGTCCCTGGCCTCAATTAAGGACAAGGAAGTAACTGAAGGTACCGTTATCTCGATTAACAAGCGCGAGGTGGTGGTTAACGTCGGTGCTAAGTCGGACGGCATCATTCCTTTTAACGAATTCCGTTACAACCCCGACCTGAAGGTAGGCGACACCGTAGAGGTATACGTTGAGAGCCAGGAAGACCGCAAGGGTCAGCTCGTGCTGTCGCACAAGAAAGCACGCGCAAGCAAGAGTTGGGAACGCGTTAATCAAGCGCTTGACAACGACGAAATCATTAAGGGCTTCATCAAGTGCCGCACTAAGGGTGGCATGATTGTTGACGTGTTTGGCATCGAGGCATTCTTGCCCGGTTCTCAAATCGACGTTCAGCCCATTCGTGACTACGACCTGTTCGTAGGCAAAACAATGGAATTCAAGGTTGTGAAAATCAATCAGGAATTCAAGAATGTGGTGGTATCGCACAAGGCCCTCATCGAGGCCGAGCTCGAGCAGAAGCGCAAAGAAATCATTGCCAAGCTTGAGAAAGGTACAGTTCTCGAAGGTAAGGTCAAGAATATCGCTCCTTATGGCGTATTCATGGATCTGGGCGGCGTAGACGGTCTTATCCACATTACCGATCTCTCTTGGGGTCGCGTGAGCAATCCCAGCGATATCGTGAAACTCGATGAAAAACTCCAGGTTGTGATTCTTGACTTTGACGAGGACAAGAACCGCATTGCTCTGGGTCTGAAGCAGCTCCAACCCCATCCTTGGGACAAGCTGGATGCCAACCTCAAGGTGGGCGACCGCGTGAAGGGCAAGGTTGTCGTGATGACCGACTACGGTGCATTTGTCGAGATTGCTCCGGGCGTGGAAGGTCTTATCCACGTGAGCGAAATGAGCTGGTCGCAGCATCTGCGCAGCGCTCAAGACTTCATGAAGGTGGGCGACGAGGTAGAGGCTCAGATTTTGACTCTCGACCGCGACGAGCGCAAGATGTCACTTGGCATCAAGCAGCTTAAGAGCGATCCTTGGGAAACCATCGAAGAGAAATATCCCGTTGGCAGCAAGCACACCGCTAAGGTGCGTAACTTCACCAACTTTGGTGTGTTCGTTGAACTCGAAGAAGGCGTTGACGGCCTCATTCACATCAGCGACCTCTCTTGGACCAAGAAGATTAAACACCCCAGTGAATTCACTCAGATTGGTGCCGATATCGATGTTCAGGTTCTTGAAATCGACAAGGAAAACCGCCGTTTGAGCCTCGGACACAAGCAGCTCGAAGAGAATCCTTGGGACGTCTTCGAGACCGTGTTCACCGTGGGCAGCATCCACGAGGGTACCATCACCGAACTGCTTGACAAGGGCGCTGTGATTAGCCTGCCTTATGGTGTTGAGGGATTTGCAACTCCCAAACACCTCGTTAAGGAAGACGGCACTCCCGCTAAGCAGGACGAAAAGCTCCAGTTCAAGGTGATTGAGTTTAACAAAGACGCTAAGCGCATCATCCTCTCGCACAGCCGCATCTTCGAAGATGAGCAGCGTGCCGAGAGCCGCAAGGCTGCAGCTGCCAAGAAGGCAACCAAGAAGGATGAAGCTCCCGCTATGAACACTAACATCGAGAAGACTACTCTGGGCGACATCAGCCAGCTTGCCGAACTCAAGGAAAAACTTGAGAAAGGTGAATAATCCTGATTGAACTCAACAGAACAAGAGTTGAAATAATGATGCAGCCATCTTGCAAACGCAGGGTGGCTGCTCATTTTTTGTCCATTCGTCCACACTTTGCCCTTCTTTAACCTTGCCAGTTGACTCTACAACAATTAGGCTTGCCGATGATGTGGTGCATTTTTTTGGCAATTAATTTTGTGGCTTGCATAAAATAGCGTAATTTTGTGACCACAAAAAACAGTTGCTTCGAGCAATACCTAAGTTAAAAGAATGTCAATGAAAGCAATCGGGAAAATATCGGTCTTTGTAATGGTTGTGGCAGTGATGGTTTTAACCGCCGCATGTGCCAAGGACAGTGGCACATCGCAGAGTGCCAGTCAGGCAAGTCTCAGCCAGGAACAGTCAAGCAACATCAACCCCGAGGACCTCACCACCCTCACCGGTGTGGCAGTTGGCGGTGCTCATGCGAGCATCGAGCTTGAGGACGAGAATGGTGATGTGCACTATTTTGAGTATCCCGACCTGGACCGTGATGACTATGACACTTGGCAGGAGGGTGACACAATGGTGGTAACCTATGTGCACAACGACGATGCCAGCATTGGCGACAGCGTGGTGTCGCTACACCAAAAGAATGCAGCGAATAGTGACCAAAACCGTTAGGTCAAACTAATATAAGTTGCGGTAGTAGCTCAGTTGGTAGAGCATCAGCTTCCCAAGCTGAGGGCCGCGGGTTCGAGTCCCGTTTACCGCTCCAAATCACGAGGCAGAGATTACAAATGCGTAGTCTCTGCCTCGTGTGTTATGTTCTTGCTGAACTAAATGGCCATGTTGCCGATTGGGTTAGGCGAGGAAGGGGTTGTTCTGCTTCTCGGCGCCAATGGTGGTGGTGTAGCCGTGGCCGGGAGCCACGACGGTGTCGTCGGGCAGGGTGAGCAGCTTGGTCTTGATGCTGCTGATGAGCCGGTCGAAGTTGCCGCCAGGCAGGTCGGTTCGGCCAATGCTTCCTTCAAACAGTGTGTCGCCCGAGATGACGGTGGCGCTGTCGGGCATATACAGGCAGATGCCGCCTGGCGAGTGGCCGGGTGTGGTGATGACCACGATTTTCTCATCGCCGAGCATGAGCTCGTCGCCGTCCTTCAGTGCCTGGTCGATGTTGAATGAAGGCACATCAATCTTGAGTCCGAACAGTTGCGCCTGCAGGGGCAGGGATGAAGCGAGGAGCTCATCGCCCTTGTTGGCGAGAATCTTCACGCCATATTTGTCGGCCAGCCACTTGGCACCGGTCACATGGTCGATGTGGATGTGGGTGAGGATGACCGCCTGCAGGGTGAGTTCGTGGCGATCGAGGAAGTCGACAATCAGGTTGCGCTCATCATCGCGCATCATGCCGGGGTCAACAACAATGGCCTTCTTGGCCGTTTTGTGCCACAGGATATAGGTGTTTTCGCCAAAGGGGTTGAGTTCAAATCTTGATACGTCCATACTTTTTTGATTTTATAAAGGTAGATAAATTAGTTTTTTGGTTTTGAAGAATTCCTCGCTGAAGTGTGCAGAGAGGTCCTCGACGAGCACTTGCCGCTTGAACGGGGCAATCTCGGCCGTGAGATCGCCGCCCTTGAGGACGATGAGGCCGTTGGGTACGGCATTCTGCTGCTGTTTCTTGTCGATGAGTCGGCGCACAAGTGGCACCATGTCGCCCAGGTCCATCACGGCGCGGCTCACCACAAAGTGGAAGGTGCCTTTCACCTCCTTGATGTCGCCGTGCTGCAGGGTGACATTGGTGAGTCCTGCCTGCTGGGCCACATCTTGTGCCACCTTCAGTTTCTTGCCAATGCGGTCAACCAGGTGGAATTGCACTTGCGGATAGTAAACCGCCAGCGGAATGGCGGGGAAACCGCCGCCTGTGCCCAGATCGAGCACGGTGGTGCCGGGGGTGAACTTCACAAACTTGGCAATGCTCAGCGAGTGCACAATGTGGTTCAGCTCCAGGTTGTCGATGTCCTTGCGCGAAATGACATTGATTTTTGCGTTCCACTCGGGGTAGAGGCGCAACAGGGTCTCGAATTGCTGCCGTTGCTGGTCGGTGAGTTCGGGAAAGTATTTTGTGATGAATTCCATTATTGTTTATATGTAATATTTGAAATATATCGATAACTCATTGATAGAGCCGAAGTTCCTCTTCGAGGCACCTTTGCCTCTGCATCACTTTGACCAAGCTGCGAACCTCTGCGAGGTTCTGGCATGGTCCTAATCACATAGTCGTATCTTCGATGCGCCTAACCTCTTCGAGATCATGATGCCGTTCAGCTTCAGTTTAGCCTGGCATCTTCGAGTTTATTCTGTATTAAACTAGAAGCGGTTGATGATAGAGTTCTCGGCAGCCAGTGGCTTGAGCACATCAAAGCCCAGGGTGATGCGCGGCTCAAAGAGTGCATCGGCAGCGAGTTCTTGCGGCAGATAGCTCCAGGTTATGCCGTTCTCTTCGAAGCAGAAGTTGTCGGTCACCGAGAGGTTGTCGATGTTGAAGTAGCCAATCTCGTTCAGCTCGTCGCTGTTGCGGGTGTGTGTCTGCTCCAGCAGTTTGTCCTTGAGCAGCTGGCACACATCGGCCATGGCATCGTCGCGGAATATGGTGCGGTCGATAGGCTTCATGTCGGCAAGGTCTAGATTGTAGTAGCGGTGTATCTTCGAGGTCACCACATCGTTGCGCTTGAAGGTCTCTTCTTTGCAGAAGGTGATGATGTTCTTCTGGTTATAGGCCGCAGTGATGTTCACATTGATGAAAATCTTGTCGATGGGCGTGCCGTTCTCGTCTTCGAGGGCAAAATCGTCCTCCTCCTCACCATCGCCCGCCACATTTTGGCGCGTGATGCCCATGGTGTATTGTTTCACAGCCTCCTCAATCGTGAGCGAATCGCCGCACTCCAGCACTGTGGTGATAAACAGTTTTTGCAGCGCTTCAGTTTCCTTTTTCGACTTGAACGCCTTGGGGTAGGTGACCGATACATCGACCTGCACCTTGCAGTTGTTGCCGTTGCTCAGCGGGAACGAGAGCGTGTCGGCCTGCTTCACGCTGCTCAGCGTTACCGTTGCTTCGTCGCCGTTGCCGGAATTGCCCGACTTGCCACCCGAGCAACTGGTTACCATGACCACCAGCGCCAAGGTCAGGAGCATGTGTTGAATATAGTTTTTCATCGTTTGAGTATTGCGTTTAGAATTTGGGTAAAAGTACAAAAAAAATCAATACATCCATCTATTCGGGGCAAGTTTCTTGCAAAAAATATCTTTTCGTCATGCAAATCTGCCGCGGGGTTCTTTTTGGTCAGACAATGGATGACTATTGGTTGACAATTTATTAGATTGATGACAATTGTTGCTACGGAGTTGAGGAGTATAGGAGTGGCGCTTTTTGATGCCGGTTCTTTTTGGTCAGACAATGGATGACTATTGGTTGACAATTTGTTTTATTGATGACAATTGTCTCGGTGTTAATGGGATGGATGAAATTTTTTGGAAAAGCGGGAAAGGTGGGAAAGGTGGGAAAAGCGGGAATCTTGGGAATCTTGGGAAAATGTGGAATTTTGTGGCCAACAAGGGGTGCCTTATCCCCAGCGATTAAATGATACCAACTTGAATAACAGCTTTGTATGGCGTGGTCGCCACAGGTTGCGACCCTACATGATGGCAATAAACATTGTACTGTTTTCGTGGAAAGAATGTGTACTTTCGAGGCTTTTTGTGTACTTCCGTTGATGCTGGCGCGCTAAAACAAGGCGGGACAGAGATTATAAACTACGGATGAATCTGATTTATCTGATTTTCAGCGGCGGGGGGCAGGGTAATAATCAAAAAGCAACGAACAAAGTTCGTCAAAAAGCTTCAAAAAGCCTGCTTCGCAGGAAATTTATCTTTTGGGGTGGCGGATGAGAGGACTTGTCAAAGAGCGCTTGCGCGGGTGGGCGTGTGGGCAAAGATAGGGAATTGAGAGGGCAGTGAGAATGGTGATAACACAGTTTAGTGGAATAGTAAACAAGTAGACGGGCTGACAGGCTGACGAGGGGGGAATAGCCTCGCAAGCTCGGAATTAAGATGTCTCCATAAATTGCCACGAATGAACCATGAATTTCTTGGGGATTGCTTGGCATGAAATATATGAAGATTGACTAAAGATTTTTGACCTCAAAATCAGGATGAATTGAAGAAAAATACTTTTTGTTGATTATCAATGAATTACAGAGTGTTAAATGAACTCATAAATTTGGTGTGCCCATTTTTTTGCCCTAACTTTGCACCCAATCAAAACCGCAAAATCAATCAAATGGCAATATAATACTATTCGCTATGAAAACATTCTTTAAAAACCTCATTCTGCTGGCAGCCCTCACCTTTGCCACTCATGCCACCGCCTACGACTTTATGGTCGATGGCCTCGCCTATAACATCAATAGCGACAGCACAACCGTCACTGTTACTCATGAAAACAATTCCACCCCATATTACTCGTCTCTTAGTGGTGATATTGTCATACCTGAAGAAGTGTCATTTGATAATGTTACTTATAGCGTTATAGCAATTGGCAACGACTCGTTTCGTTATTGTTATGATCTGACAAGTGTCAGCATTCCAAATTCTGTTAAATCAATTGGCAATTACTCATTCTTTAATTGTTTCAGAATTCCCAACATTGCTATTTCAAATTCCGTATCTTCAATTGGTAATTATGCGTTTTCTGGTTGTACTGGTTTGACAACTGTAGTGATACCTGAATCAGTCATTTTTATGGGAGCTGCAGTGTTTTCTGAATGTATGGGATTAACAAGCGTGGATATTAATAATTCGGTTATTTCCCCATATCAATTTTCTAATTGCACAGGATTGACAAGTTTCAAAATACCTAACTCTGTGACTAGTATTGGAGATGGAGCTTTTGAGGGTTGCACGGGTTTGACTGATATTAATATTCCTACCTCTGTCACATCGATTGGTAACCAAGCTTTCAAATATTGCAATAGTTTGAAAAGTATTGATCTCCCTAGTTCTATCAAAGAGATTGGTAGCAGTGCATTCTATGATTGCTCAAGTTTAATAAAGATTGTAATCCCGAATTCAATCACAACTATTGCTGATCAAACTTTTGGTGGTTGTGCTGCTTTAAAGGAAGTGGACATCCCTAATACTGTTACCTCTATCGGTTTAGGGGCTTTTGGTGGTTGTGGTCAACTGGCAAGTGTTAATATTCCGAATTCTGTCACAAGTATTGGAGAATTGGCCTTTTCTTTGTGTAGTAATATAGTTCATGTCTCCATTCCTAATTCAGTTAACACTATAGGTCATCTTGCTTTTGCTTTGTGTAAGAGTTTGAGGAGTCTTTATAGTTTTATTCAGGATCCTAACCTGGTGTCAATTGGTAGTGATGTGTTTGATGATGTGCCAAAGGAGGCTTGTGAACTTCATGTACCCAAGGGAACTCGAAATCTCTATGTCGAAGCTGACCAGTGGAAGGATTTCCTGAATATCATCGATGACCTTGATGGGCCGGTCGTTCCGGGTGATGTGGATGGGAGCGGCAAGGTGAATGTAAGTGATGTGAGTGTGCTCATTAACATGATTCTGGGCATCGTCGACAAGGACGAACAGGCTGCCGACATCAATGGCGATGGCAAGGTGAATGTTTCAGATGTGACTGCCCTTATCAACATCATCTTGGGAATAGAATAAATGTAGACGAGCAAACAAGCTCAATGGGATTGTGAAGTAAAATCTTTGGTGAGATAAAAAAGAGAAGGGCGCCACGATTGTGGTGCCCTTCGGTTATGCTTTCAAGAAGCGAGCTTGAAATTAAGCTTCGGCAGCGGGAGCCTCTTCGGCAGGAGCCTCGGCAGCTTCCTCAGCGGCGGGAGCCTCTTCGGCGGGAGCAGCGGCGGCAGCAGCTTCGGCCTCAGCCTTAGCCTTTGCGGCAGCGATTTCAGCTTTCTTCTTAGCCACGGCCTCGGCCTTGGCTTCGTTCTTCTTGGCTTCTTCGGCAAGACGCTCTTTGTTAGCGGCCTTCTTGTTCTCGCGAACTTCGTTGCGAACAGCCTCGATCTTAGCATCTTTCTCAGCCTTCCAAGCATCGAAACGCTTTTGAGCTTCTTCTTGAGAGAAAGCGCCCTTCTTCACGCCACCCTGGAGGTGCTTCATCATGAGCACGCCCTCGCGGGACAGGATGTTACGGACGGTGTCGGTGGGGATAGCTCCACAGTTCAACCAGTAGAGAGCTCTCTCGAAATTTAAACTTATTGTAGCAGGATTAGTGTTTGGGTTATAAGAACCAATCCTTTCAATAAATCTACCATCTCGTGGTGCCCTGCTATCGGCGATGACAATGGGATAGAACGCGTAGTCTTTGTGACCATGACGTTGCAGTCTAATTTTAGTTGCCATACTTAATAGAATTAGTTTAAATTTGTTAGTTAAAAAAGTTTTTACATAATAAAAGTGACCTTTTTGACGGGTCACTTTCACTTAGTTGTCCTGGAAGGACTCGAACCCTCGCAAGCGGAACCAGAATCCGATGTGCTACCATTACACCACAGGACAATTCGCAAATGCGATGCAAAGGTAATGCATTTTTTTGATGTGGCAAGCAAAAATGCGAAATTTTTTCAAATTATTTGTAATTTTGTGGTGTTATGACCCGAATATCGCTGTTTAATGCCCAGCACGACTTGGCTCTGGCTCACGGACGAATCAACTATGTGCCCAGTGCTCAGGTATCGCAACTGCTGCACGACCTGCAGTGGCTGCCGCTGTGGTATGCGCCCCAAGACTGGCGGGTGCTGACCACCGAAGTGCCGCCTGCCGATGCGTTGTGGCGCGAGCAGTGTGCCGCCTTGCTTGGCGATGGCTGGGATCGCCGCCTGATGCTGCAGCCAGAGCTGGCACAGTTGCTCAAGCAGGGAAAACCGTGCCGCGTGGAGCCGTGGGGCTGGGACCTGAGCGTGCGTCACCGCCTGGCGCTATGGGGCATGGACGAGCATGCACTGCCCACCGAGGCGCAACTGGCATGCTGGCGTGGCCTGGCGCACCGCCGGCTCACGGCGCAGCTGCTTGCCGCCATGGACGAACCCGAAGATGTGGGAACCTGTCCGCAGGAGATGACCGCGCTGGAGCAGGTACAGGCCTATGTGTGCGAGCATGGCGAGTGCTTTGTGAAAGCGCCATGGTCGGGGAGCGGCAGGGGCGTGTTTCATGTGACCGCCGGCTCGGTGGCCGACTTTGCGTCGGTGATATCGGGCATCATTAAGCGTCAGGGTTCAGTGATGTGTGAGCGGGCTCTTGACCGCACGCTTGACTTTGCCATAGAAATGGAGATTGTAGCGGGGCAGGTGGCGGTGACGGGCTACTCGGTGTTCTCGACCGACGAGCATCACCAGTTTGGTGGCTCGCTGGTGATGCCGCACGATGCATTGCACCAGTGGTTGCTGGCACGGTGCCCAGGTTTAGATGCCGTGGAGCAGCGGCTGGTTGAGGCAGTGGGGCAACTTATTGCGCCGCACTACGAAGGCGTGCTGGGCGTGGACATGATGCTCTATCGCGACAAGGATGGCGTGGAGCGTGTGGCACCGTGTGTTGAGGTGAATCTGCGACGCACCATGGGCATGGTGGCTTGTGTGCTTGGCGAACGGGTGCTGGCACCGGGCAGCGTGGGGCGCTACACCACCGAGTTTGCGCCACAAGGCATTGTGCGACAAGGGCTGGAGCCGCAGATTAGTGAGGGGAAATTGTGTAGCGGACGGCTGTATCTCACCCCCGTGATTGAGGGAGTGACGAAGTTTGCCGCCGTGCTTGAGGTCGAGTAGGCGAAAGCTCGAACAATCGAAAGCTCGAATAATCGAATACTCGAGCCTTGCTTTAAAGGAAATTGTTGATTTAGAATGATTTGAGGACGGTGTAGAGGCGCTGGATGGGCAGTCCCATCACATTGTAGAAACTGCCGGTGATGCCTTTCACGGCAGCATAACCAATCCACTCTTGAATGCCATAGGAGCCCGCTTTGTCGAGCGGGTGGTAGTGGTTCACATAGTAGGAGATTTCGTCGTCGGTGAGCGGCGCGAACTCTACCTGCGAGTGACTGCTGAACGACACGGTGCGCTCCAGGGTGCTCACCGTCACGCCCGTAATCACCGTGTGGGTGTTGCCCGACAGCTTGCGCAGCATGGCGCAGGCTTCGGCCTCGTCGCAGGGCTTGCCGATAACCTCGCCGTCGAGAATCACTACGGTGTCGGCCGCGATGAGGAGTTCGCCTGGCGCGAGTTTGTAGGCGTGGGCCTTGAGTTGCGACAGGTATTCGGGGATCTTGTCGGTGGGCAGGCTGTCGGGGTAGGTTTCTTCGATGCCTTTGATGACTTCGATCCTGAAGTCGATGCCCAGACCCGCCAGCAGTTCGCGGCGTCGGGGCGAGGCGCTTGCCAGCACCACATCATATTTTTTGAGGTTGTCGAGCATAGTCGTGTGTGTGATATATATAATAAATGTGTGTTGTTACCATCCGAATGCGTGCACATCGTCGAGCCATCGTCCTTGAGCACGCAACACCTGTTCGAGCACATCGCGGCCCACGCCATAGCCGCCGTTGCAGGGCGAAATGTAGTGCGCTGCTTCCAGAATCTCGGGAGCAGCATCGGCGGGAGCCACAGCAAGACCGGCAGCGCGCATAACGGGCAGGTCGGGGATGTCGTCGCCCACGAAAATCACCTCTTCACGCTCCAGCTTGTTGTCGGCAAGCCATTGTTCAAACACCGGCAACTTGCGTGCGGCAGCCAGCATCAGGTCCTGTACGCCCAGCCCCGAGAACCTGACTCTGATGGCCTGGGTGTCGGCACCGCTCAAGATGGCGATGCGCAGTCCGTGCTTCACGGCATGCTGAATGGCGTAGCCGTCTTTCACACTCACCATGCGCAAGGGCTCGCCAGTGGGCGAGAGGGGGACGGTAGAGGGCGACAGCACACCGTCGACATCGAAGACGATGCCCTTTATCTTGGTCAGGTCATATTCTATCATGATGTTTCAGTTTTATTTGTCGTGATGATGGTGGTCCATGATGCTCTGGGAGAGCAGGCGATAGATGGCTTGCTTGTCGCCACTGAGCATGGCGGCCTGGCGATCCATCACCTTGTGGTCGGCGCGTGCAGCGGGACCCGTCTGCGAGTCGGCAGGGGAGAGGTGCTCGAGTTTCTCGACCGTGGTGCGAATAAGAGGCTTGAGCACATCGAAGGGCAGCTGCTCCTCGTCGAGCACTTCCTTGGCAAGAGCATACATGTGGTTGCTGAAGTTGCAGGCGAACACCGATGCCAGGTGCAACCGTGCGCGTCGGTGGCTGTCGGCTTCCATCACCGTGTGGCTCAGGGTAGAGGCAAAGCAGTGCAACGCTTTGTGGGCTTCGGGCGTGGATGCTTCGATGAAGAGGGGCACTTCGCCAAACTCGACCTGCAGCTGCTTGCTGAACGACTGCATGGGCCACATCACGCCGCAGTGCTTGCGCTTGCCCTTGAACACATCGATGGGCTTGGAACCCGAGGTGTGAATCCACAGTCCGCTATTAAGCTGGCTTTGAGCGATAACCGGCTCGATGGCGTCGTCGGCCACGGCTATCACATAGATGTCGGCATCGCTGGCAAGGTGTTGCAGCTGGTCGGTCACACAGGGGCAGTTCACGCGTTCGGCCAGTTGCCGTGCATGCGCCAGCGTGCGGCTGTAGATCTGCACGATTTCGCATTCGGGGGCGGCAGCCATGGCCACGGCGGTGGCCACATTGCCCGAACCAATCATCACCACGCGTTGTTTCTTGTTCATGGGGTTACAGTGTTGTTTTAGGCAAGCAAAGTTACATTAAAATGCCGTGAAAATCAAAATTATTTGTTGTTGACATTGATTTAACTTGAATTTTAGTATGTGTGCAATATGGTAGCACTATTGAAGGCGAACTTTGCAGTGTAAAAAGAAAGTTGAACTCATTAGAATTGAAAACTATGAACACTTTGAAGCAAGTAAACCGTGACGACGAGATGATGGCAACCCTCGAAGCACAGGGGGGAGTTGTTGCCAGTGTGCAAAAACGCAATTTTGCCAGTGTCGACGATGTTGTGCGCTTTGTGATGTCGCTCGCCGGCAAGTTTGCAGGGCTGGGCAAGCTCACCATACGCAACAAGACGCAGGGTTGGCGTGTAGTGATGTCGCTTGCAGTGCGCCGCCCTTCGCTCTCGATTGCCGGACTGGGTGCCTCGGTGTCGGCTCCTGCCAGTGCTCGGCCACACGATGGTGCGCAGTACCTGATTCCGTGGTGATAAGTATTCAACAGATTGGTTTATGAAGAATTTTGTAGAAAATGTGCTATTAGCGATTCTCTCCTTTTTGGTGTTCAAGATGGTGCCGGGCATGGTTGTAAAATATTTGCTGATGCGGTACGCGATTATCAGCACTTTGATGCATGTGCTGTTGCGGGCCATAGGTTGATGCAATGGTTTGCATGCTTTTTTAGTGGATAACGGCAAATACTTAGGATTTTTCGATGTTTTTTTGTAACTTTGCAGTCTTATAGAATTATCAACCGATAACAAAAAGATTTTGAAGTTATGAAGAAATTATTACTTGTAGCAGTTGCCTTCGTGGGACTGACTTGTGCCTATTCATCGTGCGGCAGCAGCAATGGCCGTGCCGACAATGCTGATACCATGCGCGCCGTGGAACAAGAACAAAACACTATCATTGGCGAGTGGGTGAATACCGATGCCGAGACTCCGGTGGAACTCAAACTCGACGAGAGCGGCGAGGCCACGCTGACTGGCTGGGAAGGCTTTGCAGCTAAAGGCTGGAGCGTGAACGAGGCCAACGACACCATCACTTTCATTGCCGATGTGACCGTGAAGGGCACAACTACTCCCGATCAGGAAGTAGCCTACGGCATGAAGTTTGCCGGCGACTCGCTGACCCTCACTGCAGCCGACGGCAAGGTAACAGCATTTGGCCGCAAGAAGGCTGAGAACACAGCGCAACCTGTGGCTGCTCAGTGAGTTTAGGGTTTAGTGGCTCTGGCTCTTTCACAGACTGAAAAAAGCGAATTATTATTATCTAATAGGTTTATATAAAAAGATTATTGACATGGTTTATTCTCATGAAGTACAAAACATGTGCTGCGTAACCAAGGGCGCTAACCACCCGTCAGCACCGATTCCCGAAGAGGGAAAGTGGGTTAGATCGAAAGAAATCAAAGATGTGTCGGGCTTCACGCATGGCATTGGCTGGTGTGCTCCTCAACAGGGCGCATGCAAGCTCTCGCTGAATGTGAAGGAAGGTATCATCGAGGAATGCCTCGTTGAGACCATCGGCTGCTCGGGTATGACTCACTCGGCTGCCATGGCTGCCGAAATTCTGCCCGGCAAGACCATTCTCGAGGCTCTCAACACCGACCTCGTGTGCGATGCCATCAACACCGCTATGCGTGAACTCTTCTTGCAGATTGTGTATGGCCGCACTCAGAGCGCCTTCAGCGAAGGTGGTCTGGTGGTGGGTGCCGGACTCGAAGACCTGGGCAAGGGTCTGCGCAGCCAGGTGGGTACGATGTACGGTACTCGTGCCAAGGGCGTTCGCTATCTGGAAATGACCGAAGGCTACTGCACTCGCATGGCCCTCGACGAGAACAACGAAGTGATTGGTTATGAATTCTTGAGCCTCGGCAAGTTTACCGATGCGCTGAAGAAGGGCATGACTCCCGAAGAGGCTTTGGAAGGTGCCAAGGGCCACTACGGCAGGTTTGAGAACGCACCTAAGTATATTGACCCCCGTAAAGAATAAAAGCTATGATAAGAGAAGTGAAATTTGAATCGCAAGACCGCCGCATGAAGCAGGTGCTCGCTGCTTTGAATGCTGTCGGCATTAAAGATATTGAAGAGGCTAACGCCATCTGCGACCAGTATGGCATCGACCCCTACAAGACTTGTGAAGAAACTCAGCCCATCTGCTTCGAGAATGCCAAGTGGGCCTATGTGTGTGGTGCCGCTATCGCTCTGAAGAAGGGCTGCAAGGTTGCTGCCGACGCTGCCGAGGCTATTGGCTTGGGTCTGCAGTCGTTCTGCATTCCCGGTTCGGTGGCCGACGACCGCAAGGTGGGTATCGGACACGGTAACCTGGCTGCTCGCCTGCTGCGCGAAGAGACCAAGTGCTTTGCCTTCCTGGCTGGTCACGAGTCGTTTGCTGCTGCCGAGGGTGCCATCAAGATTGCCGGCAAGGCCAACAAGGTGCGCAAGGAACCCCTGCGCGTAATCCTCAATGGTCTGGGCAAGGATGCTGCCAAGATCATCAGCCGCATTAATGGTTTCACTTATGTGCAGACCGAATTTGACTACTTCACTGGCGAACTCAAGGAAGTAGCCCGCACTCCTTATAGTGATGGCGATCGCTCTAAGGTGAACTGCTATGGTGCCGACGATGTGCGCGAAGGCGTGGCTATCATGTGGAAAGAGGGCGTAGATGTTTCCATCACTGGCAACTCGACCAATCCCACTCGCTTCCAGCACCCCGTGGCTGGTACCTACAAGAAGGAGCGCGTGCTGGCTGGCAAGCCTTACTTCAGCGTAGCTTCGGGTGGTGGCACAGGCCGCACCCTGCACCCCGACAACATGGCCGCTGGTCCCGCCAGCTATGGTATGACCGACACCCTGGGTCGCATGCACAGTGACGCACAGTTTGCTGGCTCGAGCTCAGTTCCCGCTCATGTTGAGATGATGGGCTTCCTGGGCATTGGCAACAACCCCATGGTGGGCTGCACCGTGGCTGTGGCCGTTGATGTGGCTCAGGCTCTCGCCAAGTAAAAAAGAATTTTTCATATTTATTTCGCAGGCATCCGTTGCATAACGGGTGCCTGCGTCGTTTTTCTGTCTGAGTGCAAATATAATGATCCTTGTTTTTTCTTTAAACCTAATTCGACCTAATGACCGATTTGGGTTATATTTTCGGTAGAATTCATTAAAAATGAAATTTCTTTTATTGTTTATTTTGTTTTTTGAGAAAATATTTAGTAAATTTGACAATTCTTTTATGAATCAATATAAAAACGATATCTGCAAATCATTATTATTAACTTATTTAACCAAACGCAATGAAGAAAATTTTACTTATCGCAGCTGCAGCAGCTGCAGTGATGTGCGCAAACGCTCAACCAACCGTTGAGCAGTTGTGGAGAGTTGATGGAATGGGCACACTGGCACCCACAGCTGATTGCCGTCAAGGTTTCGGTATGAACGGCAAGGTTTACATCAACAACAAGGCCGACCAGAAAGTGCTGGTCTTTGGTGAAAATGGTCTGTCCAACGAGCAATTCCCCGGAGGTGCCAACTGCGGCATCGGTCGTGATGAGGCAGGCAACCTCGTGATAAGCAATGGCGCATTCCCCAATGAGTGGGCTTGCGACGGCGAAACTCCCGTTATCAAAGTTGTTGATGTCAACAACCCTGCAAATGTGAAAGAATATGCACTGCCCGAAGATGTGAAAGGTTTTGGCCGTTCCGACCTCCTTGGCTTTGCTAAAGGCAATCTCTTAGAAGATGGCGTTCTATATTTTTGTGGAGCAAATAGCGCCCTGACCCTTGTAGTTGTAACCATTACCGATGGCGAAGTTAATCTTGATGAGACCTATGTGGCCGATATTGATGGTAATGTCGCTGCTTCATCTAACCCAATCTATTTCTATAAGAATAAAGATGGCGAAGACCGTCTGCTCTATGTGAATCGCACACAAGCTGGCGGTGGTGCTGGTGGCAATGTTGGCATCAAGGTTCTTGCTGCTGATGGCGACAATTTTATGGTAGAGAGCACTCCCGTCATGCCAGGCAAGAGCGCAAGCAACGGTGGCATGATCTTCGTGTGGAATGGTGAGGAATATGCTGTATATCCCTATGGCGGTAACTATTATGATGGTTTCGCCTGAACTTGCCGCCAACCCCAACACCTTCCAGGCTAACTGGGTGAACGCTGAAGTTGTTGAAGACGGTGTGATGATTTATCACTATGTTCCCGGTGCCTATCTGGAAGTTTTCAAAATGACTCAGGCAGGTGGAGCTGTTACTGGCGATGTGAATGGTGACGGCGAAGTGGATGTGCGCGACATCACTGCACTCATCGATGTGATCATGAACTCGATCACCGACAACCCGCGTGCCGATGTGAACGCTGACGGCGACATTGATGTGCGCGACATCACCGCACTCATCGACATTATCATGAACAGTTAATCGACATTGATTTTTGAGATTTAATATAAAAAACTCTCGCCAATTCTCGGCGAGAGTTTTTTTGCTTAGGTTTGTGCCTAAGCAAGAGAAAGCACTCTCGGTTCGGCTTGAAGCACCCCGGGAGGCTTGATATACCTTTGCATTTGACTTTGTAGTATGTCTAAAGGCACAAAAAAAGAGGAGCCTCTCAGCTCCTCCTTGTGACCCCTACAGGATTCAAACCTGTAACCTTTTGATCCGTAGTCAAACACTCTATTCAATTGAGCTAAGGGGCCAGTGTTTCTTGATTTGCGACTGCAAAGTTAAGCACTTTTTTTCACATGACAATGCTTTTTTTCAAAAAAATGTGGAAAAAATTTGTGCTTTTTTATACTATGCTGTTATAGAGTGTGTTACAAAACCACTGTAAGCACAACCCACACGGCCAAGATGGCGAGTGCAATGAGCGTGGGTTTCACCAGGGTCTTGTAGTCCACAAGATAATAGCTCTGGCGTGGAGGTTCAACCTTGTTGGGTTTCTCGGTGGCGACGGCCAGCTTGTGCTCGTCGATGGGTTCCACAGCCTGTTCGGTCTCGGTGTATAAAGTTGCTTTCATTGGAATGTTGCTTTTTTAATTTGCAACTGCAAAGATAGGCATTTATTTCGGATTATTCAATCTTAATGATGAGAATTTTTTCAACCTCATTTCTATTATTTTCGTTGCTGCTAAAAAATGTGTGAGTGATAACAATTTTTTGCACGATTATCATGCATGAGTGAAATCTTATTATTAATTTTGTGGTCATAAAAGAGCGAGCAGCACGAGTGCACCTCTGCAAGCAAGTGTTCATCACGCAAGCCGCTCACGACACAACATTTTTGAACTAATTTTTTACCGCACTAAAACTGCATGAAAACCATTAAATCGTTTCAAGACATCATTTCGCACCTTCAGAGTGTGGAAGAGAAAAAAACTGTGGCCGTAGTTTGGGCCGAGGACGATGTGACTCGTAGCGCCGTGCTTAAAGGCCTCGAGGCAGGTATCATTACCGTAACATTTGTAGGCTGCCGTCAGGAGATTGAGGCCGATGAGCGCTTTGCTCAGTACAAGAGCCAGTTTACCATTATCGATGCTGCCGACCGCGACGATGCTGCCGCCAAGGCTGTGACCGAGGTGCGTGAAGATCGTGCCAATGTGCTGATGAAGGGTTTGCTCAACACCGACAACCTGTTGCGTGCCGTGCTCAATAAAGAGACGGGCATACTGCCCAAGGGCAATGTGCTCACCCATGTCACTGTTGCCGAAATTCCCGAATTGCAGCGCCTGCTGCTCTTCACCGATGCTGCTGTGCTGCCCAATCCCACAGTAGAACAGCGCATCGAGCAAGTGAAGTATGTGACCAAGATTGCTCATGCGCTTCACATCGATGAACCCAAGATTTCGCTCATCCACTGCAGCGAGAAGGTCGACGAGCGCCACTTCCCCTGCACTGCCGACTATGTGCAGATCAAGGAGAAAGCCGCTCAAGGCGAGTTTGGCAAGTGCGTGGTTGACGGTCCCCTCGACCTCAAGACCTCGCTTTGCTACGAGAGCATGCACCACAAGGGCATCAATTCGCCCATCAATGGTGAGGCCGACGCTCTGCTGTTCCCCGAGATTGAGAGCGGCAATGTGTTCTACAAGACCATCACTCTGCTGTGCAAAGCACAGACCGCCGGACTGCTCCAGGGTGCCAAGGTTCCCGTTGTGCTGCCCAGCCGTGGCGACACCATCGAGTCGAAGTTCTATAGCCTTGCAGTAGCTTCAACCATTTGATTTAGCATCACGAAAATATAAATAACACATTAAATTATACAGAATAACTATGCGTATACTTGTTATCAATCCTGGATCAACATCAACCAAGTTTGCCGTCTATGAAGGCGAAACCCCATTGCTGCTCCGTTCCATTCGTCACAAACCCGAAGAACTGGCACCTTACAAAACCATTTTGGACCAGTTTGATTTCCGTTATAACCTTGTGATGAATGAAATCAAGGTCACCAATGTTGACTTCAATTTCAAGGCCGTCATTGGCCGTGGTGGTCTGGGTAAAGCCGTTCCTGGCGGTGTGTATGAGGTGAATGAGCAGATGCTCGAGGACACTCGTAACGCTACCCGTGAACACGCTTGCAACCTGGGTTGCCTTATTGCCGACAAGATTGCCAAGCAAATTCCTGGTTGCCGCTGCTTTATCGCCGACCCCGTTGTGGTTGACGAACTGAACGACTATGCTCGCATTTGCGGTGTTCCCATGATTGAGCGTCGCAGCATTTGGCATCCACTCAACCAGCGTGCCATTGCTCGCCGTTTTGCTCGCGAGATTGGCAAGAAATATGAGGAGATGAACCTGATCATTTGCCACTTGGGTGGTGGCATCTCGGTGGCTGCTCACGAAAAGGGTGTGGCTGTTGATGCCAACAATGCACTCGATGGCGAGGGCCCGTTCACTCCCGAGCGCGCCGGTACAGTGCCTGCAGCCGACTTGGTGCGCCTGTGCTTCAGCGGCAAATATACTCAAGAAGAAATCCTCAAGTTCATCACTGGCAAGGGTGGTTTGAATGCTCTGCTGGGTACGACCGACCTTATCGAGATTCAAGAGCGCATCCAGAATGGTGACGAACGCGCTAAACTCGTTCTCGATGCCATGATTTATCATGTGGCTAAGCAGATTGCCTCGGAGAGTGCTGTGCTTTGCGGCAAGATCGATGCTATCCTGCTCACTGGCGGTATGGCTCACTCTGAATACCTCATTGCCGAGCTCCGCAAGCGCATCGATTTCTTGGCACCCACTTATTGCTTCCCTGGCGAAGACGAGATGGGCGCTCTGGCCGGCAATGCTTATGCAGTGCTTCGTGGCCAGCGTGAGGCTAAGGAATACAAGTAAAAAGGGTTCAATCCCGTTAGTTTTATTCATGGATTTTTTTGGCCCTGTGTGGATATGCTCTATTCACGCAGGGTCAAAGTTTTATGGGGTTAAGATTCCTTTTCTCCAAAAAATGATGTAAATTTGTATTCTTGTTTCACTTGAATTTTGAATTGCAATGATCGATATTAATCAAGGCATCATCAAGACCGTGCGTTCGCTCGCTGTCAAGAAATATCGCGACGACGAGGGTCTGTTTACCGCCGAAGGCACCAAGTGCGTGCGCGACACCTGGGACGCGTTTGAGTGCCGCTGGCTTATTTGTACCCGTGCCTGGCACGACCGGCTCGCCACCGCTGCCATGCACCCCAAGATTGTGCTCGCCAACAACCAGCAAATGGCGCGCATGTCGCAGTTCTCCAATCCCAGCGATGTGATTGCCGTCTATGAGATGCCGCAATATGCAATCGACGAGCAGGAGGTGAAAAACAGCCTCAGCATAGTGCTCGATAACATTCAGGACCCAGGCAACCTGGGCACTATCATGCGAATTGCCGACTGGTATGACATTCGCAACATCTTTGCCAGCATCGGCACCGTCGATGTGTTCAACCACAAGGTGGTTCAGGCCACGATGGGCGCCATCTCCAGGGTCAAGGTGCATTATGTTGACCTCGAGGCGCTGCTCGATGACTTCAGCGACTTGCCAGCTTGCGGCACCTTTCTCGATGGTGAGAACATCTATGCAGCCCAGTTGCCCGACAAGGGTTTCATCATCTTTGGCAACGAGGGGCAGGGCATAGGTGCCAAGGTGGCAGCCAAGGTCAACCAGCGTCTGCTCATCCCAGCCGCACCGCGCAAGGGCGGCAAGAGCGAGTCGCTCAATGTGGGTGTGGCTGCGGCTATCACGGTGAGCGAATTTAAACGCAATGTTTTGAAAAAATAAATACTTGAATATATGGCAAAGCAAGTGAAAACCATGTTCTACTGCAAGAATTGCGGTGCCGAGTCGCCCAAATGGGTGGGCAAGTGTCCGGCATGCGGTGAGTGGAACACCTATATCGAGGAGCCCGTCGCCCCCAAGTCGGCCAAGGGCTCGCTGCTGGGTGATGTTGCACACCGCGAAGCCGTGAAGCCTGTGAAGATTAGCGAAATCAAGGCCGAAGACTTGCCTCGCATCAAGTTGCCCAGTGGTGAACTCAATCGCGTACTGGGTGGCGGACTGGTGCCTGGCAGCATCATCCTCATTGGCGGTGAACCCGGCATTGGCAAATCGACCCTGGTGCTGCAGAATGTGCTGCGCATCCGTTCGCGCAAGGTGCTCTATGTGTCGGGCGAGGAGAGCCCGCAACAGTTGCGCATGCGTGCCGACCGCATTGCTGGCGGCAAAATGGATTGCGAGTGCTACCTGCTGTGCGAGACTTCGCTCGAGAACATCTTTGCCTCGATCAATGCCGACAAACCCGGACTCATCATTGTCGACTCTATCCAGACCATTGCCAGCGATGCGCTTGAGTCGGCTGCTGGCAGTGTGAGCCAGGTGCGCGAGTGCGCTGCCACCTTCTTGCGCTATGCCAAGGCCACCAACACGCCCGTCATCCTCATCGGGCATATCAATAAAGAAGGGTCGATTGCCGGTCCCAAGGTGCTCGAGCACATTGTGGATGCTGTGCTCCAGTTCGAGGGCGACCGCCACTACCTCTACCGCATTTTGCGCGGTATCAAGAACCGTTTCGGTAACACTAGCGAGATGGGCATTTATGAGATGAAAGAAGATGGCCTGCGCGAGGTGACAAATCCCAGCGAGATGCTGGTGTCGCAGACGGGCGAATCGCTCTCGGGTACTGCCGTGGGTGTGACCATGGATGGCGCGCGTCCCTTCCTCATCGAGACGCAGGCACTCGTGAGCACTGCAGCCTATGGTACGGCACAGCGCTCGGTGACAGGTTTTGATCAGCGTCGCATGAATATGCTGCTGGCCGTACTCGAAAAGCGCGTGGGCTTCAAACTTGCCCAAAAAGATGTGTTCCTCAACATAGCCGGCGGACTCAAGGTGAGCGACCCGGCACTGGATCTTGCCGTGATTTGCGCCATCTTGTCGAGCAATGTGGATATGCCCATCAACAAGGGGGTGTGCATGAGTGGCGAGGTGGGGCTTTCTGGCGAAATCAGGCAGATTACCCGCATCGACCAACGCATCAGTGAGGCGCAGAAACTGGGTTTCGACAGCATTATCATTCCCAAGAACAATGTCAAGGGGCTGAAGGTAAGTAACCTGAGAATCAAGCTGATAGAGGTTGCAAAAGTGGAAGAGGCATTCCAGTATCTCTTTGGTTAAGAAAACGATGTTTGTTAATGGATGTTAAAATTAGAAGTTCTATTAAACTTTTCGTGTTTTATTTAGTCTTTAAAGTAAATAATAAAACAAATTTTTTCGCTGCAATAAATAAGCTTCAAACAACGTTAACTAACTTTTTTCTTGATTAAACACAAGTTTTTTTAGCCTATCTGCTGTTAAGCATTCTGAGGCAAAGACATAAAGACTCCGCGCTCGCCAAAGCCGGAGTTTTTTTGTTTTTGATGCTATTTATCCTTCTTTTTCACTCAGTTCAAGCCAGCGCATTTCCTTCTCGTCGAGCAGTGCTTTCACCTCTTCGTAGCGTGCGGCTTGGGTCGCCACATCGGCAATGGTCTCGCCACTGGCAAAGAGGGCATCGAGCTGTTCTTTCTCGGCATTGAGGGCTTCGATGTCGGTAGAGAGCTGTTCCAGTTCTTTTTTCTCTTTATAGGTGAGTTTGTTGGAGTTGTCGCGCACATTATATTGCAGCTTTTCCTTAGGTTTGGCAGTGGCTTTGCTCTCTTGTGCCGCCTGCTGGTCGTGATAGTCCTTCCATGCGCGGTATTCGCTATAGTTTCCCGGGAAATCCTTCACCACGCCATTGCCTTGGAACACAAAGGTGTGGTCGACGGTGCGGTCCATGAAAAATCGGTCGTGACTCACGATAATCACGCAGCCCTTGAAGTGTGCTAAGTAGTCCTCAAGGATCTCGAGCGTGGAAATGTCGAGGTCGTTGGTGGGCTCGTCGAGAATCAGGAAATTGGGCTTGCGCATGAGCACGGTGGCCAGATACAGGCGCCGTTTCTCGCCACCACTCAGTTTGGCAATGAACTTCTGCTGGTCTTTGGTGCTGAAGAGGAAGAGGTTGAGGAACTGCGAGGCCGTGTAGTGCGTCTTCTCATCGAAGTACACATATTCGGCTATGTCGCGTGCCGCGTCAATCACCTTCTGGCTCTCGTCAAACTCGATACCATCTTGGCTATAGTAGCCAAATTGCACGGTTTCGCCTATCTCGAAGTGGCCCTCGTCGGGAGCGAGTTCTCCCAATAGCAGTTTGATGAAGGTGGACTTGCCCACGCCGTTGTCGCCCACAATGCCCAGTTTCTCGTAGCGTGCAAAGGTGTAGTTCAAGTCCTTGAGAATCACCTTGTCGCCAAACCGCTTGCTTATGTGGTGCGCAGTAAAAATCTTCTTGCCTATGTAGGTCGATTTCACATTCAGTTCCACTTCGCCATCATCGTGGCGGCGCTGCGCACGCTCCTGCAGGTCGTAGAAAGCATCGATGCGGTACTGTGCCTTGTGCATGCGTGCCTGAGGCTGGCGGCGCATCCACTCGAGCTCGGTGCGCAGCAGGTTGCGGGCGCGCTCCACAGCTGCGTTTTGTGCCTCGATGCGCTCGGCGCGTTTCTGCAGGTAGTAGTCGTAATTGCCCTCGTAGCTATAGACTTGCTGCTGGTCGAGTTCCAGAATGCGGTTGCATATCTTGTCGAGGAAGTAGCGGTCGTGGGTCACCATGAGCAGGGTGATGTGGCTGCGGCTCAAGAAGTTCTCGAGCCACTCAATCATGTCGATGTCGAGGTGGTTGGTAGGCTCGTCGAGGATGAGCAACTGTGGGTCGTCGATGAGAATCTTGGCAAGCGCCACGCGTTTCACCTGGCCTCCCGAGAGGGTGCCTATGCGGGCATTGAGGTCATCGATCTTGAGTTGGGTGAGAATTTGCTTGAAACGGGTCTCGTAGTCCCACGCATCGGCACTGTCCATGCCTTCGATGGCAGCGGTCATCGCATCGCTGTTGCCACCTTTCAAGGCTTCTTCGTAGGCCTTCACCGCTTGGCTGCGGCGGTCGTTGCCCGTGAGGCAGGCATCGATAATGGCAAGGTGCCCGTCGAAGTGGGGCGACTGCTCCAGATATCCCACACGCAGGTCGTTGCGGTAGGTAATGGTGCCGCTATCGTGCTGGTCATCGTTGGCTATGATGCCCAGCAGCGTCGATTTTCCAAGTCCGTTTTTGGCAATCAGGCCTATCTTGTCGCCCTCGTCGATGCCGAAGCTGATGTCCTCGAACAGCACATTCACCCCAAACGACTTGGTCAAATTCTCAACCTGTAGATACACTCCCATCTGCTTTCTTTCTTATAGTGCTGCAAAATTACAAAATCTCTCGCATTATTCTAAAGAAATCTCATGTCTTGATCCCACTTTTTATTCTATCTTATGTGGCTTTTGTAAAATGTGTTGTATTACAGTTTGTTATAGGATGCGACAACACTTTTTCGAACGAATAATTGCAGGTTTGCTACACTTTTTCGAACGAATAAATGCCGATGGAGCACATTTTTTCGAAGGAATGATGTGCTATTTGTTCTTGCGCAGGTAGTCGATGAGGGGTGCGAGCGCAGTGGCCGAGGGCTCGGCGATGCGTGTGCTCAGTGTGATGGCGTCGCCCATGCCACCCAGCACCTGGAACTGGAAGTCGGGGTTGTGCTCGTAGTCTACCGGCTCGGGATTCTCTCCCCGCAGCAGCGCCACAGCCTCGCCGGTCATTGCCTCGAGGCGCAGTAGCCAGGGGCGCAGGTCGTTGTAGAGTAATTTTTGGCTTATCCAGGAGTTAGAGGTCGATGTATCTGAAGAGTTGAGCCATGGTTCTATGGTTCGCAGTTGATTGCAGGCATCGTTCACAGTGCTCAGCACATTGATGAGCGCCTCTGGGCTGGGATTGCCGCGTTGCACCGATTGCTTGTAGCGCACCACATAGTAGTCGAGTGCATCGTTATCGTAGTAGCGCAGGTGCGGCGCGATTATCCTGAAGGCATCAACCATGTCTTGTCCAACCACGGAAGGATCAAGCACGGTGGGAATGGCGGCGTCCCAGGTGCGCTCGTTGTTCCAGGCACCATTGTTCCAGGTGTAGTCAGCTACGCCAAACAGGGCAATCTTCGACAGTTCGCCCTGTTGCATGGGGTTGATGATTACGGTGTTGGTGCCGCTCAAAGTGTGCTCGAGCCGCTCGGTGTTGATGATGTGGGTCTCGTCGCGGAAGTTGGTGTAGGTGTCGCTCACAAACAGTTTGCTCATGTCCTGGTCGTTGCAGGGATAGTTCCACCACCAGCTCACCTCGCGGCCCAGCCAGCTTTGTACGAGCGCCAGGTCGTGATTGTTGGGCACCGACCACACATTGCGGCCTGTGATGTAGATGTTCACCTTGCTTGGGGTGCTGCGCAGCGATTCATAAAACTGGCGGCCTCGGTCCAGATCAACCCAGCCGTAGGCATAGAGTTGTGGCACATAGTGCAGGGGCCTCACCGTGTCGGTGGGCGCTGTGCCAGGTTTGTTCCAGCGCTCGTCAATGCGCCGTTGCAGCGTGGTCAGGTTGTCGGCACACAGTTGCATGATGGCGGGATCGCTCGGCACACCCACATCGTCGACAAACACGCCAAACTGCCGCACGCCCAACCCGTACATGCTCTCCAGCTTGCGCATGATGCGGTCAATCACATTGGCGTCGGTCGGGTCGGCAAAGGCCTTGCCCGGGTGGATGGCCCACACAAAGTTCACCTTGCAGGCGTGAGCGGTGGCAGTGATGTCGCGCATCATGTCTTGCGACAGATAGCCTATGCGTTCCTGTTCGGCGCTGATGTGGGTGGGGTAAGGCTCGCTCCAATAGCGCGAGTGATAGGGGTCGCTCTTGGCCCCATACATATAGGTGTTGAGTTTGTATCGTGCCATGAAGCGGAACAGGTCCTTGGTGACTGCGGCAGAGTAGGGCACGCCATAGTAGCCCTCGATGATGCCGCGGTTCTGCACATCGGCCCAGTCGAGCAGCATCACGCAGGGCAGGGCTGTAGTGCCACGGTCGAGCATCTGCTCCAGCGAGGCAAGCCCACAAAAGGTGGCGTCGGTGTTCTCACCCACAATCACCACTTGGGCACTGCCCGCCTTGTCGCTCGTGAGACTAAGAATGTGGCGGTCATATTTGTTGTTGAGGCTGAACGGCTGACTATAGATGCGCGCGTACCGCTTATCGGCCTCGCCACCGCTGCCATTGATTCCCAGCAACAGGTTGCTGCCTTTTTTTGTGGGGTGATTTGCCACAGTAGCAAAGAGGCCATGCTCTGTCAAGACCTGTTTGGCGCGCTCAACGGTCACCTCGTCGATGCCTTTCTCGGCCACAATCGTCACCTTCGGTGAGAACGATGCTTGACCTATTCCTGCCAATTGCACCTGCGGCACCGGATATATCTCATAAACCTCTTCACCCAGCATTGTTGTGCTGCTCAAAGCAGCAACAGCCATCATCAACATCGTAACAATCCGTCTCATATCAGTCAATTTAAAGATGTTCAAAAACTCTTTTCACAAAATTACTATTTTCCCCTCGTTCTCACAACTTTCTCTTGCAAATAAATCAAAGTTGTTCGGAGTCCTCGGAGTTCTTGGAGAACTCTGAGGCCTGTGAGAACATCGACTGCGAGAAAGCAGAGGTAATAATATCAAAGTTGCCCGGACACGAGGGTGTGCCGGGCAACTGAATGTTGGGTTATAATCGGTAAGGATTATTTGTTTTCGGGATCTACGCCCCATTGCTGCTGAGCAAGGCGGCGATAGTTGTTGTAGCGCCACTGTGCGTTCTCCTTGGCGGCAGCGAAGAGTTGTGCTGCCTCCTCGGGATACTGCTTGAGTACCGAAGCGTAGCGCACCTCGCCCTTGAGGAAGTCTTCGAACTTATCCCAGTCGGGCTCTTTGCTATCGAGCGTGAACGGGTTCTTGCCTTCTTTCTCGAGTTCGGGGTTGTAACGCCACAGGTGCCAGTAGCCACATTCCACAGCCTTGGCTTCCTCGGCCTGGCTCTTGCCCATACCGGCCTTGAGGCCATGGTTGATACAGGGAGCGTAGGCAATGATGAGCGACGGTCCGTCGTAGGCCTCGGCCTCGCGGATGGCCTTGAGGCACTGAGCATCGCTTGCGCCCATAGCTACCTGAGCTACGTAAACATAGCCGTAGGTCGAAGCAATCAGACCCAGGTCTTTCTTGCGGATGCGCTTGCCGGCAGCAGCAAACTTGGCGATAGCGCCGATAGGAGTAGCCTTCGAAGCCTGGCCACCGGTGTTAGAGTAAACCTCGGTGTCGATAACCAGGATGTTCACATTCTTGCCGCTGGCAATCACATGGTCGAGACCGCCGAAGCCGATGTCGTAGCTGGCACCGTCGCCACCCACGATCCACTGCGAGCGTTTCACCAGGTAGTGAGCCAGGCTCTTCACCTTCACGTCGGCAGGAGCATTGCTGTTCTCGATAGCCTCGATGATCTTGTCGCTGAGTTCGCGGCTCATAGCGCCGTCGTTCTTGTTCTCGAGCCATTCACGATACAGGGCCTTGGTGTCGTCGGCCACGCTCTCGCTCTCGATAGCCTCTTTCACGAAGCCCTCGACGCGAGCACGCATCTTCTCGTCGGCAATTGCCATACCCAGACCGAACTCGCAGAAGTCCTCGAACAGTGAGTTGGCCCAAGCGGGACCATGACCCTTAGCGTTGGTGGTGTAGGGAGTAGAAGGCACCGAAGCCGAGTAGATTGAGCTACAGCCAGTGGCGTTGGCCACCATTTCACGGTCGCCGAACAGCTGAGAGATGAGCTTGAGGTAAGGAGTCTCACCGCAGCCCGAGCAAGCACCTGAGAATTCGAAGAGAGGCTTAGCAAACTGCGAGTTCTTCACATTGCTCTTGATGTCGACGAGTTCCTGTTTCGAAGTAACATTGTTCACGGCATAGTCCCAGAGCTTCTGGTCCTCTTCGTGACCCATGAGGGGCACCATCTCGAGGGCCTTGTTGCCCATCTTGCCCGGACAGATGTCGGCGCAGTTGCCGCAACCGAGGCAGTCCATCACATCGACAACCTGAACGAACTTCAGGCCAGCGAGGGTCTTGCCGATAGCGGGCAGCTTGTCTTCTTCCTTGAACGGAGACTTGGCAGCCTCTTCCTCGTTCATCAGGAACGGACGGATAGCAGCGTGCGGACAAACGAGTGCACACTTGTTACACTGGATACAGTTCTGAGCATTCCAGACGGGAACGAAGGTGGCAACACCGCGTTTCTCATAGGCAGCTGTACCAGCATCCCAAGTACCGTCTTCACGGCCCTTGAATGCCGAAACGGGCAGCAGGTCGCCGTTCTGGGCGTTGATGGGACGCACCACATTGTTGATGAAGGCGGGAGCGTTGTTGTCCTCGTCGTTCTCAACGGGCAGGTTGGCCCAAGCGGGATCGATTTCGAGGGTCTTGTACTCACCACCGCGGTCAACGGCCTGATAGTTCTTGTCGACCACATCCTGACCCTTCTTGCCGTAAGATTTGTCGATGAATTTCTTCATCTGCTCAACAGCGAGGTCAACGGGAATCACCTCGGTGATGCGGAAGAATGCCGATTGCAGAATGGTGTTGGTGCGGTTGCCCAGACCAATTTCCTGTGCAATCTTGGTAGCGTTGATGTAGTAAACGCTGATATTGTTCTCGGCGAAGTATTTCTTCACCTTGTTAGGCAGGTTCTTGGCAAGCTGTTCGCCTTCCCACACGGTGTTGAGCAGGAAGGTACCGTTCTTCTGCAGACCGCGTGTCACATCATACATGTGCAGGTAGGCCTGTACGTGGCAAGCCACGAAGTTGGGCGTGGTCACCAGATAGGTAGAACGGATGGGAGTGTCGCCAAAGCGCAGGTGCGAGCAGGTGAAACCGCCCGACTTCTTCGAGTCATAAGAGAAGTAGGCCTGGCAGTGCTTGTCGGTGTTGTCGCCAATGATCTTCACCGAGTTCTTGTTGGCACCCACAGTACCGTCGGCACCCAGACCGTAGAACTTAGCCTGGAAGATGCCGTCGCCACCCATGGCGATTTCCTCTTTCTGAGGCAGTGAGCTGAAGGTAACATCGTCCTCGATGCCCAGGGTGAACTGGTTCTTGGGCATGGGCAGTGACAGATTCTCGTAAACGGCGAGAATTTGAGCCGGAGTAGTATCTTTCGAACCCAGACCATAGCGTCCGCCCACAATCATCGGGGCATTCTCGGCGCCATAGAAGCAGTCCTTCACATCGAGATACAGAGGTTCGCCGGTTGCACCGGGCTCCTTAGTGCGGTCGAGAACGGCAATGCGCTTGGCAGTGCTGGGAACCGCTGCGAGGAAGTGCTTGGCGCTGAAGGGACGATACAGGTGAACGGCCACGAGACCCACCTTTTCGCCAGCTTCGGTCAGGTAGTCGATAGTTTCGCGGATGGCTTCGGTCACCGAACCCATAGCGATGATCACGCGGTCAGCATCCTTGGCACCGTAGTAGTCAAACAGACCATACTTGCGGCCAGTGATTTCGCTGATCTTGTTCATGTAGTCTTCCACGATGGCGGGAACGGCTGTGTAGTAGTCGTTGCACGACTCACGGTGCTGGAAGAATACATCGGGATTCTCGGCAGTACCACGGGTGATAGGAGCATCGGGGTTCATGGCGCGCTTGCGGAAGTTGTTCAGCGCTTCCATATCTACCAGAGGCTTCAGGTCTTCCTGATCCATGGCTTCAACCTTCTGAATCTCGTGTGAGGTGCGGAAGCCGTCGAAGAAGTTCACGAAGGGAACGCGACCCTTGATGGCACTCAGGTGAGCAACGGCTGCGAGGTCCATAACCTCTTGTACCGAGCCTTCGCACAGCATGGCGAAGCCCGTCTGGCGGGTTGCCATCACATCCTGGTGGTCACCGAAGATGCACAGGGTGTGCGAGGCCAGGGTGCGGGCCGACACATGGAACACGCCGGGGAGCAGTTCGCCTGCAATCTTGTACATGTTGGGGATCATCAGCAAGAGGCCTTGCGATGCGGTGTAGGTAGTGGTGAGGGCACCGGCCTGGAGCGAACCGTGAACAGCGCCAGCAGCGCCACCTTCGCTTTGCATTTCCTGTACCATTACGGTCTCACCAAAGATGTTTTTACGTCCGGCAGCGGCCCATTCGTCAACGTGCTCTGCCATGGTCGATGACGGAGTGATAGGGTAAATAGCAGCCACTTCAGTAAACATGTAACTGATGTGAGCGGCAGCTTGGTTACCGTCACAAGTCATAAATTTCTTTACTTTACTCATGAGTAGTTATGAATTAATTAATTGATTAAATTGTTGGTTTTCAGTGTTATATTCCTTCAGGAATCCACGTGCCAAAGCGGCTGCAACATGTGCATTTCAATGCCAGAACCTCGGGGTTGAGCAACTCCTGAAGGGTGTTCTCTTTAAATAATGTGCGAAATTACACAAAATCTTTCACCCCTCAAAGTTTTTTACCGAATTTCGGTTGCATAAACAGCGGTTTTTCGGTTTGTGAAAACAAATTTGCTCTGAGTGGTTCATAAACCAAGGTTTTTTTGTAACTTTGAGCCCAAATTTGAAAATCAGAATTGAACTATGAAAGTAAAACTCGATACTCCTCTTTATATTGAAAACGGCCGCGATGTGCTCCTGCCGTCACGCGAGCAGCTGGGCTATGACAGCCAGGTGTTCATAGCCTGCGACGACGAGATTGTGGCCCGTGCGCTGGCTAACTACATCAACGACGAATTCAACCTCGATAAGGCAGTGACCGACGAGGCGTTTAATGCCGCCCTCGATGCTGCTCTCAACACCAAGGATCACCGTGTGAAGCGCTGCAACCTGTCGGTGGCCATCTACAACCACGGCGGTTGCTATGTGGCACAGATGGGCAGCAGCCGTGTGCTGCAGGTGAGGCCAGAGGAACAGGAAATTGTCTATGACTCGCGTTCGCAGGTGCTCGACATCTATAGCTCTAAGGCTAAGGTGGAGCAGATTAGCGACTTGCAGGCTGGCGACTACCTACTGCTCACCACTGCCGAGATGATTGACTATCGCGCCATTAAGCGCATTCTCTCGAATCCCGACAAGGACGACGAGCAGAAGATGAACCTCATTGCCGATGCGCTCAAGACGGCGAAGACCACTGCCAATGTCACCCCGGCCGCCATCCTGAACCACATCGAAGAGGTGGAGGGGCGTCGTCGCGGCATCAGCGCTCCTGGTGCCAAGACCATGAAGTATCTGCTTTATCTGGTCATTCTCGCTGCCGTGGCTGGCGCTGCCTATTATTTCATCACGAACAATCCGTTTGCCGGTATGGGTGGTGATGGTGACGACGCTAAGATCGACACCGCCAGCATGATCGACACCAAGGCGCCTTCTGATGTTGACCTTGTGGTCACTACCGAGAAGGTTGCCGATACGACCGATACCGCTTCAACCACCGAACTCACGCCCGAGCAAATCGAAGCCAAGAAGCAAAAGGAGGCTGCCGATAAAGCCAAGGCCGAAAAAGCGAAAGCCGACCGTGAGCGTCGCGAGAATACGCAAATCTATAACGAAATCAAGGTAGAACCCTCGCGCGATGTGAAGCCCGAAGCACCCGCTCCCGAGCCTGTGCATCACGAGGTGCCGGTGACTGGCGTGGAACCCACTAACTAATCTGGAGAAAATAGGGCAGCTGTGCTGCCTGTGATACAAAAAATCGGCTTGAACCATTGTGGCTCAAGCCGGTTTTTTTAATTGTTAAATCGATTATTCGATTATTCGATTATTCGATTATTCGAGCGGGCGAATGGGCGAGTGGGCCTCACTTCTTGGGGCCGATCTTGTCCTTGCGAGGGGGGAGCTCCTTGAGGTCCTCAAGCCACTGGCAAGGGCTCTGCTCCTCGATGAGGTCTTTCACCTTGTGCTTATTCGTCTGCCACTGCGGGTGATGAATTTCGCAGCCGTCGAGCTTGATGGGCACACCAATCTCGAAGAGGTTACCGTTGTTCTGGGCCCAGCGGCACTCGTCGAACCTAATCCACTGCGAGTCGCCTCCAATGCATACCAAACCGAACTCGCGGTTGCGGATAAAGTCGCATTTCTCGAAGTTCACAAATTTGCAGTCTCGAATCTCCATGATGCCATAAGAGCAGTCGCGTATGATGCTCTTCTTCATCTCGATGCCATTTGTGCTGCGGGCCTCGATGCCGTAGGTGCCGCAACCATAAAGGTCGCAGTTCTCGATGGTGATGTCTTCGCTGTAGCTCACGCCAATCACGCAGCCGGTGCAATAGCCTTCTTCGGTGTGGCCCAGCGTGAGGTTCTTGATGCGTATGCCCTTGCATTTCTCAAAGTTGAGCACATGGGCATAGCGTGGGTTCACCACGATTTCGGCGTTTTTCTCGCCTTCGATGGTGAGATTGTGCAGTTTCATGAGCGTGAGCATGCGGCCATCGAACTCATAATCGCTGGCGGCAGTGCTGAATTGCGACAACTGGCTGTGGTCATAGTCTTCCTCTACCCACACCAGGTTGCATTCGTTGCACAGAGCGGGGTCTTCGAGCACTTTCGAGAGGTTGAGCGTGGTGTTCTTGGCAACCGTGATCACGCGGTTGCTGGCCAGTGCTTTCATGAACTCTTTCTCGTTCTTGACTTTTACCTTGGTCACAGGCTCTACCACTTTGGCCTGCGAGGTGATGCAGCCCACGGCAATGAGCATGCAGGTGAGTGTGAAGATGATTTTTTTCATATAGCAATAGTTTGTTATGGGTTGATAATGATGTCGAAAAGTGATTTTTACAAAGTTAGACAATAATTGCGGGTCTTGGTTTAATTAAAATCTTAATAAAAGTTAATTTTACGGTTTTTACGGTTTGCTCTTAATGAATTGTGACTAGTTGTTCAAGTAGGAGGCAAAAAAATCCCCACCGGCGCAATGCCAGTGGGGATGCAAGCTGTGAGTAAGGGTTATTAATCACTCAATCGGTTTTGATTGAGCCTGATGGTGGATGCTGTGTCACAGCACACACACCTCTTTATCATTCCTCGTGCTCGTAGTAGAGCGTGAGTGTAGTCTGGTCGGTCATTTCAGATGGGCCGAAGTACTGGATGGGGCCAGGATAGTTGAAGCAGGTTTCCTTTGCCCAGATTTCGCGCATCTGTGCAAATGCCTTGAAGGGGTTGCCGTTCAGGTCAACCAGGGCCTTCTTGATCACGGGTTTCTGTTTGCCCTTGCGCTGCTCCATGTTCATCATCATGGTGATGGGAATGCCACCGGCAATCCATTCGCTGGCAGGCTTGGTGAGGTTGCGAATCGACGACATGTAGCCAGTTGCGCCGCAGTTCACCAGCTGTGCTGCATTGTAGCCCAGCGAGTAGCAGTAGTTGGCATCGAAGTTCGAGGGGATACCGCAACGGCCTTCGTAGCCGAAGAAGTGGTGCATGCGCCTGAACTTGCCGTTGAACTTGCCTTCTTCCTTCATCTCGTCAAGTCTCTTCTTCACCATCTCGCTCAGCAACTTTTCGGTCTCGATGAGCGACACCTGCACGTTGCCGTGGGGGTCACGGTCCAGTGTGAGCTGGCGGGCAACGCCCTCGGGCAGCATTTCAAAGATGGTAGCGTTCTTCTCGCTCAGGTGGCTGATGACGAAGGCACGCTGGTCATCGGGATGCATCTTTGCAAAGTCGGGAGTCTCGGCGAGCAGGTCGTTGAGCTCTTCGATGAGTGCCTTGATCGAGGGGAAGAACTCGATAAGACCTTCGGGAACGAGCACGGTGCCGAAGTCCATGCCGCGCGATGAACGGTCGGCTACCACGCGGGCAATGTCGTTGACCACGTCGCGCAGGGTGAGGTTCTTGGCCTCTACCTCTTCACTAATGATGCAGTAGCTGGGCTGGGTTTCCAGAGCGCATTCCAGCGCAATGTGCGATGCCGAGCGGCCCATGAGCTTGATGAAGTGCCAATATTTCTTTGCTGAGTTGCAGTCGCGTTCAATGTTGCCAATCACCTCGCTGTAGATTTTGGTGCAAGTGTCGAAACCAAACGAGGCCTCGATCCACTTGTTCTTCAGGTCACCGTCGATGGTCTTAGGGCAACCCAGCACCTGAACGGGCACGTTTTTGGCTTTGTAGTACTCAGCGAGCACGGCAGCGTTGGTGTTGGAGTCGTCGCCACCAATGATGACGATGGCACGCAGGTTGAGTTGCTTGATGATTTCAAGGCCTTTTTCAAACTGCTCGGGAGTTTCCAGCTTGGTGCGGCCAGAACCTATCATGTCGAAGCCGCCAGTGTTGCGGTACTCGTCAACGATGTCGGCAGTGAGTTCCTTGTAATTGTGGTCAACCAGTCCACCAGGACCCATCAGGAATCCGTAGAGGCGGTTTTCCTTGTTGATGGCTTTGAGGCCGTCGAACAAGCCGCTAATCACATTGTGACCGCCAGGGGCCTGGCCGCCCGACAGAATCACGCCCACATTGAAGGGCTCGCAGCTTTTCTCGCAGCAGCAAGCATCGTCGGCTTTCTCGAAACGGAGTTCGGGCATGCCGTAGGTGTTGGGGAACAATTTCTTGATGGCTTCTTGATCTTCGACCGATTCGGTGGCTTCACCTTCCACTACTTTCACTTTGCCTTTAAGTGACTCTGGCAGTTGGGGTTGATAGTTGGCACGCATCTTCTGCAGTGCACTTTTTTGAATGAGTATCATTGTTATTTCCTTTTGATTTTTTTGTACATTAATAATCACTTAGTCTAATTCTGTGCAAATTTCGCAATATTATTCATCTTTGTCAACCCTTATTTGCATTTTTTAAGAATATAGTAGCCTCTAATCACGCAATCTAATGACAATGATTGACAACTCGTTGATGGTTCACAACCGTCCACTCACCAAGCATCCACCCCGCAAGAGCTAATACTCTACGGAGTTTGGGAGTTGAGGAGTAGGGCGAGAAAATGGAGTGATAATTAATTGTTGCTAGTATTAATGAAATACTTGGGGAGGACTTGCTTGGTGAGCCAAACTCCGTTGTTTGAAAGGTAGAATTTACAGCCATCGGCCAGCATTCTGTGGCAATCAATCTTGATGACAAAGGGCGTGCCGTGCCTTGAGCCAACATTTGTGGCAGTGGCCTCGTCGGGCGACAAATGAACATAAAGCCTGTTGCCTGCAATCAAGCCTTTGGAATAGATTGACTCCAGAAACCGTGTGGCAGTGCCATGATAGAGCACATTGGGAGGCGTTGCTTCGGTGACTTCCACATCAACATTGATAGAATGCCCCTGCCGGGCACGAATCAGTTTGCCGTCGGTGCTATATTCATAGCGTTGCTTATTGTTGGTGGCAACAATGGCGTCAAGAAGTTCACGCGAGAATCCCATTCCAGCGAGTTCTTCAACCTCGCGCCAGCCATGTTTGTCAATCATCCCTTTGCTGAAAGCTTCTTCATCATGCCTGAGCAAGAAGGCTAGTCGCTTCCCTTTCTTGACTATGTCGTTATTGTTTACCATTCATTCTCCATTTTTGATATTTGCCGGCAAAGTTAAAAACTGACTATGCAGCCAATTTGCGTAGCCGAAAAAACATACTATAATTAATTGTGCTACAAAGTTAAGACATTGAATTATATTTGTCAAGCAAAACAAAAAAACAAGCCTTGCATTTGGCTTGTTTTTATTGGATTCGGTTGACGGGAGAGCTGATGTTTAGTCGTGCTCGATGAGGTTGGCGGCGACACCGTCGGCGAGTTGCACGAGCGAGCACAGAGGGTGCTTGTCGCGTGCGGCATTGAGGCTCTTGGTGGCCTCGACGCTCTGCATGGGCAAGTCCCAGGCGGTCATGTGCCAACGGATGGCAAGCAGCTCTTCTTGCGTGATTTCGAGCCCTGCCCAGAGTGCCATCATGGCCGATTTCTCGCCGTGGCCCATGGGGAAGTTGCTGTAGTTCACGTCATAGCTTGCCACCTCACGCCAAATGCCGTCGTCGCCTTTGCGCTTCTTGATGGCAGGGTGGTAGATGTCGGCCTTGCAGATGTCGTGCAGCAGGGTGGCTATTATCACGCTGTCGCGCTTGAGCATGGGTTCGAGCTCGGGCTTCATGGCGATTGCCATCTCCCGCAGTTTCAGACCCGCCTTGCAGGTGTTGAGCGAGTGCACCAGCAGCCCGCCATCGCTGTTGAGGTGATGGTTCACACTTGCTGGGGCAGTGAAGAAGTGCATCTTGCCCTCGTCGAGCATCTCCACAAGTTCGTCAACTCCCTCACGTCCTGTAGACTTGAGCAGTTCAATAAACTCGGCTTTGCGTGTTTCAATTTCTTGTTTGTTCATCGTGTATGGATTGTTATAAATTTCTTGATGTGTAGTGAATTAGTCGCGGTTTTTTCTTTTCCTTTTTCTCTTTCGTTGGCGTTTGTTCTTCTTGCGCAGGTATTTCACCCATGCGTAGTGCTTGCGGTGCTCCAGGTAGCTGGGGTCGTCCTCGTGGCGATAGGCCTCGCGCTCAAAGCCAATGCTCAGGTAGGCATTGTCCTTCATCACAAGCCGGAGCAGCCACTCAATGAGATAGATGAGGTAGAACGGGATATAGAGCAGTTCACGCATTTGTGCAGTGTGGATGCGCTCGTGGTTGATCAGTCGCTCGTTGACGTGCACGTTGGGGTGGACAAAAAATATCCCGAACAAATTAATCGCCGCATGCCTGCGTGATGGGGGTAAATATTTGCTGCGAACTATCTTCATCTTCTCTTCCTATCAACTTGCAAAGATAGTTAATAGTTTTCAGTTATAGGTTATTAGTCGCGAGAAATTTTAGTTGTTGCAGTTTTTTAGGGAGGTTGCGGGATGTTCCCGGGCTTTCCGTCCT